>LCOA01000012.1 GCA_001002405.1 Candidatus Amesbacteria bacterium GW2011_GWA1_47_20
ACAGTGCATGCTTACACCGACGATCAAGTAGTCCAGGACGGGTCACACAAAGATCTAAGAAGAGCCAGAGCGGCGGCAGCCAACATTGTGCCCACTTCTACCGGAGCGGCCATTGCCACGACGGAAGTAATACCGGAATTAAAGGGACTGTTTGATGGCATCTCTTTACGCGTTCCAGTGTTGACAGGATCAATTTCGGATTTTGTGTTTGTAACAGCTAAACCAGTAACGCGGGAAGAAGTAAATCAGGCGTTTGTGGAGGCGAGCCAAACGCCGAAATATTCAGGGATCTTGGGGGTCTCGGGGATGTCAGGGGTGTCGGAGCATTTGGTGAGCTCGGATATTATCGGAAGTAGCTATAGCGCCATTATTGATCCGGAGTTTACCCAGGTAATTGATGGAGATTTGGTAAAAATGCTGGCCTGGTATGACAACGAATGGGGATATGCTAACCGGTTGGTAGAACAGACGATTATATTTGGAAAGAGTTGAGATGGAGATTATTCCAGCAATATTAACAAGTGATCCGCTGGAATTAGAGGTGCTGCTGCGGCGGATTAGGGATAGCAAGAAGTATTCCCGGGTGCAGGTGGATTTTGTGGATGGGGAATATGCGGACAATAAGAGTATAACCCCACTTCGCATGAAGCTAGGTTGGGGGCAGGGGCTTAAGTTTGATGCGCATTTGATGGTGGTGCAGAAAAATTTGGATGATTATGTAAAAAACCTATTCGGTTTTGACAGAGTAATTGTGCAGATGGAAAGTGTGTCGCGGCCGGAGGATTTTGATTGTCTGGCGCTGGATGTGCATTCGCCAGTGGCGGCCATCGAACCATACCTACCGAGCCTGAAGTTGGTTAACTTAATGGCTATAGAGCCGGGGCGTGGAGGGCAGGAGTTTAGTGATGAAGTGATGGAGAAGGTTAAGAAGTTAAGGAGATATGAGTATAGGCTTTGTGTGGATGGGGGAGTGGAGCAGGAACACTTGCCGGTTTTGGAAAAAATGGGGGTGGATGAGGTAGCGGTGGGTGCGAAGCGGGTGCTAGAATGGATTTAATGCCCAATGAAGTAACGAAAAAGATAAAAACGGTGGCGTGCTTGGGTTTTGCAGACGCCACTCCCGAAGACCCGTTATTTAAAGAGGCGTATGGGGTGGGTATGGCGCTGGCCAAAGCCGGGTATGTGGTAGCCAACGGGGGAGGACCGGGGGTGATGCGGGCTACCAGCGAGGGGGCCAAGGCTGGCGGAGGGCATGTGGTGGGAGTGACTTTTTATCCAAAAGATGTGGCTAATTTTGAAGGCAAGGATAAAAACAATCCTATTGACGAGGAAATAAAGGCTAATAATTATTTGGAAAGAACATTGAAACTTCTGGACGTGAGCCAGGCGTATGTGATTTTTAAAGGAGGGACGGGGACGATCTCGGAATTTGGGATGGCGTGGGGATTGGCCCGACTGTATTTCGGGCACCACAAACCATTAATTTTGTATGGCAAGTTCTGGGAGAATATCATGGCCACATTTTTGTCCAACATGCGCATGCGGCCGGAAGAATTCCAGGTATACCGGGTGGTGGAAACGCCGGAAGAGGTGGTAAAAAACCTGGAGATTTTTGAATATATGCTGGAACACGAGCCGCACGTTTTTAACCCAGCCGAAAAACCATTCCAAGTATGATTTCTGATGATCAAATAAAAAATTTAGAATGCTGCTGGAGGCAGGAAGTGGACACAGCGCGGGGCCGTTGGGGATGGCGGATGTGTTTACGGCTTTGTATTTCGGAGGAGTATTAAATTACGATCCAAAAGATCCTTGGAAAAAAGACAGAGACAGAGTAATTCTCTCTAACGGACATATTTGTCCGGTGTGGTATGCAACACTAGCACACGCGGGATTTTTCCCTCATGAGCAACTTGTAACTTTGAGAAAATTGGGGTCAGGACTTCAGGGGCACCCGCACTACCGGGAACTGCCGGGAGTGGAAAACACCGGCGGACCGTTAGGCCAAGGATCGTCCCAAGCGATAGGACACGCTCTGGCGGCCCGCATAGACGGAGCCAGTTGGCACACATATTGCCTGATGAGTGATGGAGAATTGGATGAGGGACAAACGTGGGAGGCGATCATGCTGGCCGGAAAAAACAACTTGCATAATCTGACGGCCATCGTGGACCGGAACAATATTCAGATAGATGGGTTTACGGAAGACATCATGCCTCTGGAAAACCTGGTTGATAAATGGACGGCGTTTAACTGGTCGGTGATTGAAATAAACGGCCACAATATTCCCGAAATATGGATTTTATGCAATGGAAATCGGAGTGGCATGGCAAGCCGCCCAAGGCGGATGAAGCCAAAAACGCGTTACATCAGTTGCGCACGCTAGGCGGCAGAATTCGTGCGGAGCATGAATAAATTTCTAATTACTAATTTCTAATTTCTAAACAAATTCAAATGACTAAATTTTTAAATCCTAAAATTTTTGATAAAGATGTGGAGCAAGTCCCCACCAGAAACGGGTATGGGGATGGGCTTTTGGAGTTAGGAGCTAGAGTTGGGGAGATAGTAGTTTTGACCGGAGACTTGAAGGAGAGCACTAGAGTAGAAGAGTTTGCTAAGAGATTCCCCGAGAGATTTATTGAGTGCGGGGTGGCGGAACAAAACATGATGGGGATTGCGGCGGGACTGGCTTCGGCCGGCAAGATTCCCTTCGTATCTTCATATGCGGTATTTTCTCCAGGTAGAAGCTGGGACCAATTGCGTGTTTCGGTGTGCTATTCGAATCTAAATGTGAATATTGTGGGAGCACACACTGGAGTATCAGTAGGTCCCGACGGGGCAACGCACCAAGCGCTGGAAGACATAGCCATAACTAGAGTGTTGCCAAATATGACGGTGGTGGTGCCATGTGATTACTGGGAAACGAAAAAGGCCACATTGGCGGCGGCTAGCAGACTGGGGCCGTATTACAGCCGGTTTACCCGGGAGAAAACGCCGGTGATGACAACAGAGGAGACTCCGTTTGAAATTGGAAAAGCGGCAGTTTTTGCAGACTATGGTGACGATGCAGCGATTCTTGCTTGCGGGCCGCTGGTGTATCAATCGCTAGTGGCTGCAAAAGAGCTAGAAAAAGAGGGGATTAAGGTGAGGGTGATAAATAACCACACTATAAAACCCATGGATGTAACTACGGTGATGAAAGCGGCTAGGGATTGCGGAGCGATTGTGACGGTGGAAGAGCATCAGGTAATGGGGGGCATGGGATCGGCGGTGGCAGAGATTTTAGTTAAGAATTACCCGGTGCCAATGGAATTCATCGGCATGCCGGACGCCTTCGGCGAATCCGGCCAGCCCGAAGAGCTACTGGAAAAATATGGGATGAGTGTGAGGGAAATAAAAGAAGCGGTTAGAAATGTTATATTAAGGAAGCGGCCCTCCTAACCTTACCCCAAGTCTTTTCAGCACTGTTCGTGCACGACTTGGGGAGCGGTTTTAGGCGGGTGAAAAAGGCGGTGATTTAGATGGCGGTTAAGAAAACAACAAAGCTAATAAAGCAATGTGAAGCTTGTGGGTGTACTTGCAATGGCAAATGGGCGACTGCGGGATGGGCTTTACTGTTAGTGGGGGGGCTATCTCACATGTTGCCTACACAAATGGCGCCAGTTTTGTCCTGGTCCCTATATGGAGTATCGGTACAGATGGCAGTTGGAGTAGTGTCAGTAGTGACTGCTCTGTATTTCCTACTAGGAAATGAGTAAACTAGAGTTATGAAGTACGACATGCTGTCACTTGGGCCGGCCAGGATGGATGTGTTTGTAAAACTGCCGGATGTGGATGTGGAGGAGGTGTGCAGCATTGACCGGAAAAGGTGCGTGATTGAGCTGGGATTCGGGGAAAAAATCGGAGTGAGAGGAATTGATTTCGGTATAGGGGGAAATACGGGGAACAATGCCGTGGGGCTGACGAGACTGGGCTACAATGTGGCCATGAGCGGAAATATGGGGGACAGCTGGACAGATAGGCAAGCTCTGGAAATATTAAAAAATGAGGGGGTGGACACCCAGTACATTAATATTGTCCCCGGGAAAAGCGGGTTTGGGGTGATTATTAATTATCAGGAAGAAAGAACTATCCTGTCGTACTATCCTGTGGCGGCTGACGGGTTTAAGGTGGGTGATGAGGTGAAAAGCGAGTGGATGTATCTGACAACTGCCGGAGAAGATTTTGAACAGTTTTACCGGGAGGCGGTGGAGTGGGCGGTGAGAAACAACGCAAAAATCGCTTTTAATCCCGGGTCGCGGCAAATCAAACTGGGGGTGGAGAAACTGCTGCCGGCTTACAAAAACGCCTGGGTGTTGTTTGTAAACCGGGAAGAAGCGGCGAAACTTTTGGGGTTGGAGGTGACAGACGTTAAAGCCCTGCTGGTGGGTTTGCAGAAACTGGGACCGAAGATTGCGGTGATCACGGATGGGCCGGCGGGGACATATGCCTATGATGGGCAGAAGTTTTGGCACATGCCGATTGTGGAGGCGCCAGTAGTGGAAAGAACGGGAGCGGGGGATGCTTTCGGGTCGGGATTTTTGGGGGCGTATATGCAGGGTAAAGCCCTGGACGAATGCCTGAAGTGGGGGACGGTTAATTCCGCTTCAGTCTTGGGTTACGTCGGCTCTCAAGCCGGACTTTTGACTTCGGACAAAATGCAGGAGTGGTTGGTAAAGGTTTCAACAGTGGTGCCTGTGGAGATTTAGGAAGGTTTGGATTGTTGGGTTTTGAAGGCATTTGTTAAGGCGAGCCTATTGACATAACTACATCATGATGATATGATGCGAGGATATGCAAATGATTAGAACGACTATACCTTTACCCGTGGATATACACCAGGAATGGAGGATGGAGGCGTTGTTGAAAAAGATGACATTGGGAGAATTAATCTTGGAGAAAACTGGGACGAAAAAGAAAAGGAGTTCAAAGATGGACGTTGATGGACAAATAAGGAAGGATTTTGCATTCTTTGACAAAGTGGGCCGGTCTGGCTTGGCGATTGACGCGGTAGCTGCGGTGAGGGAAGATAGAAACAGAGACAATGCCTAAAAGAATTGTAATTGATACTAGCGTGGTTTTGAAATGGGTTCCTTCGTCGGGAGAGAATGGGGTGGACGAAGCTAGGGAGATTTATCGGAAGATGAAGCTGGGACAACTGGAGCTTCTGGCTCCGGTGTATTTGTTGGTGGAGTGTTTGAATATATTGGTTTTTAAGAAAAAGTTGCAGCTAGGTGAAGCTATAGAGACGGTAGATAGGTTTAGAAAAAGCGGGATTGATTTTGTGGAATTAAAAGTGGCGGGGATAGATCAGTTGTGCAGATTGGTGAAAAAATACAATATTTCTCCGTACGATGCTCAGTTTTTAGTGGTGGCGAATAACTGCGATTGCCAATTGGTGACGGCTGACAGAAAGTTTGTAGAGAAATGTAAGTTAGCGACGAGCCTAGTTGATTTTTCCGAACAATGAAGATTTTAGTGACCAAGAAAATTCCATTTTGGGAAGAGATTAAGAAAAGAAGTGTCTGGGCTGTTCCACCTCTTAGGTGGAACGGTCTTTGGCTAAGTTTGCTTCTATGGTGCCAAGGGAGTCTTAGGTTGTAATCGTTCTGTTCTAATTCTATGAGCCTCAAGGATCGCCTGATTCTTAGACAGAGTGGGAGCGATGGGAATGACTTCCCTTTTATGCTTACTCCAATCGCCTGTCATTAGAGCTTCTTCCCAACCCGTTTCGTACACTACCTCAGTGTATGGTTCTACCGTTACACACCGTTTGCCTGCTTTGTCGAAAATTTCTACATCTGCCATACTGTGGTGGATTGTACTCTTTTGATCGGGTAAGTCATGGGGCGTTTAACCTGACGGGACGTTTGCGACAAAGCCCATAAATTTCGCCAAAACTACGATCGTAGAGTTGGCGAAATAAATCACATATCAGAGTTGTGTCCTTTTTTGTCAATTGTGGTAGATTTAAGTTAATGGCAAAGATATTTGTAACCAAAAAAATTCCGTTTTGGGAGGAGATTAAGAAACCACTGGTTGATGCCGGGTATGAGCTGATGGTGGGGGGAGATATAAAGCAAGAGTTGGAAAAGGGGTATGACGGATTGTTGTGTTTACTGACTGACAAAATCGATGGAGAAGTGCTGGCGGCGGATAAGAATAAAAGATTAAAAATAATTGCCAATTACGCGGTGGGTTTTGACAATGTTGCAGTTGAAGAATGTAAAGCCAGGAATATTATGGTGACCAATACGCCCTGCGACGAGGTAAATGAGAGCGTGGCAGAATTTACGTGGACATTAATGCTAGCTTTGTCTAATCAACTGCTGCCGGCGGCGGCTTTTGCGAAAAATGCGGCGTATAAAGGCTGGGAACCGGACATATTCCTGGGGCAGCTTCTTAAAGGGAAAACTTTGGGGGTTATCGGAACGGGAAGAATCGGGGGGTTGGTGCAGACCAGAGCAGAGGCCTTTAGGATGAAAGTGCTGGGGTATAGCCGAAGCAGCGGGTTGAAACTGGAAGACGTGCTGGGTCAATCTGATTACGTAAGCCTGCATGTGCCACTGACTCCAGAAACTACACATCTGATGAACGAAACTACTTTTGCCCAAATGAAACAAGGATCATATCTGGTTAACACTGCACGAGGTCCGGTGGTTGATGAAGTGGCACTGGTGTACGCGTTGAAAACCGGAAAAATCGGGGGAGCGGCGTTGGATGTATGGGAAAACGAACCTGACCCTCGGCCAGAACTACTAGAAATGGAAAATGTGATTCTGACCCCACATATTGCTTCGGCTACCATGGAGGCGAGGACGGCGATGGGAAAGACGGCGGTAACAAACTTGGTGGAAGGTTTGGCTGGAAGGACGCCCCCCAACTTAGTAAAATGAGTGATTGCGTTCGGCTATGACGGATTTAGTAAGACAGGTGAATTTGAAACGCATGCCGGTGAACAGAAAACTGATTGCGTGGGTGTTTGTGGTGACAGGAATAATCAGCGGGTGGTTGTGGTGGCGAGAGCAAAAACCTAAATTGGAACTGGAACCGTTGAAGATCAGCTACCAAATCGAGAGAAAAGAAGTGGCGGGAGACAGGGATGTGTCGCGGGAAACCAGCAGGCTGGTGACGCAAATCCGGGGCAAATTAAATTCGGTCCAGGGGACGTGGGCGGTGGCGGTGTACAGATTGGATGAGAAGAAAGGGTATGGGGTGGGGGAGGAAAGGGTGCTGCCGGCGGCATCGATTATGAAAGTGCCCATAATGCTGGCGGCGGTAAAAAACCTGAATGTGGATGACATATATATGCTGCGGGACGCGGATAAACAGAGCGGGTCCGGGCCGATCGAGTTTATGGATTCCGGGACTAAGCTTTCAGTAAAAGACCTAATAACTTATATGGCCAAAAACTCCGATAATACGGCTCCGGTAGTGCTGACGCGGATGGTGGGGAAAAATGAGGTGATAGAAGAGATTAAGAGATTAAGTATGAAAGACACCGACTTTGAGGAGAATACGACGACGGCCAGGGATGTAGTGGCCATGTGGAAGAAAATATACGAAGAGAAGAATGAGCTAGTGCTGGATGTTTTGCAGGATAGTATTTATGAAGACCGGATTCCCTTGGGTTTACCTGACGGAATAAAACTTGTTCACAAAGTCGGATCTGGGGATGGGGTGTGGTCCGACGCGGGAGTTGTGATGGCCGAAAAACCATTTGTGCTGGTGATTATGAATGAGGGAGTGGAGATAGATGAAGCGAAAAAATTGGTGCCGGAGCTGACTAAACTCATCTGGGATTTTGAAGTAGGAAGAAGCGCAAAATTACAATAACGGCCACTGTTGCGGAAAGAAAAGCTATTAGAATAAGCGTGTTGCGATAGTTACGGTTCATGTACCCCTTGGAGTATTTTATCTCTTTCCTCTTGTTCTTTCTTGGCCTTGTCCTCGAGAAGTTTTTGAATAGCCTCTTTGGAGCAAGCGAGCCGAGGCTCGGTGCCGGGGATGAAATATTCAGAACGGACGGGACAACCTTCACAAGCGAGCTGGCCGGTGAGGGTACAAATGTTGACTTTGAGGAGATTGGCGGGTGAGGTGAACCCGGTAGCGGGAGTGGTTTTGAGAAGTTCGGTCATAATGCGGCGCCAAATAGGGGAGGCGCCCGTGACGCCGGAGGCCACATAGCTCATGGGGGAGTTGTCGTTGTTGCCCACCCACACCACTACTAGGCGGGAAGGGGTGTAACCGATGGTCCAGTTGTCCCGGAGATTGTTGGTGGTGCCGGTCTTGACGGCAACGTTGGGGACGTTGAGATCCGAATTGGGGCCGAAAGCCGGGGTGCGGGCTGAATTGTCGGAAAGAATATTGAATATAAGGTAGGCCACCCGGGGATCGAGAACGGGTTCGGCGGCGCAGGCGGTAATTTCTACGGCCTGGGCGGCTTTGACACCTGACTGGCGGTTGCACCTAAACTCTTCTAAGACTTTGCCGGTAGCGTCATGGACGGAGAGGACGGGATGGAGTTCCACTTTGGAGCCGGAATTGGCAAAAACTCCGTAGGCGGTGGCCATATCCAGCATGGTTACTTCTCCGCCACCCAGGGTTAAAGACAGGCCGTAGCGGGAAGGATCGGTCCAGGAAGAAATACCTAAACGATGGGCAAAATCTATGAAATTGGATACACCATTGGCAGCCAGGACTTTGACTGCCGGGATGTTGTACGAGGAGCCGAGAGCTGTTCGTAAAGTGACTTTTCCATGAAATTTGCCGTCGTAATTAACCGGGGAGTAATTGGGCTGACCCGGGGTCTTGTAAGTAATGGGCGAATCGTCGATAACGGAGGCGGGGGTGAAGCCGCGGGTGAGGGCGAGGGCGTAATTTAGGGGCTTGATGGACGAGCCGGGCTGGCGCAGGGCGGTGGTCACATTGAAATTGCCGTCGTGAGTCATGTCGAAATAATCTTTGGAGCCGACCATGGCTAAGATTTCTCCAGTTTGGGGGTTAGTAACTACGGCGGCGCCATTGCCAATGCGCAGGTAGGCCACCTTGGTTACTTCTTGGGTGACGGCGGTTTGAGCTGATTGCTGGACGGATAGGTCTAAAGAAGTGATGACTTCCAGGCCTCCCTGCTCGACGATGGAAGCGCCGTATTTTTGGGCTAAATATTCGCGGACGTACATGACAAAATGCGGGGCCTTGATATCGATGGTTTGGGGCGAAAATTTCAACTCTTCCGCGGAGGCGGCATTGGCCTGGTTGAAGGTAATGAAACCTTCGGAGACCATACGGCGGAGAACTTCTTTTTGGCGGGATTTGGCCAGTTCGGGATGGGCGCCGTAGGGAGAGTAGGTGGTGGGAGAGGCAGGCAGACCAGCGAGAAGTGTAGATTCGGCCAGAGTAAGCTGGGATACGGGCTTGCCAAAGTAGGTTTGGGCGGCTTCTTCTACTCCGTAAGCGGCGCCGCCGAAACTGACCCGATTTAAGTACATTTCCAAAATTTGATCTTTGGGGTATTTGAGTTCGACTAAAATGGCTAAAACCAGCTCGCGGATTTTCCGGCGAAGGGTGCGTTCGGGGGAAAGAAGGGCCGTTTTGACCAGTTGCTGGGTAATGGTGGAACCGCCTTGTATCGTGGATGTGTTGTGGGTGGTGAGTAGTGAGGAGTTGCTGATGAGAGCGCGAAAAATGCCACGCAAGGAAAATCCGGAGTGGCGATAAAACTCGGCGTCCTCGATGGCGATGGTGGCTTGACGCAGCTGCAGCGGGATATCCGGCAGTTTGACCAGGGTGCGGTTTTGGGAAGCGTAGATTTTGTACAGTTCTACGCCGTGGCGGTCGCGGATGTGAGTGGTTAGGGGAACAGGCTGGGTGGTGAGAGCGGAGGGAGCGGGAAGACCACGGAATACATACCAATAAATACCAATAAATACCAATAATACCAGCGCCACCAATTTGAAATTTGAAATTTGAAATTTGAATTTGGGAAAACGAAGTTGGGTGAGGGGATATATAAACTTGAGAAAGTTTTTGAGATAGGGGGTAGGAGCTTTGTAAATGACAACTTCTTTTCGACGGGGTCTCTTAGGAGAGAGAGAAAATAAGAACCGAAGGAGAATATATAGGGGATGGCCGAGAGAAATGAGAAATTTGCGCATAGTCGAGGAGCAGGAGTGGGCGAATTATACTACTTTACGGCTCGGCCGTGGCGGTCGAGGCTGATGATTTTCAAGTTGGGGAGGCGAAGTTTTTGGAGTCTAGTATCGTGGGTGATGAAAAAGTCTGCGTGATTGGCGATGGCGGTGGCTAACTGAATAGAGTCTGGGGTTTTGAGAAACTTGTTTTCTCGGCGGAGGCGGGCAGCCTCGAGGCAGATTGGCCAGTCGACTGGGCAAATTGAGACGCCGGGGGTGCTTTTGAAGAAATTGACAATCTCTGTTTGAGTGTACTCTGCAGGGATGTATTTTGAAGGAGAGAGAGTTTCAAGTACGGAAATAATGGAAGAGAGAGCTATTATTTGACCAGATTCAGCCAGAGAAAGAAGGTGTCTACAGGTGGTGAAGTACGGTTCGGTTTTTTCTATGAGGTAGATGAAAACCATCGAGTCTAAAGCGACAGTTTTGTTTAAGATCGATTTATCTATCCCAAGATTTCCGTTCGTTTTTGATGTATTCATCGACATTGCCATACATGCCTTTTCCAATACCAGCGACTCGGTCTACCCAACTTTGGGTGGGGGGTTCGAGAATGACCACTTTTCGGGAGCCAAGATTCGTAGGGATAGCAGTGACTGTGGATTGGGATGAAATGCCAAGATGCTTTCTAATAGCCCGATTAAGAGTGACCTGATTTTGAGAAGAGATAGGTAAAGAATATGTCATGGTACATTTACTTTTATCAGAAATCTAAATGAATGTCAAGATAGCATTTAGTTTTTGATAGCTTGACCGTGGCGGTCGAGGTGGACAAGGTCGGCTTCTCCATAACCTCCGGAGCAGTCCAGGCAGAGCTGGCCCCCCAGGGTATCAAAGATTACGGCGTGATTTTGGTATTCGATGTCTCCGGGGTTTTCTACAATTTGTTTGGGACTGGCGGGGCTTCCGGTGGGGCGGAAAATGGGAATGTCCCGGCGGAGAGAGTCGGTCTGAACCGCGGGGACAGTACCCCGTAAGAAATATTCGTAACGGGGGCCGCAGTCCGCTGGGGGTGAATCCGGAGCCTTGAGGCCTGATAGTGAGCAAACTAGAGCGCCAATTACGTCTGGAGGTTGGACGGGCCAATGCTGGGAAGAATCCTTAAGCGCATATGAAATAACTTTGTTCCAGATGGGGGAGGCGCCGGTGACACCCGAAGCGACGGCAGACATGGGGGAGTTGTCGTTGTTGCCTACCCATACGGCGACGAGCACATCGGGGTTGTAGCCAATAGTCCAGTTGTCGCGGCGGTCGTTGGTGGTACCGGTCTTGACCGAGACTTCGGGGTGATTTCTGACGACTAAATATGAACTGGAGCCAAACATGGCAGAGCGGGCGCCGTTATCCAGTAGGAGATGGGAAATAATATATGCGGTGCCGGTGGAAATGACCCGGGTGTTGGAGGGCAGTTTGGGAGTTTCTTCTAAAACCTGGCCCGTGCGGTCGGTGACTTTGAGAATAGGGTTGAGATTAACGCGCTGGCCGGCGTTGGCCAGGACGCCGAAGGCAGTAGCCAGGTCTTGCATGGTGACCTCGCCGCCGCCCAAAGTTAAGGATGGGCCGTAATTTTTGGCATCTTTAAAGGTAGTGATGCCAAAAGCGGAGGCCGAGGCCACGAAATTTTCCAGTCCATTGAGAGTGAGAACTTTGACGGCGGGGATGTTGAAAGAATTGGCTAGGGCAAAACGGACTTGAGTGGGGCCGTGCCACTGATTGTCGTAGTTGTTGGGACAGTAAGGCGGCTGATCGGGGATTAAAAAGCACGTAGGTTTGTCGGCTAGAACCGAACTGGCGGTAATTAAGCGGTGCTCTAGGGCCAGAGCATAATTGATGGGCTTGATGGCCGATCCCGGCTGGCGCAAGCTTTGGGTAACGTTGACGTTGCCGTCTGAATTAGAATCGAAATAGTCTTTGGAGCCGACCATGGCTAAAATCTGGCCGGTTTTGGGCTGAGTGACTAAGACTGCCCCGTTGCCCACGCGAGCGGACTTTAAGCGGCCAACTTCGGTAGCTACGGCTGCCTGGGTAAAATTTTGCAGATCTAGATCCAGAGTGGTAGTGACAATCAGGCCGTTTTGCTCCACTTTTTCAAGGCCGTATTTTTGGATGAGCAGGTCTTTGACCCACAGGGAAAAATGGGGAGCCTGGATACTAGGCGGAGGAGCGTAGTTCAGCTGTTGGTCTTTAGCTTTTAGCCACTGGTCTTGATTGATGAATTTGGCATCGAGCATTTGCTTTAAAACGTATTCCTGGCGGGATTTGGCTAATTCCGGGCGGGAGAGGGGAGAATAGAAACTGGGGGCTTGGGGCAGACCGGCCAGGAGGGCGGATTCTGCCAGGGATAGGTCGGCAGCGGGCTTGCCAAAGTAGGTGCGGGAAGCGGACTCGATGCCGTAAGCCGTGCCACCATACGGGACTTGGTTTAAGTAAAACTCCAGGATTTGATCTTTTTTGTAGAACGTTTCGACGGCGGCGGAGAGAATGAACTCACGAATTTTGCGTCTGACAGTGCGGTCGGGTTCTAGAAGGGCGTTTTTGACCAGTTGCTGGGTAATGGTCGAGCCGCCCTGGAGTTTTTGCTTGAAGAAAGTACTAATAAAGGCCCGGGCGATGCCTCGTATAGAGAAGCCGGAGTGAGAGTAAAAATCCCGGTCTTCGGCGGCCAACGTCGCTTGCCAGACATACTTGGGCAGGGACTTAAGTTCAATCGGAGTGCGCCGCTCTCCGACAAAAACTTCGTATAGCAGTTTGCCGTTGCGGTCCAAGAGCTTAGTGGAAGCAGGAGCGGGGTGGGTGGTAAGTCGGAGGGGGTTAGGTAAGTCCCATAAAAAATAGAGCAGGAGAGTAGAAGAGCTAGAGAGCAGGAGTAATAATTTCCAGTTTTTTTTGATTTTTTCTTTCACTCTTGAATTATAACGTAGGGGGGATTATATTATCCGTATGGCAGTGAAGAAAAAGGACGATCTGATAGGAGGAGAATTAGATCCCAAGGAGGAAAAAATGCTGGATTGGATATTAAATGCAGTAGTGATCTTCGTCCTAGGCTGGCTGGGATTGGGAATACTTCTGTCCGTCGGGGGCCTATTTCATCTGTGGGGATAAGTTTTGTATAGTTTTGTTCACTTTTGCTCGTGCTAAAAGTGAACCGAAAAGCACGCCCGCCAGATGAGCTAAAAATGCACAGCAAGGAATCCCAATGCACCCCGATAGCCATCGGGATTGGAGCCGTGACTAACCAACGTGCTTGCTGTGCACTTTTTTGACGCTCATGCCCTGGCGGGATTAGCCCCCTTGATTTTTAGAGAGAGGGAGAGTTTAATGGGGGTATGGATGGCGGATGAGGTTTATGTTGCAGGAGGGCCGGATAAAGGGCGAGTGGGTGACCATGATGGTGGCAGCCTCTGGTACCAACGGAGTTGTTTGGGTGGTTGGTGTGTTCCACCTATGTTCCACCTAAGAGGTGGAACATTTTTCTCCTTTGACGAGTTTTATCCGAAAGCGGTAAGATTGGCTTGATGGATTTTGAAAATGCAAATTGGTGGAAATATTTGACCGATCCCATGCGGGATCTGGCGGGAGAAAGCTTTATTTTGTTGGAGAGGGAGGAAAAGTTACAGGAGGGGTTGCATGATTATAGCTTTGTGGTGTTTCCGATGGCGAAGGCGTACGAAGGATTTTTGAAGAAGTTGTTTTATGACTTGGGACTGATTAATAAAAAACAATATGGTGGAGACCGGTTTAGAGTGGGGAAAGCTCTGAATCCTAATTTACCTAAAAGGTATCAGTGGGATTGGGTGTATGACAGGTTAACGCTAGCGTGTAAGGGGGAGGAAACGGCCATGGAGATGTGGGAGGTGTGGAAGAAGGCCAGAAACCGGACTTTTCACTTCTTCCCCGACCACCACGAGTTTATTTCTTTGGAACAAGCGAAAGAATTAATCGGGGAAATTGCGGATGTGATGGAAAAGTCCCTGATACAGTGCGATAGGGTTGGTTGAAATACTTGACAGGGCGAGATATACTGGAGGGTACGGGTATGAAAGCCAGTGGACAAAACTTGTCCGATAAGGGCTCTTTTATCGAGTCGGCCTGGGGTAATTTGCGAAACGCCCTGATTGGCTGTTCGGTGGCGATGCTGTTTGGATTAGTGGTTTTGTTTGTGTCGGTATATTCTGCAAGAGCCGTGGAGCCGGTGACGGTGAAAGTGGAGTAT
Organism: Candidatus Amesbacteria bacterium GW2011_GWA1_47_20; assembly: GCA_001002405.1. GTDB lineage: Bacteria > Patescibacteriota > Microgenomatia > CAZETR01 > Amesbacteraceae > GWC2-45-19. The sequence goes on from LCOA01000012.1 coordinate 14,446, forward strand.
TACTTGCCATATCCGGGGGTGCTGCCCGATAGCCCACTATATAAGTTGAAGGCGATGAGAGACCGGGTGATGCTGTTGCTGATTTTTGATGAGGTGAGGAGAGCTGAAAAGGAGCTGTTGTACGCAGACAAGAGGGTAGGGGCCGCACTGGCATTGGCTGAAGGAGGAAAGATGGATTTGGCCGTTTCTACAGCAACAAAGGCCGAGAAGTATCTAGAAAGAGCCGTGATTCGAGTAAGAAAGTTATCTAAGCTGGGGCGGGATGTGAAGAGCATAGAGATGACTTTGGAGAAAGCGATAGCCAAACACAAGGAGATTTTGGAAAGCAAACCTGAATTCAACCCAGCCTTGAAGATAAACGAGACTTTGACGTTCAAATGATCCCCTCTGATGTAGAAGTTGATAGTTGACGCACTAGATCTAGTGTCTTAGTCTAGAGGTCGCCACTAAATATGCGATGTCCATTTTGCGCTAACTCGGAGACATCCGTGTTGGAATCAAGAGTAGCAGAAGACGGACAAAGCTTAAGAAGGCGGCGCGAGTGTGAGAAGTGTCAAAAGCGCTTCACGACATTCGAAAGAATTGAGGGACCGACAATTTTTGTGATCAAACGGGATGGCAGCCGCCAACCATTTGACAGGGAAAAGATTGTCCGGGGGACGATCAAATCCTTTGACAAAAGACCAGTGTCGATTGACCTGATTAATCAATTGGCCGATGAAGTGGAAAGGGAGGTCAGGCGCAAAGAAGTGTCTGAAATTCCTTCGAAAACCATCGGTCGGATAGTTTTGAAGAGGCTGAAAAATATCGACAAAGTGGCCTGGATGAGATTTGCCAGCGTATATCTGGAGCTGACAGATCTGACCGAATTCGAAAAGTTATTTGAAAAAATTTCTTGAAAAAATGCCTTATTTACAAATATCAATAAATGATGGCGAAAGGATTAAACAACCCACGCCTTGTTTAAAATGTGGGCAACAAATTAGTCCGTACTATTTGTCACCGGTAAAACTTGAGGACGGGAGAACCTTTTTGGTGAATAGGTGTTTAAGCTGCGGATTTTTTGGGGAGGGAAAAAATGTTTAATCCGACGGCTGAGGTGGCAGAGGGAAAAGTGGCCGTAGAATGGTTGATGACGAGATTGGCCGAAAGGCTACCGCAAGCGAGAAAAATGGATTTTATTATTTCTGCGATGGGGTATGATTCAACAGAGGCGGCGAGATTGTCTGGAGTGAGTGGGGCGAGAGTGCGGGAGTCGTTAGCTTACGCTGGAGTGGAGTTAAGGCAGATGGCAGAGGAGGATCCTAGTATAGCTGAAATAGTGAGGGAGTTAGGTAGAGAAAGGGCAGAGTTCTGGTGAAGGAGGGTGATGAACTGGGATCTTGTACGTGATGTTGTGTACGCAGGAGTAGAGAGGGGAAACGGATCGCTGAGAGGGGAAGGAAGTACACCTAGTGGTGTAGTGGCGGCTGCTTTGGGACTGGCGATGAATGTAATTGGAGAAAAAATCGGAGACGTGGCCAATGCGGGGACTCCGGCCGTTCTTCTGGGAGGAGATGAAGCTGAGGTGTTGCAACTGCTACAACGAGCACAGAGGGTGGTGGGTGATGGAGTGGATGGGGATGGAGACGCCAGTGTGCGAAAAGTAAAGGGGTTGGTGGCAATTGCTTTGAGCCAATCGCATTGAATAGTGGAAGAGCTATAATAGTGACCGATGATTATTACCAGGACACCGCTACGGATTAGTTTTTTGGGAGGGGGGACGGATTTTCCGGATTTTTATAAGAAATATGGAGGGTGTGTGGTGACAACAGCGATTGATAAGTACGTGTATGTAATCGTCAAGGAAAGATTTGATAAGCAAATTTATGTAAATTATTCGATTAAAGAAATAGTAGACAGAGTAGGAGAGTTAAAGCACGAACTGGTGCGGGAGGCCATGAGAAAAGTAGGAGTTAAAGACGGAATTGAAATTTCGTTTCAATCTGACGTACCGTCCTCGGGATCCGGATTAGGGTCGTCCAGTACGGTGACAGTGGGAACTCTGAATGCTTTATATCAATACACCGGGCGGGCGGTGGATGCCCAGAAATTGGCGAGAGAGAGTTGTGAGATAGAGATAGAGAAGTTGGGGAAGCCCATTGGGGTGCAGGACCAGTATATCGCGGCTTTCGGAGGAGTAAGATTTTTGGAGTTTAAAAAGTCTGGGAAAATCGTGGCGGAAGATTTGCAACTGTCGGAGGAAATCTTAGATGATCTGAAAAGCTGTTTAATGGTGTTTTATACCGGCCGGACACGGGCAGCGGGGAGTATTTTGCAGGAACAGAAAGAAAATATTAAAGCAAAAAATGTAGTGCTGATGAAAATGGCCAAACAAGCCCGAGAGGCCAAGGAGCTATTGGTGGCGGGCAAGATTTACTCTTTGGGGAAACTGATGGATGAAGGATGGAAATTGAAGCGGCAATTGGCCAGCCGGATTAGCGACCCGGAAATTGAGCGGATGTACAATGCGGCTAAAAGAGCAGGGGCAATCGGGGGCAAGATTTCCGGGGCTGGGGGAGGAGGATTCCTGACGCTGTTTGTGCCAACGGGAAAAAGGGAAGCGGTGAGAAAAGCAGTTACGGCCTGCCTGCCGGCAGGCAGGGAGATGCCGGTGGGATTAGCTAGAGATGGGAGTAAAGTTATTTTTAATATCCGTTAATGAAAAGCCGAGTTTTGGTAACAGGAGGGGCGGGGTTTATCGGGTCGCATACGTGTGACGTGCTTTTGGAAAAAGGCTATCGGGTGGCGATTCTAGATAATTTGAGTGAACCCGTGCATGATGGATCGGGGCGGTGGCCAAAATATTTAGACAGGCGAATTACAAAAATTAAGGGCGACGTCGCAAGTAAAAATGATTGGATGAAAGCTTTGGGGGGGGTAAGTTTTGTGATCCACCTGGCAGCATATCAAGACCTGGTTCCAAATTTCAGCAGATTTTTTGAGACAAATGCAGTGGGAACAGCGAATTTATTTGAGCTGATTGTGGAGAAGAAATTGCCCATCAAAAAAGTGGTGGTGGCGTCGTCGCAATTTGTGTATGGAGAAGGGAAATACGAATGTAGAAAACATGGGACAGTTTTTCCCCAGGGACGAGAGGAGAAAGATTTGCAACGGGGCAAATGGGAACCGGTATGCCCAACTTGCGGAGGGGGGATTTCTCGACTGGATTTGACGGAGGACGGCCACGACCCAAGAAATCAATATTCAATATCTAAATATACGCAGGAATTAATTGGCTTGAGATTGGGAAAACTGTACAACATCCCGACAGTGGCAATGAGGTATTCAATTGTCCAAGGATCTAGGCAGTCGTACAGAAATTGTTACTCTGGTGTGTTGAGGTTGTTTGTAACCCGAATGAAGTTAGGGATTGCGCCAGTAATATTTGAAGACGGGGGGCAATTAAGGGATTACGTAAGCGTAAAGGATGTAGCCAGGGCAAATGTAATGATGCTGGAAAACAGGGCCCAATATGAAACGTTTAATGTGGGAGGAGGGATGGCGATAAGTGTGTTAGAATTCGCTAACGCCGTACAAAAGGGAATTGGGACGAAAACTGGTTATCGGATAACAGGCGAATATAGAGTGGGGGATACGAGGCACAGTGTCTCGGATATATCGAAGATAAAAAAATTAGGCTGGAGGCCCAAGGGGAATATCGAAGAATCGATACGGGAGTATTGTGCATGGATTAAAGATATAAAAATTGACAAGGCCAAGTTAATTGCGGCTGATAGAAAGATGAGGAAAGTGGGGATGGTGAGAAAGGCAAAAGGATGAGCAAAATTTACACTAAGACTGGAGACCGAGGCACAACCGGAACTTTCCGTGGACGGATGGCTAAAAGTGATCAACTGGCCCAAGCTCTGGGAACAATTGATGAGTTGAATAGCTGGATTGGAGTATGCAGACACCACGTGCTACACGACGACGAACTTAAAAGAGTACAAAATAATTTGTTAACTATTGGATCTCAACTAGCTGGATCTGAGAAAAGAATTAGACCAGGGGAAACGGCTCACTTGGAAAAACTAATTGATAAATTAACAAAAGACCTGCCTAAACTATCTAACTTCATATACCCCAAGGGAAATTTGCAGATAGCTAGAGCAGTTTGCCGGAGGGCGGAGCGGGAAGTGGTCTCTGCTGAGATAAAAGAGAAAAACATTTTGAAATACCTGAATCGCTTGTCTGATGCGCTGTTTACGCTTGGTAGGTGGGTGAATTGGACCCTCCTTCGCCAAGGTTACGGCCGTGCGTCGCCAGAGGCTATGCCGGCGGCACGCGGGGTAAAAGAGGAAGTGTGGAGAGGATAATTTCTTGGCACTGCTGAATGGAATATTTTTCGGTATCTAGGGAAACAGCGTCTGATATAAAGGTTGTTTCTAGTTGGTTGTAAATATTCTCGATAACTTCGTTTCCTAATGGTTTTCTACAGCCCTCTTTTATTCCGGGGCGAGATCTGTCTCGTTCTTGTAATATGGGCAAGGAACACTTGATTTGAAATACTTTGCATGTAATATTTCTCTTTCTCGCGGTGTTTTGGGCCTGGGGAATTATTGCCGGGTCAAAGAATATTTTTTCCATCACGACAGAGAAGCCGTTATCTAGTAAATATTCAAGAGTCACCAAGGCACTTTGATCAACGTATTTTTGTTCTTGCCGGCTTGAATTATCAGAGAAGAAATCTTTGAAATTGTCCACTTTTAACCAGACTATTTTTTTGTCGAAGTTTCTCAACTTTTTAGCGATGGTAGTTTTGCCGCTGGCAGGGGCGCCTCTAATAATTACCAAGAACTGATTCATTAAGCGTAAGTATTCGTTTTGCGGCTGGAGTTGTCAAGACTTGACAAACATATACAAGATATATACAATTGATGTATATGCAAACGCAGACATTTACAGAATGGACTTGGTGGCCGTGGATGAATATAGAAATCGGAGTGAGCTTATTCGGGAGGCGGTGAGGGTGTATTTGGACAGGGTTGAAAAGTGGAGGAGGATTTTTAAGGCAGGAAAAAGGGTAGCTAAAAAGATGGGAATTAAGAGCGAGGAGGATGTAAATAGGATTGTGCTAGAGTATAGGCATGGCGGGAAAAAGAATTAGAGTGGTATTGGATACGAACGTGTTGGTTTCGGCGATTGTTTTTGGAGGCACACCAAAAAAGATTTTAGATATAGTTTTGATCGGCAAACTCGTGGGGGTGACGACGGTAGCGTTAATGGCTGAATTGAGTGAGGTGGTTCATAAAAAATTTCCCTTTCGAGATGCAGACTTGGAATATTTTGAGGAACAAATGAAAGTTGATTTTGAGATTGTCAGGCCAAGGAAAGTTTTAAGCGCGGTGAGAGATGTTGGAGACAATAAAGTCTTGGAGGGGGCAGTTGAGGGAGAATGCGAGTATATCGTGACCGGAGATGAAGACCTGTTGATTTTGGGTAACTATAAAGGAATAAAAATCGTAACGCCGGCCGAATTTATGAGGACGGAAGAGAAAGCGTGGAGAGGCTGATTCTCGTTCCACCTAAGAGGTGGAACGTGGAACAATTGGCGCTCATGCGCTGGCGGTTAAAGGAGACGAAAACAACCGGCTCTGATATGATTAATGTATGGATGATGCTGCCCGGGATCCACAGAAGGCGTATAACGCCGGAGGGAGGTTTAAGGAACAACTGGAAGCGCTCGCTTCCAGCTTCAGAGCAGGAGAGCGGGAGGGCGGGAGAGTAGAAGTAGTTGAGGAAATACCGGTGAACGTGGAAGAAGAAAAGCTAAAGGAAGGCGAAGGATATATTGAAAAAGTAGAGAGAGAAGCGGAGCTGGCTAAACCAGTGGTGGACGATTACACTCAGCAAGTGCTGGTGGGAGCGGCGGCGCCGCAGAAGCCGAAAGTGACCTTACCGCTGACTGACGACCAGATTAAGAAAGGCTTGCATCATAAAGTATGGGAAGCCATTCGCTGGTTAGCGGAATGGTGTCTGCGACAGCTGAAGATGGTAAGATAAAAACATGGCGGATTTGACACTTTTGGTGTATCAACTGATGACCCTGATGCTGGGGGTGGCGGTGTTGTTTTTGACGGTGGTGATTTCCGGCTATTTGCTGATTTTGTGGTATAGGCACAAAGACCGGGAAGAAAAAAGCCTGGAGATGGTGTGTCTGCAAGTGGCGGTACCTAGAGAAAACGAAATAAAGATTGACGCCATGGAGCAAATTTATGCTAGCCTGTATTCAATTAAAAAAGGGTCACTTGGACCCTTTGGTTGGTTTTCTTTTTTGCAGACGCAGCCGCACATTTCCTTTGAATTGGTGGCTCGAAAGGAAGACATCCGGTTTTACATTATTGTGCCGGAGAAACTAAGAGATCTGACGGAAAAACAGATCCATGGAAGTTACCCCGGAGCAGATATCCAGGTGGTGGAGGAGCCGAATATATTTACGGAAACTGGGAATGTGGAATTTGCTTGGCTAGTAATGCGGAACTCCGCCTATAACCCGATTCAGGTGTACAAAAATCTGACGGTGGATCCGCTGGCAGGGTTATCGTCGGCATTGGCTAAGATGGGGGATGGGGAAGGGGCACACGTGCAGGTACTCATTGCCCCGGCAGACAATAAGTGGAAAGGGAAAGGGCGGGCATGGATTGGGAAAACTAAGAAAGCGGAAAGTGATCCCGAAAAGGCCAGCTACAAAGTAGATCCCAAAGTAATGGAAGCGGTGGATAATAAAGTAAGTAAATCTGGATTTGAAACGACAGTGAGAATTGTGGTGTGTTCTAACGATAAAACTTCAGCCAAAGCCCACCTGGCTAATATCCGGGCTTCCTTCGAGCAGTTCAATGGAGATTTGAATGGTTTCAAAGGCAAAAAAGTGAGAATGAAAGGAACGTTTGTGACCGATTTTATTTACCGATATCAACCCATGTTGTGGTGGGGAGGAAAAACGATATTAAACACTGAAGAGTTGGCCAGCATTTACCATTTTCCCAACAAAACCATTGAGACGCCACACATCTTTTGGCTGAATGCCAAACGGGCACCGGCACCCCAGGGGATACCGGATCACGGATTGTATTTAGGCAAAAGCGTGTACCGGGGAGTGACCCGGCCGGTATATATTTCCGATATAGACCGGGAGAAACACATGTATATTATCGGGAGGACGGGAGTAGGAAAAACCCAGCTGATGAAAACCATGATTTTGCAGGACATCCGGGCGGGAAAAGGAATAGCAATTATTGATCCCCACGATTTAGCGACAGATATTTTGGGATATATTCCCCCCGAACGGGCGGAGGATGTAATTTTCTTTGATCCGTCTGACCCGGAGCGGCCGATGGGGCTGAATATGATTGACGCTCGGACGGAACAAGAACGGCACTTGGTGGCCAGCTCGATTATTGGCCTCATGTACAAACTGTATGACCCGCATAAAACAGGCATCATTGGCCCCAGATTTGAACACGCTATTAGAAATGCCATGCTGACAGTATTGGACGCCATCCCTGGGGGGACGTTTGTGGAAGTAGTGCAGGCGCTGCAGAGATCTGAATTTGTGCAAGAGATGCTGCCCAAAGTGACAGATCCGATCGTGCGCCGGTATTGGACGGACCAGATTGCACAGACTTCGGATTTTCATAAGTCCGAAGTCTTGGATTATATCGTGTCCAAGTTTGGAAGATTTATTACAAACAAGATGATCAGAAATATTGTTGGCCAGTCGCAGAGCGCGTTTGATTTCAGAAAAGTGATGGACGAGGGAAAAATTTTGATTGTGAATCTATCCAAAGGCAAGATGGGAGAGGAAAACTCCAATTTCTTGGGACTTATCCTGGTACCCAGAATTCTGATGGCGGCCATGTCCAGGTACGATACACCGGAAGCGCAACGGCGGCCGTTTTATTTGTATGTGGATGAATTTCAGAATTTTGCCACGCCGGATTTTGCTACCATTTTGTCCGAGGCGCGGAAATATAAATTGAATCTGATAGTGGCCAACCAGTTTATCGGGCAGATGGAGGAGGAAGTGAAGAACGCTATTTTTGGCAACGTGGGAACAACGATGACTTTCCGGACCGGCGTGTCTGACGCACAGTATTTGCAGCATGAATTTTCGCCGACCTTCACTGAAGCGGACATTTTGAATGTGGAGAAATATAACGTGTATATCAAAACGATTGTGAATAACGAACCGGTGCCGGCTTTCAGTATGGACGTGACTAAAGATCTTAAAGCGGAACAGGCGTTATATAATCCGAAATTGGCGGAGGCGATTAAGCAGTTGTCGAGGCTGAAATACGGCAAGGACGTGCGGCTGGTGGAGGCGGAGATTAACGAGAGGGCGAAGCTGTAGTAAAATATAGGGACTGGGCCTGTAGCTCAATGGTAGAGCGGCTGTCTTATACACAGTATGTTGGAGGTCCGAATCCTCCCGGGCCCACAGCGGAAAATTCTAAATTCTAAACCCTAAACCCTAAACAGTTTGTAATTGGTGGTTGGTGTGAGAGAGGAATTTGAGGAAGTCATCCAGACTGATTTCTAAGGTGGCAGTGTTGGTGTTGGGGTGGAATAGCAGTTTGTCTTTGGTCGTTAGCCTTTGGTCGACGAGAACGGTGACGAGGTGATTTTTGTCATTGATTAAACCGAAGGGGGAGACGGAGCCGGGAGTGAGGCCCAGTATAGCTTTTAGCTCTTGGTCGCTTGCGAAAGTTAGCCGGGACGAGAGATTCAAGGATTTAGCCAGTTGTTTTAGATCGGCCCGCTGGGAACACGCCAAAATGTACAGAAAGTAGTGATGAGAGGTTTTTTGGGTTTTTAAAAACAGGTTTTTGGTGTGGGCGGCTTTGGAGCTGATCCAATATTTGTCGGCATCAGCGCAGGTATACACCGGAGGGTGGTCGAGGCGGGTGTATTTAATGTTTAGGGAATCAAGAAGTTTGAGGATATCGGTCATGGGCCGATTATATTACAGTTCAACGAGGCGAGTGGTTAAAGGTCCAGAACAGGGTTTAATGAAGTCGAGGTATTTGGTGGTGGAAGTGAGGCGTTTGTGGCCGACGATTTGGGATAGATATTGGGGATCGCAGCCGGCGGAGAGCTGGTGGGCCATGAAAGTATGGCGCAGATCATTGACTTTGGTTCCTTTGACGTCGGCCACTCTAAAAAACCTGTCGATGGCGGTTCTGATGTTTCTGATTAACAAAGGATGGCCAGTTTTGGTGACGAAAAGATGGGGGTCGGTTACAGAAGGACGAATGGCTAGATAATTGGCAACGGCGGTGGAGACATATTTGTTGAGGGGGACAGTTCGTCCGGCGTTATTTTCCTGGGGGCGAATGTACACCTCTGTTTTTTTGATGTCTTCAGTATGCAGGTTAGCAAGTTCTGAGATGCGCATACCGGTTTGTAAGAGGAGTTCGACTACCGCTGACATCCTAATATCTAGGCGGACAGCGTCGCGTAGGGAAGAGTATTCGGCGGGGGTGAGAATGCGGGGGGCAGAAGACTCATATTTAGGATGGGCTAATTCAGAGGCGGGGTTGGTGGGGGTAAGATTATTTTGATTTAGGAATTTAAAAAATGTTTTGAGGGAATTAATCTTGCGACTGACTGATTTGGCGGTATAACCATTGCTTGATAACGAGAGAAGATAGTCTTGGAGGTGTTGGGAGACAAGAGTGGTGACTTGGGTAATGCGGCGTTCTGCGAAGTGTTTTTTGAGCTGAATAAGATCGCTGTTATATGCAATAACAGTAGCAGAAGAGCGCCTTTGGGTTTTGAGATAGGTTACAAACTTCTCTAGGGCGATGTCGAAGCTAACTGGTGTGGGTAAGGTATTCATACTACAGGTTATCTTTCGTTTAGGGATTCTACAAGATATGATGGAAAGAAGCAATATGAAAGTAAAAAATAAACTGGTGTATTGGGGAGCAGTGATAGTGCTGGGGGTGTTTACGGTAAGGCTAGGGAGGAATGTGTGGAAGCTGTGGAAAGCGGGGGAGAGAATAAAGCAAGCCGAGTTAGAAGTCAGGAGTCAGGAGCTAGAAAATCAAGAGCTGCAAAAGAGGTTGGCGGAGGTGCAAAGTCCGGAATTTATAGAAAAAGAGGCGAGAGAGAAGTTGGGACTCGGGAAGGAGGGAGAAACGATCGTTGTCATGCCTGACAACGCAGATCTCAAATCTCAAATCTCAAATCTCAATGGCGAGCCTAACTGGCGGAAGTGGTGGAAGGTGTATGTAAGTGATTAGTGGCTGGGGAGAGATTCGGACTCTCAACCGTGGTCTTATGAAGGCCCTGCTCCGCCATTGAGCTACCCAGCCATAAATTTATGCCCATATATTTTACCATTTGTTCACTCTTTGGTCGTGCAAAGAGTGAACCGAGAAACACGCCCTCACGATTGGCTAAAAATACTGCGCAAAACTATCCCTATGCGCCCCGATAGCCATCGGGACTGGAGCCGTGACTGTTCAACGTGTTTGCGCAGTATTTTCTAGACGCCAATGCGCGTTCGGGATAGGCATGAAATGTGATATAATTACGTGGTTAGTACGCTGAGGGAACAACCCAGGCGCTAACCCGGAGATCCAATATGTATATGAAGATGTGGATTGAAGGGAGAGCGCCTTTTTTATTTAAAAAAATTGGGGTTGAAAACCTAGTTTGCCTTCAAATAATGTGGGTCTATATCATCAATATGATGAATATTATAAAAAATCAAGTGAATTTTTCTGGTAACACATTCAAAATGTTTGACTGGGTGGGAGTTCCTTGGTGGGTGTGGGTGTGGTTGTTAATCCTGTTATCAATCCTTTTATTTTCTTTAATAAGTCGGTACTCTTAGAAATTCTGATTCTTAGGGTTCCGAAGTAATTTTCTGGATGTTCATATATCTTTTTCCAGGTAGATTTTTGATAAAAAGGGCGGTTAAATTGAGATAGGGGAATTTGGGTAAGTTTTGACCAATAATTTTCAATTTCTTTAGTCCGATGATGGTGGCTTTCATTAATGCCGACCCGGAGTCTAATTTCGCTTGTGGGAATGTCTAATTGGTTTTGGAGCCAGCCTAGAGCAAATTTAATCATTTCTGGATCGGTATTGGCGAAACCCGCCATTTTGTCTTTTTTGAATCCTTCGGCCCAATAGAGAGCAGTGCCAGCTATGAGTTTTTCCCTATCGGAGAGGTTTCCGATTAGATTTTTGGCTTCTGATTTAATTTGCTCCTCTTTTACTTTTCTGGTGAGCTGCTGTTTGAGAGAGTAGGAGAGACGACGGCCATAGAAAGGGTCTTTTGAGTTTTTTTCGAGTTGAGCTATTTGTTTTGTAGAAAGTTTTATGTCTCTACACCACAAGCTTGCAGTACTAGATGAAACTTCTAGATCTCTGGCAATGTCTTTAATACTCTTACCTTCAATCCTAAGTTTCCTAGCTTCAATTTTGAGCCTGCTTTTTGCCATGGTGTACTTACTGACTATATTATCTAATATCGATTTTATATTGTCAATAAAAAACCCGTCTAGCGACGGGTTTTAATGGATTTTGTACTTCGACTCACTACGTTCGCTCAGTACTGCGTCGCTTACGCTCCTTGTTGCGGGGCCGGGAATCGCACCCGGTCTGGAAGATTATGCTTGATCTGTAATCTCAAATTACTTTGAGTGTCGGACTATATCATTACCCCGAAGGGGGGGTGTCCACCGATATAGCCAAATTTGCTACTCCGAATTACTTCGGAGAGGGCCCATACTACTAGCCTTCCGTGCGGCTTTACACTACCCCGCATGTCTATTTTAAAGAACCTTGTCATTATATCACTTAATTGAGGCTGATTTAAACCAGTCTAGAAAGGAGGATTTGTTTCTTCTTCTCGTTTTTTTATTCTGGTGCGGAGGGCTACTGCACCTTTTTCGTGGCTTTTAACCTGGAAAGGACAGCTGCTGCCTTGAACTCGGGTTTCCAGCCCGTCCGGTCCGGTATTTGTTAACAGGCAACCGAATTGTTCCCCCCTGTCAGGGTGTGAACAGATGGCGTGGTAGTAAGCACGAATCCGATTCTTAGTGTCTATTCTTGGATAGGCATAGCTGAAAGCTACGCAATCTACTGGCAACCTCGCTCCTCTTTTGGAGGGAGTTAGGAGCTTAGGTATTTTTCTGAGAATTGCGAAGAGGGAGCGTTGTAAACTTTCTGGGTATTCCTTTGTCATTAAGTCCCAAAATAACACATTTTTTGCTACACTTAAAGAAGTGAAGAAAAAGAGAGTGACTGCAGATTGGCTGAGAAAAATTGGGGTGAAGGAGGTGCTCATTCCCGGACTTATTTTGGCGGGAGTTTTGGGTTGGACGGGGTGGAATAAATTGGACGAAAAGAAAGTAAGATTTCCGGAAAGTGGAGTGGTGAGAATAATTACAGATGGAGATACTTTTGAATTGCAAAGTGGAGTGAGAGTAAGACTGATCGGGATAAACGCGCCCGCAAATGATGCGAGGAGTAAAGACGGACTGGCAAGACTAGTGGAAGATAAGAGGGTGTGGCTGGAATACGATAGATACCAGGACGATAAATATGGGCGGGTATTAGCCTGGATATGGATGGGATGCGAAGAAACCCCTAAATTTACTCCTCCAGATTATATGCGGCTGTCTTTTAACCGGTCCCGGCCGGGGCTGACAGAAAATCCTAAGGGATGTAAAAAAGGCAAATTGGTGCAGGAGGAACTTATAAAAGAGGGTTTAGTAAAAATGGAAGTTTACAAAGACCGGGGCGAACTGAAGTACGAAAATAGGTTAAAATAGGGGCATGAGCAAAACCAGAATATTATCAGGAATCAGATCCAGCGGGAGACTGCACATTGGGAATTATTTGGGTGCGGTGAAGGGTATGCTGGCCCTGCAAGAAGATTCTGCTTACGAAACTTATTATATGGTGGCGGATTTGCATGCCTTGACGACCCCATATGACAAAGAGAAATTTGCCGAGGAAACCAGAAGTGTCATTAAGGATTATTTAGCGGCGGGACTGGATCCAGAAAAGAGCGTGCTTTTTGTACAGTCTCAAGTGCCGGAACACGTAGAGTTGGCATATTATTTCTCGACAGTAACGACACTGGCGAAAATGACGCACCTGCCTACTTACAAAGAAAAGGTAAAACAACTTCCGGACCATGTAACCATGGCCTTGGTGAATTATCCGGTACTCATGGCGGCGGACATTTTGGCTTATAAAGCGGGACTGGTGCCGGTGGGAATTGACCAGGAGCCGCATTTGGAAGCAGCTAGAGAGATAGCCCGACGGATGAACGCGGATTTCGGGACAGATTTTCCAGAGCCCAAAAGATTTGCGACCAAGGGGGAATATGTACCGTCACTTTCCGGAGAGGGAAAGATGAGTAAGTCGGTGGAGGGAAGTTATATTCTTCTAACCGACGGATTGGATGAAATTCGGGCCAAACTAGCCAAAGCTCCAACCGACGAGAGAGTGAGTAATTTATTTAAATTGGTGGAGCTGTTTAAACACGAAAGAATGGAATATTATGCAGCTGGACAAAAAAGAGGAGATATCCGCTATTCAGAACTTAAAGAAGAATTGTCCTTGGCTATTTACGAAGAATTAAAACCCATGCAGGAAAAACGAAATAAGCTGACTGATGAATATATAGACGAAGTAATTAAAAAAGGAGCTGAAAGAGCCAGAAAGGTGGCCGTCGAAACCGTAAGAGAAGTAAAAGAAAAAATGGGGATTTTAGTATGATGACGATTGATGATTTTGCCAAGGTGGAAATGAGAGTGGGGGAGGTGACGGAAGCAAACGAAGTGATTAAGAGTACTAAGTTGATTAAATTAACCGTTAATTTTGGTCCTTCGGCAGGCTCAGAATTAAGGACGATATTTACAGGAGTGAAACAGTGGTACAAACCAAAATATTTCTTAAATAAAAAATTTGTGTTTGTAACGAATTTGCAACCCCGGCGGATGATGGGAGAGGAAAGTCAGGGCATGATTCTGGCGGCAGAAGGATCCGACGGAAAACCCATCTTTCTGGTGCCGGCTGGTAAGAAGGCGGAAATTGGGGCTAAAGTTAGATAGATATTTTTGTTTGCTCCGATATTGACTTAGGATCGTCTTAGATATAGACTTAAGCGCATGGGCGGGGATGGAGGAGATTTGGAGTTAAAGTCTATAGAATCTGGCATTAAGGTTAATAAGAGTTTCAGAACTCAATACGACGAGGCGCTGGGAGAGGTGCGGAGAAGAGCTGTCTGGGGAGCTGCTTTTTCAATGGATGACGTTGGGCGATTGTTGCATTTGCACGATCAGAGTCGGGACGAGCCAGAGGGTGGTGAGAGACAAGCTGGTTCTATTAAGATAAATCAAGACGCTCCGTGGTTTCAGTTAAAGAAATTAAAGAACAAATTGTTGGCAGGAGGGTTCTATAATAGCGATCTGGGCGCTGTGGAAAAGATCGACGGCGAGAAGGTTGGTAGTGTCTTGTTGGTGAAGGGTGATTATGGGAAGGAGAGGGAGAGTGTCGTGAAGATTGGGAGTGGATTGAAGGAGGTTTTGCGAGATATATATTCGGTTGGGCCTGGTGGGCTTTCGAGTTATGTGAGAGGAGCTTCAAAAGAGGAAAAGCGAGGGGTAAGTAAAAGGGTGGGAGAGGGGGTACAAGTTCGCGAACAATCATCTGTTAGAAGGCTTCTGTCCGTGCTAGATTCTGTCCTTAGGGAAATGGATAAAATCCAGTATGATCGGGTTTTGACTAATATTGGGGTGCGGTTGAAGAGAGGCGAAATTTCTGAAGGAGTGGCACTTGCGGAAGCCCTGGGCGAGGCTTATGACTCAAAAATTGCGACGGGAGGTGTGGTAAAGAAGGAGCTGGTGTCTGGAATCTCTCAACTAAGGGAACTTATGGGGAATTTGGAAGGTGGTAAGGTAGATGAGATAAAAAGAATGATTGAGGAGGATGAGCTTGGGGTTTTAGGATCTCGTTTGCGTGAGATAGGGGGCGATCTTAAAAAGTGTCTTAATGGAAAGGCTGATGATGGAGCGGGGGCGAAACTGGAGGAGTATTTGGGTCGTTTGATGGAAGTGGAAGCGGGAGCCCACCTTCGCTAAAGCTCTGGCGGGCGCGGCGAAAGTGCGGTGATGGCTTGACATACTGGAATACGCATGGTAGTATGATTGCATATGGATATGCAGACAATAACCACCACCTATGCCCAGAGGAATTTTGGCAAGATTTTGGACGAATTGGATGAGCCGGTGATAGTGATGCGGGATAGCGAGCCGGAAGCTGTATTGATGGACTATGAAGATTATAAGAGCTATGTGAGGGAGAAAAAGAAAGCGGACACGGAAAAAGTGATGCGCATGCTTGAGCGGATACATAAGAGAAATGCGCATATTCCAGCAGAAGAAGTGGAAAGAGATGTGGAAGAGGCATTAAAGTATGTTAGGAGTCATCGTTGACACTAACGTCCTGGTGCGGGCGGTGTTGTCCGGTAGGGGGAGAGAAGATGCAATAATAGATAAAATTGGTAATGAGGACTGGAGATTGGCGTATGGAAAAGGGCAATTGGAGGAGATGGTAAGAGTGCTGGGGTACGAAAGGATTTCCAAGAAGTATAAATGGGATAAGGATGCGGTTGACGAATTAATTTCTTGGGTTGTCAAGTACGGGAGGCAGATCCAGGCGGCAGAAGTGGAGATGTGTAGGGACAAGGATGATAATTATGTGGTAGGGTTAGCGGTGCGGGCGGCGAGAAAATCCCTGGTTTATTTAGTGACTGGGGATAAGGATATTTTGGATCTGAAAGGTAAGGTTGAAAATGTGACAATAATTACCCCGGGTGAGTTTTTGAAAGTGGAAGTAGGGGCTCGAGTAAGGTAGAATGAGGCGCTATGAAGAAGGAGCCTGATAAGACAACTAAGACAAATGGGACAAATAGGACGAATGGAAAGAGGCCAGTGCGGGGGGTAATGATTCAGATGCAGTTTGATTTACAAAGACTGGCGTGGTGGGCGGTGGTGGGATTGATGATTTTTTCCTTGGCCGGATTGTGGATGTCCGGATCCAAAGTACAAAAAGAGGTGCAACTGTCACAAGCCTTGGAAGACATGAGAGCCGGGAAAATAGAGAAAGTGGAGGTATATGCCGACCGGTTGGCGCTGTTTTACACAGACAAAGAAGACGAACCCATGTTTTCTAGAAAAGAAGGGAACGTCAGCTTTACGGAGATTTTGGATCGGGCGCAAATTAAACCGGACACAGTGAAATACGAAATTAAGGATCAGACGTTTGGACAAGTAATGACGGCGGTGTTGCCGTCGGTGATTGGGACGGGATTTGTGCTCTTAGTTCTGCTGTACATGATGCGTCAGGCGAGAGGTCAGCAAGACAGCATATTTTCTTTTGGCCAGAGCCGGGCCAGATTGTTTGACAAAGGCAAACAGTCGGTGAAATTTTCGGATGTGGCCGGAGTGGATGAGGCCAAAAAAGAGCTGGAAGAAGTAGTGGACTTTTTGAAAAACCCGGGGAAGTATAAAGCCCTGGGGGCCAGAACTCCCAAAGGGGCTTTACTGATTGGTCCATCGGGCGTGGGAAAAACACTTTTGGCCCGGGCGATTGCGGGGGAGGCAGGGGTGCCGTTTTACAGTATGGCCGGATCTGAATTTATGGAAATGCTGGTGGGGGTGGGGAGTGCCCGGGTGAGGGATTTGTTTGCCACAGCCAAGAAAAACGCTCCATCCATAATTTTCATCGATGAGGTGGATGCCATTGGCCGGCAGAGAGGACACGGGTTGATGGGGGGACATGATGAGAGAGAGCAAACGTTAAATCAGATACTGGTGGAGATGGACGGGTTTACGGCAAATGAAAACGTGGTAGTGCTGGCAGCCACGAATCGCCCGGAACTATTGGACCCGGCATTGGTGCGGCCGGGACGGTTTGACCGGAGAGTAATGGTGGATATGCCGGACATTGAAGGGCGGAAAGCGATTTTGGCTATTTATGCAAAGAATAAGCCATTTGTAAAGTCGGTGAAGTGGGAAGCGGTGGCTAAGCGGACGGTGGGGTTCTCTGGAGCGGATTTGGAAAATATGCTGAATGAAGCGGCGATTGGGGCGGCCAGAGAAAGCCTAAAAGAGATTACGATGGAGAACATCGAAGAGGCAGCCACAAAAGTAAAACTGGGGCCGCAGAAAAAACGCTTGCAGAGTGAGGATGATCGGAAAATGACGGCGTATCATGAGGCGGGTCACGCGGTGGTGAATTGGGCGCAGAAAGGATTGGATCCCGTGCATAGAATTTCCATTGTATCCCGGGGGATGAGCCTGGGTCACACTCTAGTTCCACCCGCAGCTGACCGGGTACATGAAACTAAGTCCCGATTGCTGTCTCAAATTGCCATGATGCTGGGCGGGCGGGCGGCGGAAGAGCTGGTTTTCCATGAGTTTACGACGGGAGCCAGCAATGATATCGATAAGGCCTCGAGTGTAGCTCGGGATATGGTAATGGAATATGGCATGAGTAATTTGGGGCCGATTAATTATGGTTCGGAGCCGGATGTGATTGATTGGGGTCGGGGATATATGGAGCCGACGCAAATTTCGCCTGACGTACAGGCTAAAATTGACGCAGAGGTGAAAAAAATTATTGACGAGGGCTACAAGAAAGCCCAGATAATTCTGAAAAAGCACAGAAAGAAAATGGACAAAGTGGTAGAGAGGCTGATGAAAGTAGAGACCATGGATGGCGACGAATTCGCTAAAATGATGGCGAATTGATTAGCACGTGATTTTGAGACATGATTAGCACATGAGACCCGTTAAGGCACCGGTGTTGTTTGAAGATTTGACTTACAAAATAATAGGGGCTGCAATGGAAGTACATAAGATCTTGGGACCAATACACAAGGAAACCGTTTATCAAAAGGCTCTAGAGAAAGAGTTTTTTGATAGAGGATTGAAAGTTCAACGGGAGGTAGATTTACCGGTAAAATATGGTGATATTAAGGTGGGAACTTATAGGCCGGATTTTGTGGTGGGTGAAAGCGTGGTGGTGGAAATTAAGGCTTTAGAGTTTTTGCCAAAAAAGACTGAGGTGCAGCTGAGCTATTATTTGAAGGTAACTGGCTATAAAATAGGGTTACTTTTGAATTTTGGGGCACCAAGTTTGGAAGTAAGGAGAAGAATTTATGGTTAAATCAAGTGCTAATCAGGAAAAAAATCTTGTGCTCATCCTCGATGGAAATTCGGTTTTGCACCGGGCGTATTATGCGCTGCCGGATTGGAGAAATAGATCCGGTGAGGCAACGGCGGGGGTGTATGGGTTTTTGAGCATGATGCTCAAAGCCTTGGAAGAGTTGAAACCCACGCATTTGGCTGTAGTGTTTGATCATCCGTCGCCTACTTTTAGACATACGATGTATGTGGGGTATCAGACCAATCGGGAAAAAGAAAGGCAAGTATCGGAAGATATTTGGGGACAGATTGAGAAGTTGAAGGTTGTGTTGGAGAAGATGGGAATCCTGGTATATCAGGTGGCAGGATTTGAAGCCGACGATGTGATCGGAACGATCAGTGCTCAGATAAAAGATAAAAGTGCTCAGGTAATTATTATTACTGGAGATCGGGATTTGATGCAATTAGTGGATAAGAGAATTAAACTATATATGCCCATTAAAGGATTGTCTGATACTGTAATTGTGGATGAAGACAAGGTAATGGAGAGAATGGGGGTACACCCGAAACAAATAATTGATTACAAAGCGCTGGTGGGGGACAGTAGTGATAATTATCCCGGGGTAGCTGGGATTGGACCTAAAACTGCAACTGCCTTGTTAGCAGAATATGGGACATTTGAAAAAATATATGAATTTATAAAAATCTCACCCCGGACCCCTCTCCTTAATTCAGGAGAGGGGGTGATGAAGAAACTTATTGATGGGTATGAAGGAGGAGAACTTTCGAAAAGATTGGCGACGATCAGGACTGACGCGCCAGTGAGTTATGACAGCGCGCAGTGCACAGCCCCCAGCCCGCAAAAGTTGACCGAAGTATTACAGGAATTGGGGTATAAAAGTTTAATTAAAAGAATGGGGGGAAAAGCTGATGAGAGTAGCTCTCGTCCACGATTATTTGAATGAGTACGGAGGGGCAGAAAGAGTGTTGGAAGCTCTGGCTGAAATGTGGCCGGAAGCGCCGATTTACACCGCATTTGCCGTGCCGAATTCTTCGGCAGTAAAAGCGTTTGGGGGCAAAAAAATTATCACTTCTTGGTTTCAAAACATTCCGCTTTACAATAAACTGTATAGCCCGCTGAGGTTTTTTATCCCATGGATTTGGGAAAGCTTTAATTTATCTGAATATGATTTGGTAATTACATCAGCCAGTTGGTACATAACTAAGGGTTTGGGTAAAAAAGAAATTTGCTATTGCCATACGCCACCTCGATGGTTGTATGGATATGAAACTTCAATTGCTTGGAAAAAATACTGGCCAGTGAGAATATATGCGACTATTGTAGGCCATTTCTTACGCATGTATGATTTTTCCCAAGCCCAAAAAGTGGGGGTGTTTGTAGCTAATTCAAAAAATGTGATATCCACCGGTGGAGATGCCAAGAGTGACTGCCAAGAAAGAAGGTTATTATTTGATAGTAAGCAGGCTAGTTGGGGGAAAGGGGATTGAGATGGCTATAGTCGCGGCGAAGAAATACGGGTTTAAATTGAAGATTGCCGGAGAGTTTGCGGGATGGAAAAAAATAAAGGAGGTAGAAACTTTGGGGAGAGTAACTGAAGA
Organism: Candidatus Amesbacteria bacterium GW2011_GWA1_47_20; assembly: GCA_001002405.1. Lineage (GTDB taxonomy): Bacteria > Patescibacteriota > Microgenomatia > CAZETR01 > Amesbacteraceae > GWC2-45-19. The sequence goes on from LCOA01000012.1 coordinate 34,284, forward strand.
AGAGAAAGCAAAATTGATGACCGAAGCCAAAGGATTTTTGGTGTTGGAGAGGGATGTTGATTTTGGAATTACTCCTGTGGAGGCGCAGATGTGCGGAACTCCAGTGATTGCTTTTAATGGGGGAGGATATAGGGAATCTGTAATTGATGGCAAAACCGGAGTGTTGTTTGATGACTACTCTGTAGAGGGGTTGGGAGAGGCGATAAAAAGGTTTGAAAATTTGAAATTTGATGCTCGAAATTTGAAAAGACATGCCCAAAAGTTTTCCAAAAAAGTTTTTCAAGATAAAATGAAAAAACTATGCCAGAGCTACCTGAAATAGAAACAGTAAAATTGCAGTTGAGGAAGGTGTTGATTGGCCAGAAGCTTTTGGAGAGCAAATTCCCTCAATTGGCGGGGAAGAAAGTGGTGGGGATTGAACGGAAAGGGAAAGTGCTGCTGATTAATTTTGGGCCGGGGCTGGATTTGGGGTTTCATTTCAAGATGACTGGCCAGCTAATTTACGAGGCTCAGGGAAAGAGAATTGTGGGAGGACATCCCACGGAGGATTTTGTGAATAAGATGCCAAGTAAGCATACCAGAGCAGTGTTCCACCTCTCAGGTGGAACACTGTATTTTAATGATCAAAGAATGTTTGGGTGGATAATGCTGAACCCTAAGTTTGTGGACAAACTGGGACCGGAGCCATTCGAGTTGTCAGTTGATCAGTTTATCAGTTTAATCAGTAAACGGAAAAAACCAATAAAACTGGTGTTGATGGATCAAGAGATTATTTCCGGAGTAGGGAACATCTACGCAAACGACGCCTGTTGGGAGGCGAAAGTGAACCCGCGGCGGCTGGCAAACACTCTGACGGCTAAGCAATACCACGACCTGTACATCGGGGTGGTCAGGGTGCTTAGGGAGGGGATTAAGTATGGCGGAGCGACGGCGGTGGACGCCAAATACATAGATCTGCACGGACTGGGTGGGCATTATCAGGAGCATTTCAGGGTATATGATCGGGAAGGAGAGATGTGTCACCGCGGAGATGGAATAATTCATCGATTTGAGTTAGGGGGCAGGGGAACGTATTATTGTCCCAAATGTCAGGTCTAACAAAAATCCATTTACAGAACTTTAGAAGTTATGAGAAGAGGAGTTTCTCGTTTGGGGAGAAAACGGTAATTGTGGGGGAGAATGGGAGCGGGAAGAGTAATTTGATGGAAGCCGTGTATATGTTGGCGACGGGAAAAAGTTTTAGGGCTGACCGCGAGGATGAAATGCTTAAGTATGGAGAAGGCTTTTTTCGGGTAATAGGACAAATACGACAGATGGGACAAATAGGACAAATGGAAATAACGATGGCTGATGCTAGAAAGAGATTTTTGATAAACGGAGTGCCGAGGAGACAGATTGATTTTGTGGGAAAAATGCGGGCGGTGCTGTTTTGCCCGCAGGATATGGAATTGGTAACGGGAAGCCCCGGTGGGCGAAGGAGGTATTTAGACTTCGTAATTTCCCAAATGGACAGGGAATATAGGAGGTGTCTGATTTCTTACGAGAAAGGCTTGCGACAGAGAAACAAATTACTAGAAATGATTAGAGAAGGACTGGCGCAAAGAAGCCAATTGTTTTTTTGGGATAAGCTGCTGATTAAAAACGGGGAATATATTACCCTGAAGAGAGGAGAGTATTTAGAGGGGTTGGCCGAATATGACAAAAGTGTAATTAGTGAGGCGAGGTTAAAACAATATGAAGTGGAAGAGGTGGCGGCGGCGGCAACACTAGTAGGACCACACAGGGACGACTTTGTCGTCAATATAGACGGGCGGGATGTGAGTAAATATGGGAGCAGGGGAGAGCAGAGAATGGCGGTTTTAGGACTAAAAGAAAAAGAGATAGAGTATTTGTTCTTCGACTCCGCTCAGGATTCGCAACAACCATTGTTGTTGCTCGATGATATCCTTTCGGAGTTGGATCACAAACACAGGGATGAAGTACAAAAAATGGTGAAGGATTACCCTGGGCAAGTGATTATGACGACTGTTGACGATTTGCTGCCTCCTGGGGTTGGGGAGCTGGACGTGATTCGATTGGTGTAAATACAGCGGGGATCTCATGTTGAGATGAAAAGCCCCCCTTTGGATTTGAACCGTGACTCTCTTGCCATCCCTCGGGTCTGTTTCCAAGTAGGGTTCTTCCGCGCTCCATACCGGGGTTATTGTGATGCTTGCTGTGGGCTAGGTCAAGAGTTGCATTTACCGCATATTCTCCGTAAAATCTCCGTAAAGGGTATATGTACGTCCCCAAATATACTATTACGACCTCGGTTTTGAAGAATATTGGCCTGGTGGAGGCGGCCAAGGAGGTCATAGAAAACGCCCCTTTGGTGCCAGCTTGGGAAGCTAAGTTTAGGGGAGAAGCCAGGCTAAAGGCGGCGCATTATGGAACGGCGCTGGAAGGCAACGACCTGACGTTTAACGAGGCCAAAGCGGTGATGGAAGGACGGGAGAGTGAGGTGGTGGCTCGGGAGCGGGATGTGCAGGAAGTAATTAACTACCGAAGCGTCTTGGACTTTATAGAGGGACTTAAAGACGTTAATAACTACACTAAGGATTTGTTACTACAAATGCATGGTTTGGTGGTAGAAAAACTGGTAGCTCGGGAGCAAACAGGACAATACCGGTCCAGCCAGGTGGTCTTGAAGAATTCAGTAACGGGGGAGATTGGATTTAGACCTCCCCAGGCGGCAGAAGTGCCTTTTCTGGTGGATGAACTACTGCGCTGGTTGAATGGGGAATATGGGAAAAAAGAACACCCAGTGTTGCGGGCCGGGGTGACACATTATGTGCTGGCGGCGGTGCACCCGTTTATAGAAGGGAATGGCCGAACGGCTCGGGCGCTGGCTACTTTAGTGCTATTTAATGAGGGGTATGATATCAAACGCTTTTTTGCCCTAGAGGAATATTTTGACAAACACGCGGAGGAGTATTTTGGCAGTCTGATGACTGTGTCCAACCAATCGCCGATGCTGGAAGACCGAGATCTGACGCCGTGGCTGGAAGTATTTACCCAGGCGCTGGCGATGGAGCTAACACGAATTAAGGAACAAGTAAGAGAACTGTCGGTGGATATCAAAATAAAAGAACAGAGAGGAATGCAGGTCAGCCTATCTGAAAGACAAATGAAACTAATGGAGTATTTGCACAGCAATGGAGAAATGAGCCAAGGGGGTGCTGGCGATGGTTTCGGAAGACACGATTTTGCGAGACCTAAAGGACCTGATGGACAAACAGGTTATTGACAAGCGGGGGAGCACGAAATCTGCTAGATACGTGCTGAAAAAATAATGGCTGCTGATGCGCAAATGTTTTACGTAATGCTGGCACTGCCCACCCTTTTTGGTCTGACCATGGTGGGGGAGGGGGTATACAAAATGAGTCACTATGAGCCAGGGTGGGTAAGCATCATTCTGGGCACGCTTTTCTTAGTGATAGTGGCATTTGGATATTTTTTGCTAAAAGGATATATGACATAGGACAAATAGGTCGGATAGGACGGATAGGTCGTATAATGATGCATTGTTCCACTGTTCCACCTAAGAGGTGGAACAATCGTTCGTGGTAAGGGGGGTGTAGCTGAAAATTGTTAAGTGGAGTAAAATCCGGGCATGAGTGTTGAGGGTGAGCAATTTTACAGGGATCTGCGTGGTAGCCGGTCGGACGTTTTGGTTTCGATGGGAACGGGGGTTTGGGATGTTCTTATACCTCATGGTTCAAAAGTGGATGGTGTAGTATTTGATTTTGGAGAAAGTTATGCTAAGGCAATGATGCAATCAAAAATTGGGAGGCCGTCTCTAGACGCGGTTAAGTGGTTATGGTCAGATTTTGGGAGGGATGATATTTGGGGGGTCGGGGGAGTGTTCTATTATTATGATCATCCAGCAGGGTCGGTTGCTGCAATAAAAAAGGTGCAGCGAGTAATTGTTCCTATCGGTTTTTCTTGCACTGGGGGTTTCAATGGGTGGGTTGAGGATCACAGATTGGAGCTTGAGAAGAGATGGAACTTGGGGACAGTGGCGTTTGGTGTGAACGGAATGATGTATTCAGAAAATGACATACCGACTGGGGTTCCGCATGATAATGGGTCACACGGCACGATGATTTTTTGGGATACCGAAGTGACCAATAACTTAGTGTTGAGAAATCCGAGCGACAAATTTTTGGTGTTTAGTGACATCGATACAAAAGTTGATGATGCGTTATTGGCAAAAGCAGGATTGGAAATCGGATCACCATTTTTGGTGGCCGAAACAAGGAGGGGTTATCATTTGATTTTTCCAGTTTTATTTGTTGGTGGCTATCAGAGGGATCGTTTGGCTAGAGTCGAAGGGAGAATAATGATTGGATTGACGCGTGCGGGTATAGGTATGGATGTTTCTAACGCTGGTCATATTTTGGAGACTAATGAATCTGTAATTAGAGTGACATCAGGATTACGTAGAGACGATACGCCGTCAATTGTGGGTGTAGTGTGGGGTGATCAAATGCTAAGATAAAAGCATGAAGTTTGGTGAGCTGGCGAAGTATTTGCAGAAGCTGGAGGGGACGGCGAGCAGGAATGAGATGACGGTGATTTTGGCTAAACTCTTTGGAGAAGCGAGTCCCGAAGATGCCAGATTGATTGCATATCTGTCTGCTGGAAGATTGGGACCTGCGTATAATTCACCTGATACGGGAGTGGCGGACAAGATGATGGTTAAGGCTTTGGGACCAGAGGCGGAAAAACTATTTAAACAAAAGGGAGATATGGGGTTGGTGGCCCAAGAACTAAACACAGGGAAAGGAAGTTTGTCCGTGGAGGAGGTGCACGAGAGACTGCTCTCTATAGCTAGAGATAGCGGAACAGGAAGCCAAGAGAGAAAACAAGAACTGATAAGGAAATTATTGAGTGAGTTAGATGCGGTGAGTGCTAAGTATGTGGTGAAGATAATTTTGGGGAAATTGCGGACGGGATTTTCGGATATGACAGTGCTGGACAGTTTGAGCTGGATGCTGGCGGGAGATAAGAGTAAGAGAAAGGAGATAGAGAAAATATATAACGTGAGAGCGGATTTGGGAGAGGTGGCGAAGACGATTAAGACATATAGGACGAATAGGACACATAGGACATATGGACCGGAAGTGGGGACGCCGATACTTATGGCTCGAGCAGAAAGGGCCAAGACACCACAAGATATTTGGGAACGGAATGGCAAATGCGCTGTGGAATATAAATTAGATGGGTTACGCATTCAAGCCCACCTGAAAGGTGGGATTGTGACACTCTTTTCCAGAGGGATGGAGGATGTGACCCATATGTACCCCGATATTTGCGAAGGATTAACAAAACAACTCAAGAATAATTGTATTGTGGAGGGGGAGATGATTGCGGTGGGAAGTAACGGAAGATTTTTGCCTTTTCAGGAAACGGTACAACGCAAAAGAAAATACGATATTGCGGCCATGGCGATGAAAGTGCCGCTGAAAATTTACTTGTTCGACGTGCTGCTTCTCAATAGGACAAATATGACTAATAGGACAAATAAGGAGAGGCGGGAAGCGTTGGAAGAACTGGTGAAACCTGGGGAGGTGGTGAAACTCATGCCGAGGATTGAGATAGAGACAGAGATAGAGATAGAGAAGTATTTTAAAGAGGCGGTGGGGGATGGGACGGAGGGGATAATTGCTAAGAAACTGGATGGGCCGTATCAAGCAGGAGCCAGAGATTTTAATTGGATAAAATACAAAAAGAGTTACACTAAATCGGCTTTGGCTGATACTATTGACGCGGTGGTGATGGGGTATGACGTGGGCCAAGGAAAACGGGCGAGTTTTGGAATAGGAGATTTTTTGATTGGGGTATACGAATCTGACCTAGATAGTTTTGTGACAGTTGCGAAAGTTGGCACGGGGTTAACGGACCAAGAATGGAGAGAGATGAAACTCAAATGTCAAATGTCAAATGTCAAATCAAAACCGGAAAACTACAATGTCAAAAAGGAAATGAACTGTGACCACTGGGTGGGGCCGAAGATTGTGGTGGAGATATTGGCTGATGAGATTACCAAGTCTCCGATGCACACTAGTGGTTATGCATTGAGGTTTCCCAGGCTGGTGACGTTTCGAGAAAAGAAGCCCCAAGACGCTACTACTGTTCAAGAGCTTTTAAACATGTTTAAATTACAACAGGAGAGTAGGTGATACTAATGGCAGCAAAAAATACATTTTCTACAAACTTGTCTCCAAATCTGGCTTCGGCCTTGTGCTACGTGCCAGTGGTAGGGTTTGTGGCAGCGATCGTGCTTTTGATTATTGAGAAAAATTCTACGGTGCGATGGAACGCGATGCAGTCACTCATCTTAGGGCTGTCCACGATAGTAGTGGATATGATTTTAGGAGCAACTTTGATCTTGGCTTTGGCCATCCCGCTAGTAAACGTGGCGGTATTGGTCATCTCTTTGGTATTGGCGGTTAAGTCTTACCAGGGAGAGACAGTCAAGCTTCCTGTACTGGGAGCATGGGCAGACAAGATAATAAAGAAAGTTTAGTCCGGGCGGCCATGGAGGCGGTGGACCGGGCGGCTTTTGTGGCGGATGAGTGGAAGTGGGCGGCGGGTGAAGACCGGCCGCTGCCGATTGGTTTTGGGCAAACAGTGAGCCAGCCGTATACGGTGGCCCGGATGTTGGAGCTGTTGGGCCAAGGCGAGAAAGTATTGGAGGTGGGAACGGGGAGTGGATGGCAGACTGCTGTCTTGGCTCGACTTTTTAAGCAAGTTTATTCAATAGAAAAGATACCGGAATTGGCAAAGAGGGCGAGAATTAAGATTTATGAATTAGGAATTAAGAACGTGAGGATTAAAATTGGGGACGGGAAGAAAGGGTGGGATAAATATGCTCTGTACGATGGGATAATTGTGGCGGCTGACGCGCAGGAGATTCCGCCTAAGCTTCTGGAACAGTTGGCGGATGGGGGGAGAATGGTGATTCCGGTTAGAGGGGAGATGCTGAAAATTGAAAAGCATGGGAATTTCGTTTTCGTGCCGCTGGTGTAAAATGTGATTATGAAAATTATTGTGGGACTTGGGAATCCGGGGGTGGAATATGCGGGAACGAGACATAATATGGGAGTGGCGCTTGTGGAGCGTCTAGCGTCTAGCTCAGATTATGGGTGGAGAAAGCATTACGATGCGTTGGTTTACAAGACCCCGGATGTGGTTTTGGTCAAGACAAGAGACGTTTTTATGAATGAATCGGGGAGGCTTTTGCAGGGACTACCAGAAGGGGAGCTGTATATTGCTCACGACGATCTAGATTTAAAGTTGGGGGAATATAAGATTCAGTTTGGCAGGGGACCAAAAGACCACAACGGAGTAGAATCGGTAGAAAGAGCATTGGGGACAAAGGATTTTTGGCGCGTGCGCATAGGAATAGACAATCGTACTACACCCATTGACGGGGAGAGTTATGTGCTGCAAAAATTTACGGCTGAAGAAAAAGGTATCTTGGACAACACTCTTGATGCAATCGTTAAAGCAATTATTCCAGACCAAAAACCCGGTTGATAAGAATAAGTTTGTCAGCCGGGAGTTTCAAGATTATGGATACCGGCTGGCGGCGGAATTAGGAGACTTGGCTCACAAGTCGTTATATATTAAGTTAGCTAAAACCATAGATAGGTCAATTTTGGAGCAATGCAAGAGGTTTGTGATTGATAGCAATGCAGACAACCGAGGGGCCTTGTTTATGTGGAAACTGAAACAGCTAAAATAGTACAATAGGACATATGGGTCAGATAGGGCTAATAGGACAAATAGTACTAATGATAGGGATAGCGGGGTGGACGAGAAGCTGGTGGTTGGCGGTAGGATGGATAATCGGGTACGCGCTGGCGGAGGCGGACCATTTGTTTTATGTGGCGGTGTGTAATCCCCAAGAATTAACTTGCCAGCGGGTGCGTCAGGAGTTAGGAGCTAGGAGTTGGAAGTCAGCTTGGGAACTGCTACGGAGAACGGCGGGAGAGAGAACGAGACTGCCGATACATAATGTGCTGACTGGGTTAATTGTGGCCGTGTTAGGATGGTGGGTAGTGAATAGTGTGGGAAGCATGTTGGCGGCAGGAGTCGTGGTAGGGTTGGGGGTGCGGTTGTTTACAGAGTTTTTGGCCGGGAACAAAAAAAGTTGGTTTTGGGTGTTTGCCAGGGAGTTTAGTGTCGGGGAGGTCTGGGTGGTCGGGGGAGTCTGGGGGGTGTTACAGCTGATTTCCGTGGTAGGATTGGTCAGATAGGTCATATGGGACAAATAGGCCAAATATTAATTTGGACGACGGTGGGAAGTGTGGTGAGTTTGATTGGGGGGATACTGCTGGCGGTTCGTAAAAAAGCATTTACCCATGAGCAATCATTACTATTAATATCGTTTGCGGCGGGAGTATTGCTATCCACAGCTTTTTTTGACCTATTACCTGAAGCGATAGGACAAATAGGTCAGATAAGTCTAATAGGGCAAATAGGGGGGATTATATTTCTTTTTTTGCTGGAAAAATTTTTGTGGTATCACCATCATGACGAAGAACACGAGGGACATAAGCGGACGCCGATACTGATTACAGTGGGGGATACGGTGCACAATTTCATTGACGGGGTGGTGATAGCGGGAACGTTTATGGTGGCGCCAGCGACGGGAATTGCGACGGCGCTGGCGGTGGCGGCGCATGAGATACCGCATGAAATGGCAGATTTTGGAGTGCTGTTGACCAAAGGCTGGGCTAGAAAAAAAGTGATTTTGATTAATCTGGCGTCGGCGGGGGCATCCCTTCTGGGGGCGGTACTTATGTATTATTTGGGGGGACGGATAGAGGGGGTATTGCCTGTACTTCTGTCTTTTTCTGGAGGGATGTTTATTTATTTGGCTTGCTCTGATTTGATTCCCGAACTGCATCACGGGCATGCGGAGAAGAAAAGTGAAACATTGGGGCAGATGGCAGTGTTTGGGGTGGGGATAATAATTGTGTTACTATTAAAAGAATGGCTGCAGTACATCTAACTAAGGCTGATTTTGACGACAAAATTAAGGTGGGGATTTCCCTAGTGGATTTTTGGGCGGAATGGTGCGGGCCGTGCAAGATGGCGGCGCCGGTGATTGACGGATTGGCTGATGAGTATGCCGGAAAGGTAGTGGTGGCTAAACTGGATGTGGACGCAGAACCGGAAATTGCGCAAAAGTTTGGAGTGATGAGCATTCCCACGGTGATTTTATTTAAAGACGGAGCGGAGCTGGCTCGACAAGTTGGATTCGCAGGTAAGCAAGGATATCTTGACTTACTTAAGAAGGTCATACAATAGGCATACGATTGGCATACAATGGTCATACGATGGTAAACAGATACGAAGATTTGGAAATTTATCAAGTCTCAGTCGAAGTTGCGATTGAGGTTTACAGACTGACTAAAAAATTTCCTAAAGAAGAAACTTATGGAATAGTAGATCAATTGAAAAGAGCAGTTACTTCAATTGGGGCGAATATAGCTGAGGGTTTTGGGAGGTTTTATTTTAAAGACAAATTGGTTTTCTTTTATCACTCTCGAGGTTCATTATTTGAGGTTAAACATTTCTTGGAAATATCATTCAGGATGGGGTATATTACAAATGAAGAGAAAAATAGTTTGTTCGTGAAGTTAAATAACTTGTCGGTGAAATTAAACAACTTTATTAGTTCAATAGGTAAACAGAACGGCAGTTAAAACGATGTTTTTGAAAACAGATCTAGAAACTCAAAGCGTTTCTGATGTATTGGCTTTTTTTGGAATTGAGATTCCTCGAGAAATAACACGAATTGGCGATGGTATAGCTAACCATAGCTACATTGCCAAAACCAACCAAGGGGAATATGTTGTCAAATTTTTAGTAGCCCAAACCACAAAAAACATTGAGAACGACATTATAATTCAAAAACAGCTAAGGCGAGTAGGTATAAACACACCGCTGTACATTCAAAATAAAGATGGCAGGTATATATTTAACAATAACGATACGAGTGCCGTTGTTTCTGAAAGGATTGATGGTGTAATTCCACGTAAAGTAATGGGGAAACTCGCTAAAGATATAGGACAAAAACTGGCGATATTTCATAAATCAGTACTTAAGCTGTCCTACCCGAACAACAAAGGACTTATGAATCCTAAGGTATCTGGTATTGTTTCGGAACTTTTTGCTCAGTCATTACCTAAAGGTATAATTCACGGCGATTTACATAACGGAAATATATTGGTAGATCCTGCCGAAAAAGACAGTGTAGTAGCGATTCTAGACTTTGAAGAAGCTGGCGAAAACTTATACATAGTTGATCTTGCGGTCACGTTAATGTCCGTGTGCACTTCAAGCGATGAGAATATTGTTGACACGGATCTAATGCAAGCAGTTACCTCCGGTTACGAATCCGTTAGGCAATTAAGCAAAGAGGAAAAATATTGGTTGCCGGAAGCCATTAAATACTCAGCCAAGGCTTGGATAAAATGGTTTAACGAAAACGGCTATGATAAATACGCCGAGAAACATCAAATGCGTTTAAATAGCTTAAACTGGAAGGACTAAACTAACTCCATAATTTTTGTTACAATGATAAACAATGAATGACTATTGTATGACTACTGTATGACAATTTATGACGTTATCATAATAGGCAGCGGGCCGGCTGGACTTACCGCGGGAATTTATACCAGTAGAGCTAATTTAAAAACTTTGATGGTGGCCGGTTCGAAATGGGGCGGGCAGTTGATGCTGACGGAGGGTGTGGAAAACTTTCCTGGGTTCCCCGAGGGAATACAAGGGCCGGAGTTGATGACAAGTATGCGTAAACAGGCAGAAAAGCACGGAGTGGAAATAGTGGATGAAGACATGGTGAGGATAGAAATGGGCGATAGGCCATATAGGACGAATACGACAAATAGGTCATATAGAAGTAGAGCGATAATAATAGCCACGGGGGCGGCGACGCAGTGGCTGAATGTGCCGGGGGAACAAGAACTTATTGGGCGGGGCGTGTCGTCGTGCGCTCCATGCGATGCCCCATTTTTTAAAGGGAAGAGAGTGATAGTGGTGGGGGGAGGGGATGCGGCGATGGAAGAGGCGCTGGTGCTGACTAAATTTGCAGATGAGGTAACTATTGTGCACAGACGGAGTGAATTTAGGGCCAGCCAAATCATGCAAGAAAGGGTCAAGAATAATTCGAAGATAAAAATAAAATGGAATACGGAAATTTCGGAGATTGTAGGAAAAGAAAAAATAGAGAAAGTGAAATTTAAGGACGGAACGGAGATGGAAGCCGACGGAGTGTTTGTGGCCATTGGGCATAAACCGGCTAGCAAGATATTTGAAGGAAAAATTGACTTGGACGAGAAAGACTATATTAAACGCCAGGGTCAGAAATACCTCACCATGTCTAATGTCGAAGGAGTGTTTGTAGCCGGAGATGTGCACGATTATAGATATAGACAGGCGATTACGGCTGCGGGATATGGATGCGAAGCGGCCCTTGACGTAGAGAGGTGGTTGTCGGAGAATGGTACAGCATGAAAGAGAAAATGTTTCCGGTTTTGGTGGGAGTGTTGATTGTGATGGCTTTTGTGATGGGGGCAATGTGGAGCAAGTTGCAAACACTGGGAGAACAAGCACCACAGGCAAATCAGGCAGACCAGGTAAAGCCAGGTAAGTATAAGAATTTTGACGAAGCTATAAAGGATTTAGCTAAGCAGGTAAAGATCGATGGAAGTAAATTAGTGTCTTGCATAAACTCGGGTGAGAAGAAGGGGATTGTGGATGCCGATACAAACGAAGGGGGCACGTTGGGCGTGACTGGAACACCAGCGTTTTTTATAAACGGAAAGTTTTTAGGAGGAGCGTTCCCACTAGAATCATTTAAGGAGATTATTGATAAAGAGTTGGCAGGAAAAGGATCAACAAACTATAAGGATTATTCTAAGAGTTTGCAGGAGGCTTATGAGGATCCGCGGGGGAAGGCGTTTGATCCTGTGCCCAAAAAGGTGAATGTGGGAAATACTTCTACCAGGGGAACAGCGGGGGCTAAAGTGATAATAGTGGAATACTCTGATTTCCAGTGTCCTTATTGCGAAAGGGCATACCCAACAGTGCAACAGATATTGAAGGAGTATGAGGGTAATGTACTTGTGGCATATAAACATCTCCCATTAGTCTCGATTCATCAGTATGCGCAAAAAGCGGCGGAGGCGGCAGAGTGTGCAAAAGATCAAGGGAAGTTTTGGGAATTTCACGATAAATTGTTTGAGACACAATCGGATTGGGCGAATTTGTGAAACTAAACGCTAAACAACTGCGAGTGACCAAGCCTTCAGAGAAAGAACTGGCAAGAATAGAGAGAAAGCCCATATATATAGTATTGGATAACGTATTAGATACATATAACATTGGCTCGATTTTTAGATTGGCGGATGCGGTTGCTGCTCGTGAAATAATTTTGTGTGGAGGATCTGAAACTCCGCCTAGTAGCAGAATTCACAAGGCGGCAGTGGGAACGGAAGAATGGGTACCTTGGCAGTATGCAGCTGATGCTGCAACTGCAATTTCTAAACTCAAAACCCTAAATCCTAAAATTAAAATAATTGCTGTGGAACAAGATGAAAGATCCATGCCTCTTTCCCACCTCACCCCAACCCCTCTCCAAAATTTTGGAGAGGGGAACGGAAGGGATGAGGTTGCTGTTGCGGTGGTAGTTGGTCATGAAACAGAAGGAGTCTCTCGACAAGTGCTCGAGATGGCGGATGTGATAGTAGAGATTCCCATGTGGGGAGTGAACAAATCTTTGAATGTGGTGGTGTCCACCGGCATCGTGCTTTACATGGTGGTGGAATTGATATAGAATACGGAGGCTGTATGACGCAGACTTGCTCATTGACATATTTATTGTCTTTTAAGAAGTGGTAGGAATTTTTTTGAGAGTTTGATCCTGGCTCAGGATGAACGCTGGCGGCGTGCCTTAGGCATGCAAGTAAAACGGGTCCCGCAAGGGACAAGTTGCAGACGGGTGAGTAATACATAGGAATCTACCTTTTAGTGGGGAATAGCTGGCCGAAAGGCCAATTAATACCGCATAAGATCGCAAGATGAAAGGGCGTAACTGCCCGCTGAAAGATGAGCCTATGTCCTATCAGCTAGTTGGTGGGGTAAAAGCCTACCAAGGCGATGACGGGTAGCTGGACTGAGAGGTCGGTCAGCCACAATGTTACTGAGATCGAAATGTAGGTCTCCCGTACTGGTAACGGTACGGAAAAACTCAACTAATAACGGTGAAATCCATCAGTACTTGACTTCGTATAAACTTCGGTTTAGCATGGAGTTAATGTACGTTTGGGATAATACCGTGGGAAGCTCTATCAGAGTAAGCCCAACAGTGCTAGCTTATATTGCAGGATTTCTAGACGGAGATGGATGTATCAAGGTAACGATAGCAAAGCGTGATTACGCTAAGTTTGGGTATTACTTTCGAGTGATCGTGAGTTTTGCTCAACATATTAGAGATAGACGGGTTTTAGTTTGGATAAAAAGCAAACTAAAAGTAGGGTCAATTTCTGATTACGATTTACCTGGTAAACAAGTCTCTGAATATGTTATTCAGGATAGGAAGTTCAATTTTAGATTGTTGTTTAATTTACGTCCCTTTGTGGTCGTTAAAAAAAGACAATTAGAATTGGCTTCAGAAATTCTAAGTTTAAAAGATAAGGTTAAAAACCCTATTTCTTTTAAGCGAGCAATGAAAGCAGCGATGGAAATTAGAAGGCTAAATAGCCCTTCTAAATTTGATAGTAGCCCCGTAACGACTCATATGGGAGGTACCAGATAATCTGGAATACAAACTTCCATTATATGTTGACGCCCGGTATGGGTATCGGGATGAAGATATAGTCTGATCCCCCGAGTAATCGGGGTAAACACAATGACGGAACATACGACTACGGTCGGCAGCAACTAGGAATATTGCGCAATGGACGAAAGTCTGACGCAGCGACGCCGCGTGGAGGATGACGGCCTTCGGGTTGTAAAC
>LCOA01000013.1 GCA_001002405.1 Candidatus Amesbacteria bacterium GW2011_GWA1_47_20
GTGAATCAGCCGTGGGCCGAGCCTACGCCAACGCCGACAGCTTCTCCCTGATTGGAACAATATTTTGTGATGATAATTGCTTTGATTTGGAGTGATATGTGATACGGAGAGTGAGTTTATTTTCGTATTTGTCTACTAGTTCGATTTTAGCCACAAAAGGACTAACCTTTTTGATTTTGGCGACGGTGGCCGCGTAGTTGCCAGTGTAGGGAACATTAATATCTTCGATGATGGGAGGGTATTGGGAAATGGGAATGTACGTTTTGATAGAGGTAGCTTTGGCGATTAGAGGCTCTAAATTTATTTCACAGATAAGGGCTGTGGGATACACTTTAATTTCGGGAGTGATGTGTACCCCCATTTCCAAACTTAGGGCTTCCACATACCCCTTGAGTTGAGAAACATCTAAATTGGTGGAAGTAAGGATGAGGTGTAGTTCCTCGTGAGGTAAATTACCTTTCTTGGGCAAATAGACATTGGCAATTTCGAACAAATGCAGCTCGTCTACTTTGCCTAAATTTTCGGAGACGATTTTCAGATGTGATGGGGCAAGTGAGGTGCGCAGATATGTCCACTCGGAGGATAATGGATTTTTCAGCTTTAGACCAGAATCCTGATCAACCAGGGAATAAGTATATGTTTCAGTAAAACCCCAGTGAGAGAGAGCCGACTTAACTTTTGCCTCCCAGTAAAAAGTGGTATCGCTTAAAGGAGTGGGGAGGTTTCCAGCCATAAGTTGGGTAGGCAGGTTGTGATATCCATAAATACGGGCGACTTCTTCAACTAGATCTTCCGGGATAGCGATATCTAATTTTCTCACCCAAGGAATTTCTACAACCTGCTCGGATTGAACTACAAACTCCAGCGACTTGAGAATTTTGGCTATTTCGGCAAACGTCAGGTTGATTCCTAATCTGCTATTTACAAATTCTGTCAATGGACAGGCAAGTTTTAAGGTTGTTACTTTTTCGCTGACGTTTAGGATATCTAAAACTGATTTATCAGCTTGTCCTCCTGTAGTTTGAGAAAACAATTTAATGCCGGAGTGCAGTGTGGGTAAAACATTTTCCGTAGGAAGGTTTTTTTCAAACAATTCGGCTGCGGCGGTGCGATGGGCCAAAGCCATGGAAGTCTTACGAATATGGGTTGGCTCATAGGTTTGGACAAAGAGCAAAACATTTTGGGTATGCTCATCAACGGCTGAATTTAACCCTCCCATGATGCCGCACAAATCGATAAGCTTACCGGAGCCGTCTTCAATGACAATGTCCCCGCCCGGAAGAGTATGGGTTTTGGCGTCTAAGGTGGTGAGCTTTTCTCCTTTACGGCTTTGGCGAACGATCATGGTGTGGTTGGCAATCTTGTCGTAGTCAAAAGTGTGGACCGGCTGGCCTAGTTCGTGCATGAGATAGTTTGAGATATCTACGACGTTGTTTAGACTACGCATGCCAACCAACTCTAATCTTTTAACCAGCCAGTCAGGAGACTTGCCAACTTTTACATCTCTAATTAAGGCTGTAGAGAATCGGTAGCAAATAGCTTTATCAAGAGTCACATTTAGGTAATTAACCTTCTTACTGGTTGAGAGATCGACCTTTTCGAGATACGGGTCTTTTTTGAGCTTAGCAGTATAGCCAAATCTGGGCAGAATTGCCACGCATTCAAAAGCAATACCCACGACAGACATCATATCTACCCGGTTGGTAGTGACTTCAATGTCATAAATGTATTCATCGCCTTTTTTGTGAAGTCTTTCAACTGATGGCCCACATAAAGAGAGGGCGTGTTGGATCTGCTTGGGTGTGGCATTTGTTTCCAAATACTCCCTCAACCATAAATCAGGAATTAATATTTGCATAGTTTATGTCTTCGATTAGAATTGATTTAGGAAACGGATATCGTTGGCATATAACAAACGCAAGTCGTCAATTTTTAAACCTGATTTCATCATGTAAGTGCGTTCGACCCCCCAACCGAAGGCAAAACCGGTGTATTTTGTCTTTGCAGAGTTTGCAGCCTTTACCCAGACAAATATCGCAGGTCACATCGACTTCAAAGGACGGTTCAGTAAATTGGAAATGATACGGGCGGAGGCGCGACTGCCTTTTTGGTCCAAAGAATTGTTTTACAAAATGATCGATGGTGCCCTTGAGGTGAGTAATATTTATGTCTGTGTCGATAACGAGTCCTTCAAATTGGTGAAACATGACGGTATGGGAAACGTCTGATTGCCGGCGATAACATTTGGCAATATTGACCATGCGGATGGGTGGGATTTTGACGCGTTCCATTTCTCTAACTTGACTGTTTGAGGTTTGGGGGGTAAGAACTATTTTGCCCATTTTTTTGTCTTCAGGCGCATCGATGAAAAAAGTTTCAATATCGTCGCGGGCGGGATGATTCCTGTGCATATTTAAAGCCTCAAAAGCATACCAATCCCAATCGGCTTCGGGGTATCGGACTCTCACAAAGCCGATCTTTTCAAAAATGCTGCTGATTTCCTCAATGGCATGGGTTACTGGATGGAGGTGGCCTAGCGGAGGCTTGAGACCTGGCAAACTAGTGTCAATTTCTAATTTCGAATTTCTAATTTCTAATTTTCGACCTAGGGCTTCGGATATGGCAGACTTGGTGTCGTTGAAGAGTTGGCCGATGTCTTTTTTGGCTTCCGGTTCCAGACGGGAAAGATCTTTGGCGATTTCAGCCAGAGCTCCTTTTTTTCCCAAGTAATGATAGCGCAAGTTTTTTAACTCAGCAGGATCTGTGGCTTGAATAATCTGTGCCAGGGCCTCGTTTTTGAGATTTTGTAGTTTTTGGCGCATATGTGCTGATTATATACAAAAAATCCCGCTCTTTGCGGGATTGGACCATGTGATGGCTTACTCCCCTACTTAGGCAGAGTAAAGCCGGCTTTTTTGACAATTTCTTTTAGAGTTTCTGGTTGACGGATGGCCAAGTCGGCCAGGATTTTGCGGTCCAGACCAATATTGGCTTTTTTGAGAGCGGGAATGAATTTGGAATATGTAACTCCTAGAGAGCGAAGAGCGGCGTTGAGACGGATAATCCAGGTAGCCCGCAGGTCGCGGCGGCGGAGGTGACGGCCAGCAAAGGCGTATTGGCCAGCGTGGATGGTGGCTTCACGGGCGACTTTGTAAAGCCGGTGGCGAGTCATCCGATAGCCTTTAGCTAATTTCAGAACTTTGTTATGACGCTGTCGGCGGGGTGATTTAACGCGCATATTATTTACCTAAAATTAACTTGATTTTGCGGGCGCGGGCTTTAGGAAGTAATTTAACTTTCTTGTACCGGCGGCGCTGGGTAGCGCTTTTGTGAGAACGCAAATGACCGCGAAAAGAACTGCGGTGCAGTACTTTGCCCCGGGCGGTAACCCGGAAGCGGCGGGAAATAGACTTTTTAGTTTTTAGCTTTGGCATTTTTGACAGGTGATAATGTAGCTATATATTGCCGGCCGAACCATTTCGGCTGTTGGTCTACTGCTGAAATATCGGATAGCAAAGCAAAAGCACGTTGCATAATTTTGTCGCCGAATTCCCGGTGGCCTAATTGCCGGCCGACGAATTTGACTGCAATGCGCAACTTGTGACCGTCGATCAGAAATTTTTTGCCCCGACTAACCTTGACCGAAAAATCGTTTTCGGCCATAAATGGGGTAAGGCGAATTTCTTTGAGATCGACTTTTTTTTGGGTAGATTTAGCGGCCCGCTCCTTTTTGGAGAGCTGATACTGAAATTTTTTGTAATCAATCAGCTTGACTACTGGAGGGACGGCTAACGGCGCGATTTCCACCGCGTCTACACCGGTTGCCTGACTTTGGGAAAGTGCTTCTGCGAGCGGCACAACTCCAACCTGGGTTCCGTCTTCCCGCAACAGGCGCACTTCTTTGGCTTGGATTTGGGCGTTGATGCGGTAATGTGTCGTACTCACTAGACTTTGGCTATTATATCAGCAAGCGCTTGGGAAATAAACTCTTCTACTTTTTGAGTCTGGCTTTCTTTCTGTCCCCGCTTTCTTACTGCCACGCTCTTTTCTCTAACTTCTTTGTCTCCTACGACGAGGATATATGGGATCTTTTGCATTTCAGCGTCTCTGACTCTGGCGTTTAAGGGTTCGTTTTTGTCGTTTAATTCGGCCCGGATGCAGGCCTCTTTGAGCGATTCTAGGACAGATAGGGCGTATGGGGCAAATTTGTCGGATATGGGAAGAACGACTGCTTGGACTGGAGCCAGCCAGGTGGGGAAAGCCCCGGCATAGTGTTCGATAAGAATTGACATGAATCGTTCTACGCTGCCTAAAATCGCCCGATGGATAATAACAGGCCTTTTTTCTTTGCCGTCTTTGTCTGTATATTTCAAGTCAAATCTGTCAGCGAAATTCAGGTCTAATTGAATTGTGGCCAATTGCCATTCGCGGCCCAAAGAGTCGTAGGCCATGAAGTCTAGTTTGGGAGCGTAAAACGCGGCTTCACCAATACCTTCATAGACTTTAAGTCCTGCTTTTTTGGCAACCTCGCGCATCATGTCTTCAGATTTTTTCCAGGTAGCGTTGTCGCCGAGATATTTTTCCGAGTGTTGTGGATCGCGAAGCGAGAGACGAACTTTCATTCCGACACTGAAATTAAAAGCGGCGTAAAAATCTTTGATGATGTGATAGACATTTAGCGATTCTTGGACGGCTTGTTCTTCTGTACAGAAGTTATGAGCGTCGTCTTGAGTTAGCATATAGACGCGTGTTAATCCGATTAATTCCCCGGTTTTTTCCTGACGGTAGACTGACGTTACTTCAGAATACCGTTGTGGCATGTCTCGGTAGCTGTGCTGTTTTCTGGCAAACAGTTCTATGTGATGAGGGCAATTCATTGGCTTCATTGCGAATTTAACACCCTCGTCTGAAGTGACTTGGAACATATTTTCTTTGTATTTAGACCAATGCCCTGATTTTTTGTAGAGTTCGGTTTTGGCCAGATGAGGGATCATGACGCGCTGGTATCCGAATGGCTCCTGTAGAGATTGGACAAAGTTCTCTAACTCGCGACGAATAATTGTTCCCTTGGGTGTAAATAACGGTAGCCCGGGACCAACTAGGTCTGAGAAAGTAAATAAATCTAACTCTTTGCCTAGTTTGCGGTGGTCTCTCTTTTTGGATTCTTCGAGCATGGTCAGATAGTCATCCAGTTCTTTTTGAGTTGGCCAACAAGTTCCGTAGATGCGGGTTAACATTTTATTTTTCTCACTCCCCCGCCAATAAGCTCCCGCCGTAGATAAAAGCTTGAAATGTTGCATCTCTTTATTGGGGTTTTCCACATGCGTCATTTTGCACAAATCTAAAAATCCTCCGGGATTGTTGGTGAGAAGTTTTTTTCCGCCTTCGGCAAACTCTTCCAGCAATTCTATTTTGTAAGGATTGTGGGCAAAAAGTTTTCGAGCCTCCTGCAAATTTACCTCTTTGTATTCAAAGTGAGTCCATCCCTTAAGAATATCTTTCATCTTCTTCTCGATTTTGGGTAGATCTGCTTCGGAGATCTTGACATCGCCCATATCGAAATCCTGATAGAAACCGTTCTCTATCGCGGGGCCGATGGCGTTGTGTGAGCCTGGCCAAAGGTCAAGCACGGCCTTGGCTAGGAGGTGGGCGCATGAGTGGCGGAGATTGTCGTAGTTCACGATATCTATTTTATATCAATTTGTGGCGGAAATACCAACCGCATCTTCGACCTTCCCTATTCTGGCTTCGATATCCTTGGAATATTTGATGAGGGAAAAATCTAGGTCATCAAATCTTTTTTCGATGCGGGCTTCCAAGCCAGTTAGGTCATTTTTAGTGACGTATTTGGCATCCTGGCGTTTTTCCATAGCTACTAGATCTTGCTTAGTAGCAAAAACTGATTTGAGAAGCCTGATATCGTCCTGGTTAAGTGTGGCAGACATGTGTTTATAATAACATTTTTTTAGAAGTGTCAACTGGTGGGCACTGAGGGATTTGAACCCCCGACTTCTGCAATGTGAATGCAGCGCTCTACCGCTGAGCTAAGTGCCCGTGGCTATATTTTAACAGAAGAGAAGAAGAGGCGACTAAATTCGAGTCCTTTTTCAACGAGGTCTAGGCGAAAATTTTCGTTGGCTCCGTGCATGTTGCAGTCCTCATTACCTAAAGGAATGGACAGGGTGTCGACTCCAAAAATATCTTTGACGTCGGAAATGAAGGGAATGGCCCCACCCACATATTTAAGAGGAGGAGTCTGGCCATATACTTTGGTGAGAAGGCGGGACGCAGTGGTAAAAATGGGCCGGGATACGTCGAGCTTTACGGGATTATGCATACCTGAGAAAACGATGTCGAAGTTAACATATGGGGGAGTGTGACTTGCAACATATTTTTTGAATGCATCAAGAACGTTTGCAGGTTTCTGGGAGGCTACCATGCGGAAGTTGATGCGGGCCTCGGCGGTAGCTGGAACAATGTTGGCATAACCGGTGTCGATGTAGCCGGATTTTAACCCAGTAACTTGTAAGGTGGGACGTAGGCCAGTTTGGGTGTAGACGTCGAGATCAGGTTCGGTGAGTAGCTTTTTGACACCAAAAACCTCAAGTGGATCAGCAGAGATTTTAAGTAGTTGGCGATTATTGGCTATTTGAGCTGGAGTAATGGGATCTACGTCTTGGTAGAGCCCGGTAAATTTGGGCAGGGTGGACAAGAAGCGAGAAAGCTCGAGGGCAGCGTTGGGAACAGCTCCTCCGGCGATTCCAGAGTGAAGATTGTTTTTACCGGTGGTGTATTTGAGAGTGAGATTAAAGCCGCCCCGTAGCGAGGCCTCAAGGACCGGAAAATTATTTACCATCTCTCCGTCTGAAACTAGTACATAATCAGATTTGAGTCGTGATTTATATTTGCGCATAATGCCTGGCAGGTCGGGATTGGAGGTTTCTTCGTTACCTTCAACGAGAAATTTGATATTGTAGGCGAGCTTGTTCTCCTTAATAAGCTTCAGAATGGTAAAGATATGAATAAGGATCTGGCCTTTGTTGTCCAGGACTCCCCTGCCCCATAACCTGCCGTTTCGAGAAGTCAGGGTAAATGGGTCTGATAGCCAGCTGGTAGGATCGGCAGGTTGAACGTCATAGTGTCCGTAGATCAGGACTGTCTTGGGTGCGCCGTTGGCAAACTCGGCAAAAACGATAGGATTGCTGTGCGGTCCGGGAAAAGTTTTCACTTTAAAACCGTTTTGGGAGAACAACGCTTTTAGCCAGTCAACGGTTTTGATAATTTCTGGCATGAACGCCACGTTGGTAGAAACGCTTTGAAACGAGACGAAGCGGGATAAAAGATGGAGGAAATCTTTAGGCATCAGTTGAGTCGAGAGTGTGATAATAAGGATCTGCGTGATCCGGGCACCAGAGATACAAGGTATATTGAGCAGCGTGATCTCTATCATAATACATGTATTTGGCCCGTCTTTCACAGTTGTCGCATGTAAGTACATAGATATACGTTTGATGAGAATGGCTAGCTTCAATGACAACTTGGCGCAGAAAGTCTCCCCCCGAGAGGTACGGCTGGATAGCGGAATAATCTTTGGTAGTCTCTTTTGGCATATGAGCAAAAACAAAGGCACGGTGTTTGGTTTTGACCACATGCAAAGTCCACCCGCGAAGGGTGTGAATGCAGGGCATAAAGGAATACCTAAAAATGGTCATAAAAAACTCCCAAGCTTTGAATTTGGGAGTTGGATTTGTTTGTTTAATTAAACTTTAGTTTAAGCTATACCTCCTCCCAAACCACAGAAATAACGACCCTTGGGAAGGGACCACATAATTGAATGGGTTCGAGATATGTTTATTTCCATTTATCCAGTTGATGTTACCATATAGCGCTCGGAAGACAAGAGGAACTTGCTGCCGGATTGGCCAACTTGGCCCCAGTAGTAACTGCGTTTGGAAGCGCGGGCGGATTGGGTGGCCAGCCAATGACGGGATTCGGTAACTTTGGCGCGTATGGCTTTGATGAAGCTGCGCAGTTGCTCGAAAAAATTGCGGTGGTACACCCCAGGGTTGACCACGGCCTGCATGGTGGCAATTTGGACTTCGTGAGCCATTTGCCCGGTAGACTTGGCTAGAGACTGGATTTCCTGAAGGATAGCGGTGATTTGCTGCTTGGTTTCGGTCTCTGAACGCAAGTATAGCAAGCGTTCCTGTTGGAGACGATTGTTGAATCTAACTTCGGTTTTGTGTAGAGACTCTACCGATACGGGTTGGTCCGGGTGGAGATCGCCGGAGAAACCAAAAGATTGGGGGATGTCTTGGGTGACGACGTTTTGAACCTGAATTTTAGCCTCAGAAACCACCCCCTTGCCTAGTTCTTGCAGGGCTTCGAGAAAGCTGTCGGGCGCCCGGACAGGGCGGCGCACGCTCCTTTGACTAGAGCTGGCGGCCATGTTGAGAATGTATTATACCAAACTCTTGAGATATTCAAGAGTCTGGGCGCGGTCGGGAAGTTTTTTGAGCTTTTGGACCTCTAATAGAATGAATTCTACGGACAGATCTTCCCTGGCCTGTTTGGCCATTTGAGCTTTAAGTTCCTCGGCGGTTAATTTCTTTGTTGAGAGATATTGGTCGACGCTGGTGCCCAGCTGGGTGAGATTTTCGACCAAGCCAGCCAAGCGATGATTGGCTTCTTCCTCTACTAAAAGGTCTGGAATGAGGATCTTACATGCCTCAATAAGCTTGTCTAAAGGCAGAAGCTTCTTGGGGAGGGTAACTTTAGGAGCTTCGCAGGTAACGGCCCTGAAAACCCAATCCTCACCTTCTTTGCCAGAGACGATCTTAATTTGAGGATGTAAGAGAGGCTTGAGAGCGTGCTTTTTGACAGCGGCCTCATATTCTTTGGGGATAAGGTGGCCTAAGGCGTGACTTAGGGTTTGATTACGATCCAGCTTGGGTTCGACTAAACTCCTAGGGGCTTTGCTTTTTCTGAATCCCGGTAATTCAGTGTCAGCTACGGTTTCGGCAACAGCTGATTCGTAGGCGGAGTGAACCCGGCTCCAGGGAATAGTGAGAGTGAGTTCGAGGTTGCCGTTTAGAGGTCTACTTAGAGAGGATGGTGGTGGAGATGACTTTGTCACCGACGCTTAAGGAGTTGACCACGTTCATGCCGGAGATGACCTTACCAAAATACGTGTATTCCCCGTCTAGAAATTGGCTGTCTTTCTTGACGACAAAAAATTGAGAATCGTTGGAAACTTCTTTGGGCATGGCCTTGCGGGCGACGCCCACACTACCCACCACAAACGACTCGTCCGATGTCTCTGTGGGCAGATTGGACAAACCACCAGTGCCGTTGCCCGCTGGATCACAACCTTGAACGACCCAGCCTTCCACTCTGTGGAAAATTAAGTCATTACAGTAGCCATTTGACCATTTAGTCAAAAAATTGGTGACGGTTTTGGGAGCCACGTCGGGGCGCAACTCGATGGTGAAATCGCCCTTGGAAGTAGAAATCAAAACTTGGGGACGGGTGGTAAGGGGCTGTTGGAGTGTGCCAGATTCACCTGCAGTGGGTGTGGCTTGGGTAATTTTTCCGGTAGTCAAAGTCCTGGTGTAATTTTTGCTAACAATCAATCCTACAACAATTATTGTGATAACGACAATGGCGACAATTAAGCTATTGCGATTCATGTACCGGAATGTTACACCACAACCCGGATTTTGGCAAATCCAGTACGCGGGATTTAAGAGCTGGTCTTTCATTCTCCAATAGCGAATAGCCTCCATAAATTATTAGACGAAAAGCGATCGAAAAACCCTCGCTCCTTGACTTTCGGTTTTTATTCGGTTATAAATAAAGTGTGGAAATTGTGGTGAGATTTAGCCAAGGGAAAGTTAAACCTGAAACTTTTTGGTGGAACGGACGGGAATACCAAGTCGAGAGGATACCACTAATCTTTGAAAGAAAAGACGGAGGAAGAAAATATCTGTGCTTTAGTGTGGATTGTGGAGGCATGATAGCTGAACTCGTAATGGATAAAGAAGATTTGACCTGGAGGCTAATCAAATGCGCACCATCCTACACGTAGACATGAACTCATATTTCGCTACTGCTGAGCAGCAGGCGAATCCCTACTTGCGGGGTAAACCCGTGGGGATAATTAAAGCCGAAGGTAGAGGATGTATTATAGCGGCCTCGATCGAAGCCAAGAAATATAAAATAAAGACCGGGTGTACGGTGTGGGATGCCAAAAAATTGTGTCCACAGATAATTCTGGTGCCGTCAGACATGGGCAAATATTTTGCCCTGACCCAGAGACTGATAAGAATAATTAGTGACTACTCCCCCACTCTTGAAGTGTTCTCGATTGACGAAATGTTTGCCGATGTGACGGATACGCAAAAATTGTATTCCGGCGGGGCACTGGAGATGGCCTTGTCGATGAAGCAAAGAGTAAAAGAGGAATTGGGTGAATGGATGCGGTGCTCGATTGGGATTGCCTGGACGAAAATCTTGGCTAAACTAGCTTCGGAAATGCACAAACCGGACGGATTAACCATGCTTTCGCCGGAAAATTATCTGGAGGAGACTAAAAATATAAAGGTAGAAGAAGTGTGTGGAATTGGCCGGGCCAGAACCACCACGCTCCAGAGTATGGGAGTAAGGACGCTGGGGGAGGCTAGGCAGTTGGAATTACCGCGGGAAATAGCGGATTTGGTATGGCTGCGGGTAGACCAGCCGGTGAGCCGTGTCGAGGATTTGCAGCCAGCCAAAAGCGTGTCGAGAACGTATACCGCTTTTTCAGCCCTCAACGCTCAACGCACAGTGCTCAATTTAGTTAGGAATTTGGTGGAGGAAGCGGCAGCGAAACTGCGGGAGATGAATATGGCGGGTAGAACGTTTTGCCTGTTTTTGGATCATTTTTGGGCCAGAAAGACACTGCATTCGTCAACTGACGACCCACAAATTATCTACGACTTGTTGGCCAGAGCATACGAGCAGAATCCGGTAACGGGAATACGTCAGGCAGGGGTAAGTGTGTCCAATTTAATTTTTAATTACCAATTTTTAATTTTTGATCAAAGACAAAAATTACTAAATGCTGTGGATAAAATAAATCAAAAATATGGAGTGTTTACCCTATATCCGGCTCAATTATTGGGAGGGGAATTAATTAGACCGGAAGTGACAGGATACTTGGGTGACAAGTATTACCGGTTTCATTCTTCTGGAATATCCAGCGAGTGGGAGAAAGCAGGGGCTACTAGTTGAGGGTCATCCAAACGAAAAGCGCGGATGTCGTTGATCACTTGTTGGAGTTCGGTGGGAACTGCGGAGGTGGAGGTTGGAGGTTGGAGGCTAGAAGTTGGAGATGGAGTGACCGTAACTGCGGCGGATCGGGGCCGGGGCAGACGGGTGACAAAAAATATCAGTAAAATGGCAAAGGCAATGACGGGAATGAGGATTTTCATGGCAATTGGAGCATGAGACTGGCCACGTCAAGTAACAGCTGATGGCGCTTTTTGAGGTCGGGAGTTGAAGTCCCAAGTTTTTGTTTGACCAGGTCGAGAGTGGATGAGGGAGAAGCAGAGTCGATGAAGGGCTGGAGACGGGAGGCGAATTGATCCAGGCGGTGGGAAAGAATCTGGGTGCGGGCAGTAATTGACAGAGGCTCCGATTTACCAAGCCGGGACTCCCAGGCTTTGGATAATTGCTTGGCTTGGGCCAGGGAAGTAATACCGGAGAATTCAGAATCTTGGTTATCCAGGAAATTAATTTCTGTTTCTAAATTTAAGTAGGCCGTGGTTTGAGAGTAGTTAGCGATATTAGTGTCGCTGGCTAGTTGGGCCCGAAGGTCTTGAAGATATGTTTTCCACAGGACGTTTCTGGCGGGGAGCAATTGGCGGGTAGCGGAAATGGCAGCTTGGCGAGTGGCTTCGGTTTTATATTGTAAATACTGGTTCCTGGCTAGTCCCCAATTGTCGAAAGCGAGGCGGTAGGCGGCGTTGAGGGCAAACAGTGTGGGCAGCATGAATTTATTGTAGCATGTGGGCCGGAGAGGACTCGGACCTCCACCCCTTGCGGGACAGGTTCCTAAAACCTGCGTGTATACCAGTTTCACCACCGGCCCAACTGTCTCTATTTTACCATTAAAAAAGCCCCGGCTCCTGCCCGATGCCGAGGCTTTTTTAAGAATCCTACCGTACGACTGTTAAGCCGAACCGTAGGACCTGCGGATAAGTGTACTATAGGATTTGACGAATGTCAAATTTCTAATTTCTAATTGCCAAAACAAAAATACTGGGCCCGAAATACAGTCTGGAAAGTAGGGATTGGGCAACAGACTCTAGGACTAGAAGTAGAGGTAAAGGCAATATCTTTTTGAGAAACGGTGATCGGAAGTTTGAGACAGAGAGAGTTTTTAAAATGACGAAGCCAGTTTGAGATAATGCCTTCAGGATAGCCTGCGGGTGATGGTTGACGAAGGGGATTGAACCCCGACGAATGTTGGAGGCGCGGCGGCGTTCGAGAGGCAAGGTGGAAATGGGTTGACCGGTAATGAGGCTGGTGATTCTGGCTTTGAAATTAAACGAATTGGCGAATTCCAGAAGCAATAGGCCACCTGGCCTAAGGATGCGGTGAATCTCCTGAAGTGCAGGTTGGGGGTGAGGAAGATGATGCAGGACGCGGATAATAGATACCAGATCGAAACTAGAAGCTGGCAATCCGGTATCTTCGGCAGATCCGAATATAGTGTTGACACCTTTGGCTAATCGGCGTTGCTTGACCGAAGGTTCGATAATAGTTAGGTGATCGGTAAACTTGAGAAATATGGGGGCCAGGCGGCCGTAGCCTCCGCCAATGTCTGCTGCCGAAGCAACATGGCGTTTGCCCAGTAAGCGCCGGATGGCTAGAATCTCGGCTGCGTGTTCGTAAGACCGACCTTGCCAATATTTGGGATACGAAAATTCCGGATCGTTATAGTAATTCGATGTCATCTAGGAATTGATTGATGCCTTTGGCCCAAGAACCTCCTTTTTCCAAAGCTGGAGGAGTGTATTTGGTCATGATTTCTTCTGGGCTAGTGAGGCCTTTGTCGATGTAATTCTTCTTTAGACCTTTAGCCACTATTTTAATCCCCTCTTCGTAAGAAGAAAACTTGGTGACTTTATCGCCATAAATACCGTATCCCCAGCAATTATGAGAATTAGGAATGATTTTTTTGCAAAGATTGGATTCTTGCTGGGCAATAGCAACGAGCAAACGGTAATCCAGAAGGTATTCATCCGAAGTGGCAACAATGTATCCGGCTAAAGGGATAAGAGGCGATTTGTAGCGGGTAAGATAGCGGTGCAGAACGATGGTGCGAGCATCGGCGGCAATGACGGTCGAGTTAATGGAGGGAAAAGCGGGTGCAGTGGCAGAAAGTACGCGGGGAGCGGGTAAAGGTGCAGAGGGAGAAGGAGAAAAAGTGAAGAACAATAAAATGGCTGCGACGAGAGTGCAGGGAGCCCCTACGGCGAAAGACACGAGCCACAAGATGCGGTTCATTAATTTGATTTTGCGGGAAAGAGACAGAAGAATCAAGTTTTGGTCGGGGATGGCAGATTCGAACTGCCGACCTCATCGTCCCAAACGACGCGCTCTACCAACTGAGCCAATCCCCGCTATACGTATTTTAGCTCATTTTCCAACAAACTTGAAAGTCTGTCGAAAATCTCACTCCCATACACTCTTATTTTAAATGTTCCAAGGTTTTTGCCTGGTTTATTCCCAATTTGCCGCACTATTGTTTTGTTTAGTTGCTCTTTTGGAATTTTAGCTATGTTCAACCAATACTTCTCGATCTCTTTTTTATTATCGCCTTTATGGATTTGAAGTTGACCCTTTATTTTTTTGGGTGGAACTTTCAAGTCATCTCTTAAATAGTCTGCGAATATCTTTATGATTTTTGGGTCTGTGTTTGTGACTTCTACTGCTTTATTTAGGGATTTCCTCACCCTTTCGTCTCTACGAGCCTTGGTTCCTTCGCACCACCAAATAATCAGAGCAATCGTCCTTTTACGTGATTTGTTTGTCATGTGCCGGGGGCGAGAGTCGAACTCGCACAGTCCAATGGACTGCGGGCTCTTAAGGCCCGTGTGTCTACCATTCCACCACCCCGGCCAGTTAAAACTTTGGTACTAAAACAAATACAACCTTGAAGTTAGCATTTATTTAGTGACTTCAGTCTAAAGCCTCGAACCTGTGTTTTAACTGGCCCCAGGCTAGTCAATATTATACTTTAGTGGAGTTTCTTAATCTATATTTCAGGAACTTTTTTCCGGGTGGACGCTGAGGGATTCGAACCCCCGACCCCCGCTGTGTAAAAGCGATGCTCTAGCCAGCTGAGCTAAGCGTCCATGGAATTTAGCATTATAGTGCCGGGAAGAGGATTTGAACCTCCAAGCCTTACGGCGCAGCCTCCTCAAGACTGTGCGTTTACCAATTTCGCCATCCCGGCTTGTCTGTTAATTATACCTAAAGCGCGTTCAATCTTATACTTCTTTCGTTTTAAACAAATAATGTTGCTTCTGTAGTAAATTTTATTTGCTAAAAGCACAGAGTTCTTTTTTGCGTAGGAAAGAACGTAGACTCTGGATGAAATGCGTATTGATCCAGTCAATCCTAAAGTTTTACTTAATTTTCTTTGTATCCATTCTAAATGAGTTTTGCTTGCAGAAGTGAATCCCAGATATAACCTAAAGGATGCTGGATAAACCTTGTCCCAGTACGAGTAACTGTACCCGTCTCCATCAAAATGGCCTCTTAAAAAATCTATGAAATATTTATCTGGAACTAATATTTCTTTAATTGTTTTCGACTTGTTGGAATGTAGACCAATTGATAGTAATAACTTGTAAAGTTTAACGTTCCCTAATTGCATCCTGAAGCAGGTATTTCCCAAACCGCCTTTTTTGATACTAATCTTGCACCGAGATTTGACTATTTTTCTAAAAGTTCTGACCTGGACGAGATCTTTGGATGTAAAATCTACATGTCTGCCATCTTTAGATAAAGAGCCGTCTGTGGTAATTAATCCAACAGCATAAGCGAATTTCCTAGTCCATCTTAGATTCATTGTCCTTGTGGGCCGGAAAGGACTCGAACCTTCACCCCTTGCGGGATACGCTCCTGAAGCGTACGTGTATACCAATTTCACCACCGGCCCACGCATGTGTATTATATAATAGTCTCACTGGCCGAGGTAGCCAAGATGGTCACGGCGGGCGCCTGAAGAGCGTCAAATTGAGGTTCGAGTCCTCACCTCGGCACCCGCGGCTATGGTTCATCGGTAGAATATCTCCTTGCCAAGGAGAAGAGGCGGGTTCAATTCCCGCTAGCCGCTCCATATCGGAGTCCTTTGCAGAAAATACGAGATAAGAGCCTGATATCGGGTCTTTCTTAGGTTCGAGCCAAGCAATTTCCCCATTCATCACTTTTTCAGCGGTTTTTAGGAAGATAAA
>LCOA01000014.1:0-15874 GCA_001002405.1 Candidatus Amesbacteria bacterium GW2011_GWA1_47_20
TGACAGCCGGGGTCCATGATTATTTTGTGCTGGCCTGTATCAATTAAGGTCGTTGTGGAGGTGGCGTCCCAGGTGCCGTCGGGGTTGATCTTGGCATAGCCTTCGATGAGAACTTTGACTGTGTTCATTTTTGCCTGGCTAACCACTTGGTAATAATTTGAGAGAGGTCATCTTCCTGGCCGAGAAAATTGTGCACGGCGTTTTTCATGACATAACCTGTGAATTGTTTGGAGACGGTTTTTTTGTGGAGAAGGTACATGGCCGCCTCAGCTTTGACTCCAGTGGCAAAGTCATTTTCAGGGTTTACAACTAATGTGGGCAGGGTAAGCTTGTTGAAATTTTTATAGTCCCGCTCCGGGTGAGTGCCGTTGAACACAAAACAGTTAGTGTCGGGGCAGGTGTAATTGTAAAAAGTGGCGGCGGAGACGGGACAGTTGCTCCAGAGTTTAATGGGCATGAGGTCTTTGCCCTTTCCTTCGTCCACCATCTTTTTTGCGAGAAGCGAAAATTTTTCCCAGTTGGGAACGCTAGAGTCAAATAGATACAAAACGTCGGCTGTGGTTAACAATATGACGCGGCGGACCGGATGGGCGGGGTTGGCCGTCAGGTAGTAACAGATTTTGTGCGGCCCCAGACTGTGGCCCTGGAGGGTGATGTCCGTGTAACCTAAGTCGGTGACATAGTTGATAATACCCTGAATGTCGAGGGTGGAGTCTTCGAGAATGTCATACATCGAGCCGCCTTGCTGCCAGATGAATCCGGTGGAGGTTTTTTTTATCAAATCGGCCATATAGTCGTGGCCGCGATTGTTAAAAGTGAGAAATGCATAGCCATGCCGGGAGTAAACGTTACCCAGCGTGGTGACAAAATGATTCTGGATAAAGTGGCCTTCTTTGCCGTGAATGTGGATGACAATTTTTCGGGTGGGGCGAGATGGCTCGAAAAGAAGGCTGTCTAGTTCGATACCATCTGTCGAGTAAGGTTTGTGCAGAGAGATTCGAATATTCCCGGCTTTAGGCATGAAGTTATTTTAACACCGCTTTTTGGCTTCGACTAAGTTTGTCCACTTTTCAGCTGTTATTCCCAGACTTTGAGCGACTTTAATGTTGTCGTCTGAATCATCGAAATATATGCACTCCTCCGACCTGAGGCTATTTTCGGATAAAACCAATTGCAGTGATTCTACAGATGGTTTGACAAAACCGCTTTCCCAGGAGAAATAAGCTTTGTCCACGCATTGGAAAATTTGGGGGAAATTCTTCCTATAAAACTCTGTTCTTTCTTTAAAATTGTTGGAGAGAAGAAAAACTTTGACTCCCCCATTTTTGAGCTCCTGTGCGTATTCGACTAGTTCAGGAACTAAATATTCGCCGGAGAACCAGAAATCAAAAAATTGCTGCTCGGACAGAGAAACTTGCCATTGATCTAAATATGGTTTCCAGAGGGTAAACGCTGCTGGGGCATTTGGTTTTCTGACCACGGCCATAATTTCTTTGAGGGCGGGAAGGAACTGGTCTTTGGTTACACCAAACTTTTCCTCAAATCTTTTACTCAAAGGCTCGCTTTGAAGAAAAACGCCATTAAGATCAAAAATAACGGTTTTATACATGAGGCGATTTTAGCACGGTGAACTGGGGTGCTATAATCAGTTTGCATGACAGGAATAGATTTGACTAAACTATTTACAAGGAAGCATTTTGGTAAATGGGTGGCTATAGTAGACAATAAAAAAATTGTAGGTGTAGGGAAACATCCCAAAGGGGCTTTGTCACAAGCCATAAAAAAGGGCTATAAGAACCCGAGTCTTATGATTGCGGCAGGAAACTATGCAAATATCTATCCATGAAGTTTTGGTACACAAAACTTCGAGCTAATCCGCACTTGACTTCTTCTGGAAAGCCGTATGTGTATATTCCCTTAGTTGATGTGGACCTGTTTACGTCTGACCGAAATAAAAGTAGCCTTAAATACAGAGTGTTAATTGATTCTGGCGCTGATAAATGCTTATTTCATGGAGCGATTGGCGAAATGCTGGGATTAGACGTGAGGTCAGGGAAGAAGTCTCCAATGAGAGGAATTATGTCTAAACAAGGAGATGTTTTCTATCACAACGTAATAATTAGTTTATATGGTCAGGAAGTCGAGTCAGTGGTGGGGTTCTCCTATGATCTAGACATAGCGTTCGGCTTGTTGGGCCAAGTGGGATTTTTCGACTCTTTCAGGGTGTGTTTTGATCTTCCGAGGCGGGATTTTGACGTTACACCTAAGTTTGCCAATTAATAATCTTCGCCCATGCCGCTGGGATTGGGAGATATGGGGGTTTCTTTCTTTTCGGGTAGCTCGGTAACTAGGGCTTCGGTGGTGAGAATCATGGTGGCTACGGAAGCGGCGTTTTGGAGAGCAGAACGGACGACTTTGGCCGGATCGATGATACCAAATTTGGTCATGGAGCCGGTTTGGCCACCGTTGGCCACATTGACACCAAAATCGGCTTCTTTAGATTCGACGACTAGTTTTAAGAAATAGCCATCGTCCAGACCGGAGTTTTTGACCAGCCAGCGGAAAGGCTGTTCTAGAGCGTGGCGGAGAATATCTAGGCCAACTTTTTCGTCGCCTGTTAATTTAAGGACATCCAGGGCTTTGGCGGCTCTGATAAGGGTGACTTCCCCACCGGGGACAATCCCCTCCTCGACGGCAGCTTTGGTAGCACCGACGGCGTCTTTGACCCGCTCTTTGCGGTCATTCATTTCCACTTCGGTGGCGGCGCCAACGTTGATGACGGCCACTCCTCCAGCCAACTTGGCCAGCCGCTCTTCCAGCTTTTCGCGATCATAGTCGGAGGTGGTTTTGGCCAGTTCTTCTTTGATTTGGGCGATGCGGCCGGAGATAGCAGATTTGGCGCCTTTGCCACCGATAATCCGGCAGTTGTCTTTGTCTGCCCAAACTTTGTCTGCCCGGCCCAAATCCTCGATTTTGACGCCCTCAAAAGTGCGGCCGGTATCTTCGGAGATAACGGTGCCACCAGTGAGAGTGGCGATGTCTTCAAGCAGAGATTTTCTGCGGTCACCAAAACCGGGGGCTTTGACGGCCAGAATATTGAAAGAACCACGAAGTTTGTTGACGACCAGGGTGGCTAGAGCTTCGCCCTCGAGATCGTCGGCGATGATAACCAGAGATTTAGAAACTTTGATAAAGTTTTCCAAGAAGGGCAACAGATCTTGGATGGAAGTGATTTTCTTGTCGGTAATTAAGATATACGGATCTTCGATGGCAGCCTCCATTTTGGCGAGGTCAGTCACGAAATATGGTGAAGCATAGCCCTTATCAAATTCCATGCCGTCTTTGTATTCGATATCAATGGTCAGACCTTTACCTTCCTCAACGGTGACTACTCCGTCGCGGCCGACCTTATCCAGAGCTTCAGCAATCTTGGCCCCAATTTCGGCGTCACCGGCGGAAATGGTGGCGACTTGGGAGATCTCGTCGTGACCTTTGATGGGCTTGCTGATTTTTTTGATCTCCCCTACTAAAGCCTCCACCCCTTGATCGATACCGCGCTTGATAGCCATGGGGTTTCCTCCAGCAGTGATGTTCTTCATGCCTTGATTGACGATGGCGGCGGCCAGAGCCGTGGAGGTGGTAGTTCCGTCACCGGCGGCGTCGTTGGTTTTTTCGGCAGCTTGTTTAACTAGCTGGGCGCCCATATTTTCAAAAGGATCTTGGAGGTCAATTTCTTTAGCTACGGAAACTCCGTCGTGAACTACGGCCGGAGCGCCCCATTTCTTGTCCAAAGCCACGTTGCGGCCTTTGGGACCGAGGGTGATGATGACAGCTTTGGCCAGAAGATTGACCCCACGGACTAACGCCTGGCGGGCATCATCGGAAAATTTAAGTTGCTTGGCGCTCATGACAAAACGGCTAGGATGTCCTCGGATTTAACAAATAAATATTCTTTGCCTTCAAACTTGACTTCGTTGCCGCCCCATTTTTTGTAAATAACCTTATCCCCTGCCTGGGCGGGAGATTTCTTGGTCACGCCTTTGTCGGTAACTTCATCCGGGCCGGCGGCTAGAACGGTGCCAGTTTGGGGTTTGTCGCCTGTGGCTGAATCGGGAAGATAGATGCCGGAAGAAGTCTGCTTAGCCTGTTCGTCAGGCTCAATCAAGAGATACCCAGCTGTGGGCTGAATCTGATCTAAGATACTCTTTTTATCACTCCTTATCATAGTCTGCCAACCATATATACCAAACGAAGCTAAACGTTGTCAAGAGGGAAGATGTATAATCTTGAAACTGAAATGGCCACGCCTGAAGTTGAAACACAAACAGAGATAGCTAGTTTGTTGTTCGGTGTAACGATGCAAGTATATGATGTTGTGGACTTTTATCCTAGAGGGGCCTTAAGGGATGAGATGCCAATAGGAAGTATTCCTCTCTCTGATGTCCCAGATTACTTAAATACTCCAGAGGCCGTTTTGGCCCAATTGGATAAAAAAGCGCGGGATAGGTATCTGAGAGACGTAAGGGGGGCCATAAAATCGAAGCCCTCAGTAACAGATAATCCTCCGTGGGATTTAAGCAAAAGACTAGCTCCTGAGAAAATAGTCCCCGGCCTTACATATGACCAGTTAAGCAGATTCTTCTTTGGTCATGAATTTCGGGCGGGTCAAAAGATTGTTTTTCTTTCTCACCCAGCCGAGAAACATTCCATACATATAATTTGTGTTGACGAATCTTTTGACAGAGAGCTGTACAGTACGGCTGATTTTCTTCAAGAATCCCCCACCAAGAGGTATAGACCGCCGAAAGTGAGTAGGGAAAGTTGGAGAATGGATTTGACGTCATGGGGAGAAGATGATTTTCAAAAACCAAATGAGGCCAAAGATAAGGGACAAAAAAAACGACCAGAGATCACTGATAAGTTTTGGGGGGCAATGATGGGGGCGGACAAGAACACTTTTTTGTTACTTTTGGACCATTCAAAGGAGCTGAATGTCGCCACGGAGTCGCTGCGAAGAATGGCTAAAAAGAAAGGGACGAGAATATGTAAGGAAATTCTTGGCAGAATTAAGGGCGGGAAAATGGGAAGAGAACGAGGGGGCGGTTGAAGAATGTGTTCAAGATATGAAATGGGAAGCCGGGCTTCAAAGGAGACCGGGTAAATTGACGAAAAAACAATTAGTGAAGACTGTTGACATGCTGTTTTTGATAGAAAAAGAATATTTACAAGCGGTGCTGCAGCTACCTTGGAACAAGGTGGGGCCAGAGCCGTTTGATACTTTAATTGATGTGGTGTGGTTTAGATTTGGTTATTCTTCAGTAGGGTGGGACTGGGATAATCTAAAAAAAGCATCAGCTGCCACGAAAAAGAGGTTCTTTAAAGCCGCGGCGATAGAAAGAAAAAGGGCGTGGATGTATCGGGTTCATGGGGTTTCTACTTTAAAGGAGTTGGAAGAGGCAGGAGAAAAGGTCGATCACGAGGATGTGAGAAGAGTAATGGGGCCAATTTCTGGATATGTCGACCACAAAGAATTAAGAAGAAAATTGGCACTAATAGATAAAAGGGTAACGCCAAGCGGCTTGACCAAACTTTTGTGGTCATCTTTGAAGTGGGCCCAGCCGAGCCGCTGGCGAGTTTGGGAAACGGATACACTAAGCAGACGAGATCGAGAAGGTGATATTTTTGACGAGAATTTCCCTGACCCGGTATGGAAAGAGCTTGGGGATTTGCAGGGAAGGATCGTTTGCCCGGGCGAGGGATTGAATAGACCACTGGCACACGAGTTTTCCGGAGGGTTAGATGTTAGAGGAAATTTAATGGTCGGAGAAGCCAGGAGGAACGATGAGGGCGAATTGGAGTATAACGAATGGTGGTTGGAGACTTATGCCACACAGGTGTTAAGTCTGGCAACCGAACCAGAGAGAAGTAACCTGATTGTGGCTGAGTTTAATGAGGCAGTAAGAAGCCTACCATTGAGCGAAATCAAACGCGCGGTTTCAAGGATGGATGCTTTGGAAAAAAGGGTTGTTTTGCATCGTTTAGGATACGGGGCTGATGGGTATAGACCGATAGAATTTGTTATTGGGAGTGCTTTTGATAAAAGTCCTCATGCCTATTATGAATGTCTAAAAATAATAACCCAAAAACTGTCGTGTACTTAGGAGATTTTTCCGGCGACGAAAGCCCTGGGGGTGATTCCTCCCTTGTAACCACTTCCTTTGCCAAAAACCAACACTCCACGGGGAACCAGTCCTGTTCTTATGGCGTCGCAAAGTGTGGGATTGGAGACTCCGATAATCGCCTTATTTTCCGAATATATCCAGTCGACGGCATTCATAATTGAGATGGCAGTTCCAGTAGCGTCATATACTGCGGCTATTTTGGTTATTCCTGCTAAGCCGGTAAGGAAGTGGTAATTAAATTCTTGATAGTTGGTGATGTAAACGATGGCGTTATATAGACAAGATTGTTCGGCGATTTCTTGAAGAAGCCTCCCCATTTTTTCCCGATGAATGGAGGCATAGATTAATAACCCTTGCTCTGAAGTCATCGCACGCATTGTATCACAGGGTGTGGTTTTTTAGAATTTTGATCAATACTCTAGTTTCTTTGGTCCTTTGGTCTCCAGAATCCCACGTTTGAATCATTTTTTCTAAATCAGCTTTCCATCCTTTATAAAATTTGGGGTCTAGATCAAGAGCACGTGTTACGCTGGGGTATGGACCCTTTGGATGGTAAAGAACAAGTCTTTCCGGAAAATTAAACTCCCTTGTTAAACCGACCTTGGAAAGGGCGATCCTGCCTAGCTTGTGTTTAAACTCTCTAACATATGCGTCCAACGGCTTAGTGGGTCCTCCCGGGCTGGTAGTGAATCTGGTCCTAAACGGAGTTTTTACTTCAAATACTGACCAACGGATGTTAGAAGTGAAAAGGCGGTTTAGATCGATTGGTTTGCCTGACCTCGGAACAATTATTCCGTCGAGCTGAGTTATCGATTTGCGATCTGGGCCGTAAATAACAAAGCTGGGAACTAGCTTTCCCCACTCAATTTGTTCCGGGTGGCAATACTCTGTTGATAAGGCAAGCGCCGCGTCAATCAAATGTCTGACTTTGGGATCGGCAATATATATTGATGGTGTGACAGCAATTGTTGTTTCTGCTTCATAAATTTGGGAAAATGTTGTCCCAAAAGCGGTATCTAACGAGTTAAAAATGTAATTTAATGATTTGTCTCTGGGGATGACTCTTTCGCCATTCAGAACTGGGGCTCCTAGTTCTTGATATGGTTTGCAAACTTCGGAGTGTTTTTTGCCTCTCAGTGGCCATAACTGCTCCTGCAAAATCAATATAAGCCTAAGTGTGTGATTGACCATTTCTTTATCTTGGCATGGTGGCTTCAAACCACTTTTAAGTGCCACTATTCCTTGTTCGCATACAAAGGCGAGCCTTGCTGAAAGTGATCTTATTTTTGCAAGTTCGATTGCAGCGTCGCCTAGAGCGACATGCAATATTCCAATTTCAAATATCGGTTTGGGTGTTTGCCCAGATAAGATATTCCCATCTTTCCCTCCTGAATTTCCAAATACCCTTGCGGGGTCTTGTTCGTCTCTCATGGGGGTCGATTGTAGCACTTATTTTTGGGGGTGGAAGAAGGCGGAGTGGAGGGAGACCCTTTCTGAAGTCATTTTGGGGAGCATATACAAGTATTGTGGCAAGAAGAATAGGATATTAAGAATATAAAGAATAGGATTAATTGACCTAATTGACCTAATTTCTAATTGACCTAAAGATTGAGAGTAGGCGACGGGGAGGAATTTTTTGACCCAGGAGTTGGCAAGTAGGAATTGCGAATGGATGTGGGCGCGATCCCATAAGATCTTGGCCTGGAGGATTTCGTGAGCGCGGTAGATGTCGTGAGGGGTGATTTGCAGGTGGTTTGAATCAAGCCAGAGATTGGGGCAGATTTTGTCGGGAGCCGTTGCGTCGCCGGGGTGACGGCGGAGGGAATTTAAAAGCAAATTGACGAAAAAGCGGGTAGGCCAAAGAGTGTTGGGGGAAGTGATGATCATAATATCAATATCGTCGTTTTCCGGGCAATTGTTCATGGCTAGGGCACCGGTGACATATACAGCTGCGATCGAAGGAAAACGTTTGAGAGATTCCCTCACTTGCCTGGCAATCAACCACTTCTTCTTGCTGAATTGCTCGCGCTGACGACGCAGCTGCCAATTTCTAATTTCTAATTGACCTAATTTACCTAAAAAATTTCTGATTTCTAACTTTGAAAAAGTTGTGCCGTGCTGCCAGAACCAGAGCTCCTCTGCGGTTAAGGGATAATTGTATTTGGCAAAATAGGCCAGGGTGTCACGGAGCGATGGGGGAAGCGAGGCCATACTGGGATAATACCTGATTTATCCCGGAGCTCAAAGTTTTGACGGCTTCGGCGGGAGAACGGCCTTGGTTGACGCTGTTTACGGCGTCGGCAAAGTGAGCGGAGAGACGGGTGTTGATGCCAGTGGGACCGTCAAAAGTAAAGCTTCCGATATACCAGGAACGGGCATATTGAGCCTGGGATAAATACGGGCCCACAAATTCCGACGTGTCTGTCATATCACGACGGCTGTAGGGTTCGCCGAAAATACGGCCTGATGAGGCATAGAGTTTACGCAGAGAGTCGGCGGAGCTTAAAAACTTGAGGAATTCCCAAGCGGCGGGGGCATTGGGGCTTTTTTTGTTGACACCTTCTACCCAGTAACTAGCCCAGGTAACGGGTTTTTCGCCCCGGGCGGGATCAAGCGGCAATTGAGGGACGGGGTGAACAGAAAATTTAAGTTTGGGATTAATGGCTTGCAAGTCAAAGATGCGCCAAGACGGGGCAAAATAAATTGCCAGTTTACCTTCGGCAAAAGCTTGAGTGGAAGGGGGTAGGGTGGAATCCCAAATATGATCAGTACGGGAAAACACGGTGAAGTAGGACAAGACATCTTCGGCGGATTGGCCGGCGGGCGCGTTAAGATTGACGTTATTTTGCAGCATGAGGGTGGCCAAAATATCCTGCCAATGATCGATATTGTCTGCTGTGCCCAAGGCCGTTCCAGAAACAAGAATGCGATCGCCGGAAGAACACGTACCGTCTTCAGAATCACACACGGAAACCGCTTTGGCTACGGAGCGCAGATCTTCCCAGGTGGCAGGGACGGATTGGCCGGAGGCCGCGAGAAGATCGTCGTTGACAAACATGGCCAGGCCGTCGATCTCTAAAGGAACGGCGACGTAATTTCCGGAAAGTCGGAGGTCGGACTTAACGGTCGGATAGAAAGTGGACTCAAATTCAGAGGCCGAATAAACAGTGGGGGGAATGGGCGAGAGATCGTTTTTGAACATGGGAACCCAAGAAGAATGCAGGCGAAAAATATCCGGGCCGCGGCCGCCGGCCAGAGCCGTCTGCAAGCGCTCACGGGATTCGGATTCCCACAGGCCCCAATATGTAAGCTCGACGGGTTGGTTCTTTTTGTTTAAGGAAAGAATAGATTTGGCGGCAAAAACTCCAACAGCAAGAATAATAAGAACAACCACGGCGATAATTATTCCGGTGAGGGGAAACTTCTTAGGAGGAGGTGGTGGTGGTGGTGGCCCCACTGCGCTCTGCGGAGCTACGTTGGGGGCAAGGGGCTGAGGAGGTAAATCCATAAGTCCAGTATAATACAAATATGCGATTTAAACATTTGGCCATTTGGACATTAATAGTATTGGGGCTTGGCGGCGGGGTATATGCCAAGGCGGAAAAAAGGAAACTGGAGCAGAAACTGCAAGCGCTAAGAGCCAGACAAACGATAGATTTGGTATGGGGAACCAGCAGATGGCAAATAAAAACATCTGATGTTGGGGTGGAATATGACAGACGGGCAACGTTAGCATTGGACGAAAACAGGCTGACGGAAAAAATTGCCAGTATTTCGGCGCAAATTGATATCCCCGCCCGGGAGCCGGAGGTAAGCATCAAGTCCGGTAAAGTTGGGATATCTTTGGGAGAAAACGGCCAGGAAGTGGACGAAAGAGGACTGATGCAAAAAATCAGACAGAGTCTAGTGAAGACGGTAGGCGAGGAAATTGAAATTCCGGTAAGGCAGCTGCTGCCAAAAATCACACCCGAACAGGCAGAACTGCTACGGCAACGGGCGGAAAAATTAACTGGAAAATCTGTAGTGGTTAAAAGCGATGGGGACAGCTGGAAAATTGACTCGGATCAAATTGTGATCTGGCTGGAAGTGGGAGGGTGGAAAAGACTGGAAATAGAGCCGTGGGT
Organism: Candidatus Amesbacteria bacterium GW2011_GWA1_47_20; assembly: GCA_001002405.1. Classification (GTDB taxonomy): domain Bacteria; phylum Patescibacteriota; class Microgenomatia; order CAZETR01; family Amesbacteraceae; genus GWC2-45-19. The sequence goes on from LCOA01000014.1 coordinate 10,307, forward strand.
AGCCACTTTGGCCGCCGGCATTGACCGGCTGCCTCAAAATGCCCACTTTCGATACGTAAACGGCCGGGTAGAAGAGTTTGCCCCGGCCAAAAACGGCGTGGTGGTAAAACAAGGAGAACTGGTTAGTTTGCTGGTTGGTTACTTGGTTAGTTTGGAGAAAGACGAACAAAAAGAAATTGTGGTAGAGATTCCCACAATTGCGGCGGAGCCAGCGATTAAAACCGGCCAGGTGAACACGCTGGGAATTAAGGAGCTGATTGGCCGGGGTCAATCGAACTTTGCGGGGTCGATTGCTAACCGCATCTTTAACCTTAAAAAGGCGGCCGGAAACATGAACGGGATACTGGTGGCTCCGGGAGAAACGTTTTCTTTTAACAAATATGTGGGGGATATTTCAGCGGCAGGAGGATACCGACAAGCGTATGTAATTAAAGAAGGCAGAACTGTGTTGGGAGACGGGGGTGGAATATGCCAGGTATCGACGACTTTGTTCCGAGCGATCCTGGCCGCCGGACTACCTATAGAAGAGCGGACGGCGCATGCTTACCGAGTACATTTCTATGAAGAAGATAGCCAGCCGGGGTTTGACGCTACCATCTTTACCCCAGACGTAGATCTGAAATTCAAAAACGACACGCCGGCATATATCCTGATCCAGACCATAGTGGACGAGTCTAAGTCTAAGTTGGTATTCGAGCTCTATGGAACAAGTGACGGAAGAAAAGTGGAAATTTCCAAAGCTCGAGTGTGGGACGTGACTCCCCCGCCTCCGGCACTGTATCAAGACGATCCTTCGCTACGCTCTGGACAAGTCCGGCAGGTAGACTGGGCGGCGTGGGGAGCAAAAGCCGCCTTTGATTGGAAAGTGACCAGGGGTAGTGAAGTGTTACAGCAAAGAACTTTTTATTCGGTATATCGCCCATGGCAAGCAGTGTATTTGCGCGGAACCGCGCGATAAATTCTAATTTCTAATTTCTAAACCCTAAATAAGCACCAATGACCAAAATCCAAATATCAAAACTATCTGAATTAAAACAGTTGGCAAAAAAAATATTGGCTTTGAGCCCGAACATAATTGCCATGGAGGGGCCGTTGGGGGCGGGAAAGACGACACTGACTAAGGCGATTGCGCGAGAACTGGGAATAAAAGATGTGATAGTGTCCCCCACTTTTATTTTGCACCGGGAATATCCGGGGCTGGATCATATTGATGCGTGGCGAGTGGAAGAATTTGGAGAGATAGAGAGATTGGGACTATCCGAAATGCTGGCTAACAAACACTTGGTTATTATCGAATGGGCAGATAAATTTGGACAAGAGATTAAGAGATTAAGTGATGAAGGTACTAAGGTAGTTTGGGTGAAATTAGAATACTCCGATAATGAAGACGAAAGGAGGATCACTGTAACTCACCCCTAACCCCTCTCTTGATGCAAGAGAGGGGAAACAGTCGAAAGCACTGTGTTGAGGTTTTGAAGAATTTCCTCGTTTTTGAACTTTATTATTTTTATGCCAAACGCCTTTAAATATTTTTCCCTATGTTCATCGTGTTTCTTCTGAAATTTGTGAATTTTTCCTTCTAATTCAATCGCTAACCTGAACTTCGGACAATAAAAATCTATCACATAACCATCGATGCTAAACTGCCTGACAAATCTCACTCCGAGTTTCTTGTTTCTGACAGCATCCCAAAAAATCATTTCTGCTTCTGTTGAACTAGCTCTCAATTTTCTCCTTCTTTGTTTTAGCGGTTGTAGATTAAATCTAAAAAAGAGACCTCATCGGCTTAAGTATATATTTCTCCCTCTCTTAGATTAAGAGAGGGAGACAAAGAGGGTGAGTTACTTGGAATAGATTGGGATAAAATAGCGGACATGAAGATACTGGCTATAGAAACCTCTTGCGATGAGACGTGCGCGGCGGTGACGGAAGGCACAAATATTTTGTCGAATGTAGTGTATTCGCAAATTGATTTGCATAAAGAATTTGGGGGGGTGGTTCCGAGTATCGCCAAGCGTGCGCATGAGGAACGGATAGAGTTGATTATAAATAAGGCGATTCAGGAGTTAGGAGTTAGGAGTCAGGAGTTAGACGCGGTGGCGGTGACGGCGGGGCCGGGACTGGCGATTGCTTTGGAAGTAGGAATTCGGTATGCCAAGGAGTTAGCAAAAAAGTGGAACAAGCCATTAATCGCGGTTAACCACATCGAAGGACATGTGGTGAGTGGGTTGACGCCGGAGGTGAAATTTCCGGCGATGGCCTTGGTGGTTTCCGGCGGACATACAGAACTTATTTGGGTGGAAAAAATTGGCCAATACAAGATTGTGGCCAGGACGATGGATGATGCCCTGGGAGAAGCGCTGGATAAAGCGGCCAGAATGCTGGGGCTAGGGTATCCGGGAGGAGCGGAGCTTGAAAAACGAGCCGCATTGGGAAATCCGAAGATATATCCCCTACCTTTGCCCATGGCTCGGAGTAAGGAGCTGGCTTTCAGCTACTCGGGACTGAAGACGGCTTTTTACCGATTAATTAGTGCTAAGGGCCAAGTGCTAAGTGCTAAGGATACTAATGATTTGGCTGCAAGCTTTCAAAAGCGGGCGTTTGAGCATCTGATCCGGATGACAAGAAGAGTGATTCAAGATTCAGGATTTATGATTCACGATTTATTGGTTGGGGGTGGGGTGGCAGCAAATACCAAGTTGAGAGAAGAGATTAAGAAACTAAGTGAGGAGGTTGGGATTAATGTGTATTTTCCACAGAAAGGAATGTATGGGGACAATGCGGGCATGATTGGAATCGCGGCGGGATTTAAAGCCGAACGGGGAGAATTTTCCGACCCGGAAAAAATCGACCGGCTCCCCCGGTGGCGAATTGATGAATAAACTACGCGTCAGGAAGGTAGGAGTCAATCGTTTCGCGAATGGCTTCCAGGGGGTCCTGAGGCCGTTCTCCCTTTGCTAGCTGTAAACCCGACGCAATACCTTTTTGGAATAAGAGCTGAAAGAAACCGAGAAAGATCATTGGGAGCCTGGTCGCTAGCATAGCTTCTTCGGGTGTTTTTGTTAGTCGGGAAGCCGCTTCAGCAATTTTTTTCTCTACTGCTGTGACTGGGTCTACATCTTTGGCTGCCATTGGCGCCATGTTACACCCAGTTGTGTAGTTGTCAAGTTGAAGGTATAATTTGAATAGTTGGCGATGATCCGACTTGTTACCGGGGAGCCTACTCAAATTAAGTACTGGTTGAGGTGGTACCTACCTGCACCACTTTTGATAAAAGATGGTGCTGGTCCGCAACACGCTGTTATTAGCGTGTTTTTGTTTCCATGGCAGAAATTGATGCTTTTAATTATGAGGGTAAGTGGGTTTTTGGTGCGGCCGGAGACGGTCAGGTACTACCGGCGATTATAGAGGATTTGTTGCGGAAAGCCGGAAAAATGATCGCGGGAAAAGAAACGCTGTCTAGTTATTTGGGAATAATTGTGACCCCTGGTCCAGTTATTATCGCCAGATTCCCTCCACCCGGACCAGAAACAGGAAGAGACAATCCCAATATTGACCCGGGTCGAGAGGTATAATTTCAACTATGAATAAGGTTTACGAGCATCAGAAATATGAGAAAGAGATTTATAAGAAGTGGGAAACGAGTGGATCTTTTGAGCCCCTCGACTCCGCTCGGGGCCTACGGCCTTTTACGATCATCATGCCGCCGCCGAATGCCAATGGTGAGTTGCACTTGGGTCACGCTACTTTTGTAGTGGTTTCCGACGCCTTGATTCGGTATCACCGGATGAAGGGCTCCCCTACCTTGTGGCTCCCCGGAGTGGACCATGCCGGAATCTTAACCCAGGTAACGTTTGAGAAAAAGTTGCAAAAGGAAGGCAAGTCTAGACATGATTTAGGACGGGAGGAATTTTACAAACAGTGCTACGCATTTTGCTTGGAGAACAAGCACTTGATGGAAGACCAGATGCGGGCACTGGGATCCAGCTGTGATTGGAGCCGAGAAAAGTTTACGTTAGACCCGGAGATATCGAAGCTGGTTTTGGAAACCTTTGTAAAAATGCACAAAGAAAGCCTGGTGTACCGGGGATACAGAATTGTGAATTGGTGCGTGCGTTGTCGGAGCACGCTATCCGATCTGGAAACAGAAGAAAAAGAACTGACAGATAAACTGTACTATCTAGATTATGGGACGGTGACGATTGCCACCACCCGGCCGGAAACTATTTATGCGGATGTGGCGGTGGCGGTACATCCCAAAGGAAAGTACAAAAACTTAATCGGTAAGACAGCGACGGTGCCACTGGTTAACCGGGAGGTGCCGATTATAGGAGACACTGCTGTGGAAAAGGAGTTTGGAACGGGGGCTCTAAAGATAACCCCGGGGCACGACGCGACGGATTATGAAATCGGGCAGAGACACAATCTGCCAACCCTGACGGTGATTGATTTTGACGGCAAAATGATTGGGGAAGTGCCTGAAGAAATTCGGGGGCTGAAATTGGCCGCTGCACGAGAAAAGACGGTGGAGTTTTTGAGAGACAAGCTTCTGAAAACTGAACCGCTAGTGCATAGCGTAAAGACGTGTGAACGGTGCGAAACTATTATTGAACCTTTAATATCTAGGCAATGGTTTGTAAAAACCAAAGAGCTAGCAGCCCCAGCGATTAAGGCGGTGAGGGAGGGCAGAGTGAAGATTGTGCCCAAGAAGTACGAGAAGATGTATTTCAATTGGATGGAAAACATTCGCGACTGGCCAATCTCGCGGCAGATCTGGTGGGGTCACCAGTTGCCAGCCTGGTACAAAAAGAGTGACGTAAAACTGGAATTACCTACCGTATCAATAGAAAAGCCGGGTGACGATTGGATACAAGACCCAGATACTTTTGACACCTGGTTTTCTTCCGGGCAGTGGCCCTTCACTACGCTTAGGGCAGGCCAGCCTGGAGATTTTGATAAGTATTACCCAACGACTGTCATGAACACGGCGTATGAGATTTTATTTTTGTGGGTAGCGCGAATGATTATGTTTGGGTTGTACTTAACCGGCAAAGTACCGTTTGAAATTGCTCTCATCAATGGCGTGTTGAGAGACGAGAATGGGGCCAAGATGAGCAAGTCCAAGGGCAATGGGGTAAATCCCAACGAAGCGATTGCCAAATACGGGGCGGACGCGGTGAGAATGGCGCTGGTGGCTGGGCGGGACAATGGCAACGATTTATTAATCTCCAAACAACAGATGGAAGAAAGAATCAGAGGGTACAGGAACTTTGCTAACAAAATTTGGAATGCTTCTCGTTTCGTTCAGGAGTCAGGAGTCAGGAGTCAAGAGTCAGGATTTAAGATTCAAGAGGAGCTGGATAAGACGATAAGCGATGTGACGAAGAAGATGGATAAAATGCAGTTGGGGATGGCCGCGGAACTGGTATATGACAAGTTCTGGCACTGGTACTGCGATGTGGTGATCGAGAAGGCCAAAACGGGTAAGGTGAGCAAAGATGAATTACGGCACGGACTGGAAGTATTTTTGAAACTACTGCACCCCTTTATGCCGTTTGTGACGGAGGC
>LCOA01000014.1:15955-47659 GCA_001002405.1 Candidatus Amesbacteria bacterium GW2011_GWA1_47_20
AATGAGGCAACGGAAACTTCGACGGCTTCGGGCATGTCTGCGGGCAGAGCTTCAATTTCTAACTCGTGGAGCTGCTGGACAAGAATCCCCTGCTTCTCTTTTTCAGCCGGGGCAACGCCTACAAGCTTGATGGCTACATTGGCGGTGGTTTTTTCTTTAAGATTTACCTGGTGAAAATCGACGTGCAGAATTTTGTCGGTGACGGGGTGAACGGCTACTTCATGAATCATTACCGGGCGGTCGTCTAAATAAATCAGGGTCGACTCCCCTGCTTCCTTATATAGCTTGGCGAAGTCGGTGGATTTGATTTGCAGTGCTTGGGATTTGACGTCTTTGCCGAAAACGTTGGCGGGAATTAACCCCTGGGCCCGCAAAGACTTGATTTTGCGACCGGTAATCTTCCGAGGTTCGGATTTAAGAGTATGTTTAGTTGACATTGGTGGCAAAGTCTATATCGAAGCGCAATTGGCGCGACAGGGTTTGATTATACTGGAGCGTTCCTTGTGAGGCAAGGGTCGGAGTGGTGGCGGTGGAAGCAAACCACGTTTTGGGATATATAAGTGTCACTGTAACAGGATACGATGACTGGCCGGGCTGATTGGGAATGTCCAGCTGATAGTGAAAACGGGACGAAAGAACTAGTGGTTGGTGCCAGCGAACGTTGACTTTAACGGTGGAGACCGGCGCCACATCTACCAAAACCCCCAAAACTACCAGGCCATGTTCCGCAGTAACATAGTAGGCCGAGGCGGGTTGGCCGTTAAGTAAAACGGCGTCAGGTAGAGATTGGGGGGGCAAATATAGCCGGAGATAATTTTTGTAATGGCCGGCAGGCCAGTTGGTTTGACTGGAGGTATTTGACAGATCCAACTGATATGCAAAATCTGCCCGGGCGGGGTTGAGCTGAACACTAAGTTGGGCGGTGGCTTGGGTAGAAACGTTGGCTTTGTTGACGCCTACATTGCTGGCCACAGGATAGAAGTAATGGCTGAGACAAGGGAGGGTGGAGCGGCAATTTGGGGGCGCGACTCCCCCACTCCAAATAGTGGATGAAATAAATATCTGACGTGATTCCAGAGCAGAGATAATTTGGCCTGCGGCTTGAGACAGTTGGCTAGTGTTTAACTCTCTTAACTCATCAAAAAAGCGCTGGTAAAATGCCGAGAGAAAATCCGGGTGGGCCAGATATTGGGAAAGGAAATTGGCCCGGGTAAGAGTAAGGTTTAACTCCGACAAGCGGATGGAGCCGGTGATAGAAAGCAATTCCGCCAGAGTGGCAAGGTGGACGCCAACCACCCGGTCCGGGGTAAGAGAGAGTTCTTTGGTAACAAACCAGAGAGCCCGGTCGGCAGACGAGGGAAAATCCGGATCCCAATTGGCATCGCGCAAATACCAATTTGACTCCCCTATTACGCGGGCCAGGTCGGAGGGGGGAGAGATCTGACCCCTAAGCTGGCTGTCGGTGGCCGCAGTGTCGTAAATCTGGACATTGGTCAAGCGTCCGGAATCTAGGGTTAGCAAGGCGATGTGACTTAGGAAGCCGCCGGTGGGGCGGAGTTCGGTGGGATCTTGCAGGAGAAGCAGAATGGTGCTTTTGCCGTGCAGGGATAGCAGGTCGGGAAGAGAGTTTACTAGGGGAGATATTTTTTGGGCTAGAGTGCGGGCAGTGTTTACCCGGGTAAGGAGTGGGGCCAGACGAGGAAGTGGCTGAAGGCTGGCTTGCAAAAAGGCAAGTGAATCGGATAAGCGAGAAAGAGAAAAGGTGACATTGGTAATATCCGCCGAGCTAGCTGGACCACGGCCCAAAAAGGATTGCAAATACGGAAGGGCGGAAGAAGCAAACTGGTTAGCCAAAAATAGGGATTGGGCGAGTTGACGGTAGACGACGACATATGGCGAAATTGTTGGGAGAGGGCGAGAAAGGGCAAGGGAAAAGCTGGCGCAAGTTTGGGACGTGGAAAAATTTCCACGCAAAAATTGTGAGGATGCGCATCGAAGAGAAAAATACAGGGAGAGGGGATATGAAATGAGAAATAGGAATACAGGAAGTAAGAGAATAAGATACTTTGGAGTGCGCTTGGCGAATGGGGTAGGGCGGGGTTCGGGAAGTTCTTCGGCAATTAAACGATAAGGCATTGTAATAATTATAACAAGACGTTGCGGAAATCCTGTAACATGATTTGGGAAATAAACATGAGTAGTATGTACGGTTATTCACGTGCGTGTTTCTCGTTTTTTCTAGGCATATGAATTTGATGTTTTCGTATGAACACAAAAAACGTGAAACTGCCGCATACAACGAATTTCTAATTTCTAATTTCTAAATCCTAAACAGGGCCTGTAGTGAGGAAGGGAGATTATGAATGATTATCAAGAGTTTGGTTGACCAAAAGATCCGCGGCGGCGTTTTGAGAGCGAGGAATGTACACGAAATTTTTAATTTTTAATTTGTAATTTTTAATCAATTCTAAAATTTTTAATTTTTTAATTTTTAAACTCTGGTTTTTGATCTTAAAATTTCCCTGAAGTTGGTTGACCACCAATTGGGAGTCTAGATAGAAATTGAGGGCTGGGGGTTGAGGGTCGAGAGTTGAGACCCATTTGAGGGCTGCGATGACGGCCTGGTATTCAGCCTGGTTGTTGGTGGCTATACCGAGATAAAAGCCCTGCTGGTGAATCAGGTGGCCGCGGTCATCCGTGGCAACGAAGGCGCAAGCGGCTGGACCGGGATTACCTCTGGCTCCCCCATCGGTGTGAATACGCATAGGCTATAAGTATAACTAATAATAGGGTGTTTTGGTGGAGAGTGAGCCAATAATGATCGGCCAGTCCTGTGATGAGAATCACCAGGACTGGAATTACTAATTTCGAATTTCTAAATCCTAAACAATTTCTAAATACAAAATAGCAAATGGCCAAAAATGCCGGGAGGCCGAGTTCGGAGGCAAGCAGGAAATAAAGGTTGTGAACCGGTTGATAAAGACCGGTGGTGGGGAGAAAGTTGCCGAGACCAACACCCAAGAGTGGTGACTTTTGAATTATGAATAATGAATTATGAATTAAGGAAAGACGATCGGGAAGAGAGGCGACTGAGCCGGAGACTGATACTAGATAATAGATACTAGATACTAGAAGCGCCACTTTGAGAATGGCTGGGCGAAGATAGATAAGGAGAAAAATAACTTCTAAAACAATCGCTGTTCTGGAAAAAGTGATGGGGATGGTGAGAAGGGCGAGAGCGGCGGCCCAGGGAATACGGCGATAGAGAAGAAGAGCGGTCACGAGAAGAAATCCCGCCAGGGCGTTGGGGTGGGGGAAGGTGGCATAGGGGCGCATTAATTGTTGGCCCAGGAAAGAGACTTTGGCTATCAGGGGAGTAGCGACTGACAGCGGTCGTTCACCCAGCCAGGTCCAAAGTCCGCCGACGGAGTGCTGGAGGAAGAATTGCCACCAGGCGAGCACTGCTGTCCAGAGGATAGCGAATTTTAAATTTGAAATTTGAAACATCGAGCTGCTGCTCGCGCTTCGCGAAAAATTAATATTTAACGATAAATATTTAAATAGCCAAAAAAACTCAAGGACGCGGAACCATTTGTATAGAGATACTAAGGGGGACGAAGAGACTAAGATATTAAGAACGACGAAAATAATTACCGGGAGAGGAACACGAACACGAAGGCGGGAAATTAAAAATAATCCGATGATGATTAGATCGGTAAAATAAAGGGTGGGGGAGAGATAGTCGATGCGGATACCATTAATCAAGCTCCACGAGGGCCAAAAGTGCAGGGCAAGCTGGGAAGGAAGTAGTAATAGTAGTAAAAAAATCACGCCTTGGGCGAGATGGAAACGGATCTAAAACGGCCCTCGCCTTGTGACTCGGTTACGACTTGAGGATGGTCGGTCAGATACATATGAATGATGCGGCGTTCGTTGGCGGGAAGCGGGGGGAGAGCCTCGGGGTGGGCGGTGGCAATGACCCGGGCGACAACGGTATCGGCCATGGCCTGGAGGGCCTGCTCGCGGCGCTCGCGGTAATCGTTTACGTTAATGGAAATGCTTGACCATTCGCCAGTTTGGGAGTGCAAGTGCTGGGCCAGAAGTAATTGGAGAGCGGAAATGGTGTCTCCGTGATATCCAATAAGAATAGCGGGGTCGGACGTGGTGATGCTGACCTGGTAAATTTTGTTGGCCTCGTCGAGGGAAACGGCGACCTCGTAGGGAGAGGTGTAACCTAATTGGGAGAGAAACTGGGCCAGGAGATCTTTAATTTTTTCTTGCATATAGCTTGTTTATCCAGGGAGTTAACCCGCCCCAACCTGAAGCCATATATTGCTGGACCATGGAAACGGCGGAAAAAATTAGCCAGTAAAGAACTAGGCCAAATTGAAATTGATAACCAAAGAAAATAGTCATCAGAGGAAACATGTAGAGCATCTGGGTCTGGGTGGCAGCCATAACGTCGTCGGAGTCGCCGGGAGTAGTTCCAGCAACCTTAATCGCCGTTTTGGCTTCGGGCATCATCATTTTGGAGCTGGCAAATTGGATGAGAGCGGAAGCGAGAACAAACAGGCCGGGAAGGGGAATGGGGAGGCCGGGAATGTGGATCAAGTCCGGTTTGGTAAGTTCCATTCCATAAAACAAGGTTGAAAGATTAAAATCGGAGGGAAGTTTGTTGACAGCGTAGAGAATGGGGTTTAAGTGTTCGACCAGAGATTGGCCGTTGGGTTTAAGAACTGTATTAAAAGCATTAAACAGGGCGATGAGGACCAAGATTTGCACGATTTGGGGTAAACAACCGGCGGCGGGGTTGAGTCCGTGCTTTTTGTACAGCTCGGCTTGAGCCGTTACCAATCCCTGTTTGTCGCCCTTGAATTTGGTTTTGAGTTCTGCCAAGTCGGGAGCTAGATCCTGCATTTTTTTACTGGCCTTGAGTGAAGGAATAATCAAGGGGGTCATAACTACACGTAAACCAATAGTCAGAAGAATGATGGACCAACCCAGGTCGCCAGTAATTCGGGCTAAGCCGATTAAAGCGTTTAATAGAGGATGAAATAGCAATAGATTCCAAAGTTCGCTCATATGGGGTCGTAGCCGCCGGGATGAAGAGGATGACACTTGAGAATCCGCTTTGTGCCCAGAATGCCGCCCCTAAGGATACCATATTTTGAGATCGCCTGATACATGTACTCGCTACACCGAGGAGTGAAGCGACACGCCGAATGCATACTAGTGGGAAATCTTTGATACCAGTGAATCAAGCTCAGAGTTAATTTTTGCATGACCCAATTTTAGCATCGAGGCTTTTGGGAAAAGAATGACGTCGTAAGGAATTTGGGGAAAAACGGAATAAACACGACGCCTCAGTTGATTTCTAACTACGGCGGATTTGGAAAGTTTGGCGGAAGTAACGATGGCTACCCGACCGGGAGAACGGGAAACGTAGATAACAGAAAAGTGAGTGAATGACAAAGACTTGCCAGAAGATTTAACGGATAAAAAATCGCGGCGGGAGAGGCGAAGAGATTTAGGAAACATTGAGGCGGCGGCGGCCGACGGCGCGGCGGCGCTTGAGAACGTTGCGGCCGGTGCGGGTGGACATGCGGGAACGGAAACCGTGTTTTCTAACTCTTTTCAATTTTTTGGGTTGCCAGGTACGTTTTGTAGCCATGATCAAAATTATATCACAAAGATGTACTTGAAAAATTGTGGATATCTAGTATAAATCAGGTGCATGGACAGAGATGTGACAAGGATTTGGAAAGCGGTGTTGGAAGGAATGAAGGTGGCCGTGTCTTCCGGAACGTTTAATGCGCTGATCCGGCAAACGGAGCTGGTTGCCCTTTCCGAAAGTGGAGGCAAGTTCATATGCGAGGTGGGCTGCTCTTCAGGAATGACCAAAACGTTGCTTGAGCAACGTTTCTATGGACAATTGGCGGAGGAACTGAAAAGAGTAACGGAAAAAGAATGCGAAATCAGGTTTGTGGTCCAGAGCAGGAGAGCAGGAGAGCAGGAGAGCAAAAGTGACTTGCCGTTGTTTACGGAAGTGGATAACAGCGAGGAAGTAAGACGGGCCAGATTGAGATTAGATTTTACTTTTGATAATTACGCCGTTTCGGGATCGAATCAAATGGCCCACGCGGCGGCCATGGCTGTGGCTAAAAAACCTGGAACAGCGTACAATCCACTATTCATATATGGCGGGGGGGGGGGGGGGAAAACCCATTTGATGCAGGCGGTGGGACGCTCTCTCTTGGAAAGAGGGGAAGGGCCGGTGCTGTTTTGTACGGGAGAAGAATTTACTAATGACTTGGTAATGGGAATTAGAAACAAAGATACTGATAGGGTACGGGCCAAATACCGGAAAGTAAAAGCGTTATTGATTGATGACGTGCAGTTTATCGCCGGAAAAGCTTCCGTTCAGGAAGAATTTTTCCATACTTTTAACTCGATCGTGCGAGAAGGAGGACAAATTGTGATGACTTCGGACAAGTCGCCGGCGGAAATTGCCAAACTAGAAGAAAGGTTGAGAAGCCGGTTTGGGGCGGGGATGATTGTGGATGTGGGGCCAGCCGATTTTGAGCTACGAACCGCGATTCTTTTGATCAAGGCCAAGCAGCGGGGCCGGGAGTTGGACATGAACGTAGCCCAGGCCGTGGCAAGCCATGTGGAAGGAGTAAGAGAGCTGGAGGGGGTGCTAATGCGGCTGACAACGGAAAGCGAAATCAAAAACGAACCCATCACGGTAGAGATGGCGGAAAGACTGTTGAAAATTTCTAAACTGGCTGATGGGGTAACCAGAATTGTGACGCCAAACGAGGTGATCAATTTAATATCGGGGTATTTCGGAGTGGGAGTGCAGCAACTGAAAGGGGAAAAGAGAACGAAAACCATTGCCTGGCCGAGACAAATACTGATGCATTTGCTGCGAACGGACCTGGAGTTGCCTCTGGAGGAAGTGGGGAGGCTAATTGGGGGAAGAGATCACACCACAGTAATGCACGCGGACAAAAAAGTGATTGCCATGATGCAATCTGACCAAAGTATCCACAACCAAATTGGGGATATCAGAAAGAAAATGTTGACAAGCCAGTGACGATTGTATACAACTGGAGTCGCTTGTCCACTTATTAACTAAAAAATGAAATTATCCACAAGTTTATACACAAAATTATCCCCTGGCTGGCTGATGGGTGTTATCAACTTATCCACAAAGACTACTACGAATACTACTAGTTAAAGAAAGAAAAATGCACGCAACCGTTTTACAATCAGATTTGAACAGGGGGTTGGGGATAGTGGGAAGAGTAGTGGCTACCAGAGGACAGTTGCCTGTTCTGGCCAATATATTGATTGAGGCAAATAAAGAAGGAATCACTCTAGCTGCAACAAATCTGGAGATTGGACTACGGGTAACGGTGGGGGGGAAAGTAAAAGAGCTGGGAGCTATTACGATTCCGGGGAAAAATCTGGGTGAGCTAGTGGGATCTCTGGCGGGTGAAAGTTTGGATCTGGTGACCGAAGGAGAGAAACTGAGAATCAAGTCTGGTAATTCTACCGGGGTGTTGACGGGAATTTCGGCCAGTGAGTTTCCCCCAATTCCTAGAGCAGGAGAGCAGGAGAGTAAAAGAGCGGGAGTAAAAATTGACAAGAGTATTCTTTTGGAGATTGCTGGGCAGGTGGCGTATGCGGCGGCGGTAGATGAAAGTAGACCGGTTTTAACAGGAGTTAGGATTCAGGAGTCAGGAGACAGTTTGACGATAGTGGCAACGGATGGTTTCCGACTAAGTCGGAAACAAATCCCAAATCCCAAATCCCAAATCCCAGATGTAATACTGCCGGCGAGAACAATACAAGAGCTGGCCAGGGTGGCAGAGGGGGAGGAAGTCACAATGGAGATGGTAAAAGAGAACAACCAGGTAATATTTGCCAGTGGTGATGTCCAACTCGTGTCTCGGGTGTTGGAAGGGAATTTCCCGGATGTAGATAAAATAATTCCTCAAAGCTTTAAAACGGAAGTCACAGTAGACCGGGAAGAACTGGCAGGGGCGATGCGAGTGGCGGGGATATTTGCGAGGGAGAATAGTAATATAGTTCGATTTAAGATTCGGGATTTACGATTCACGATTTTGGCAAGTGCTGCGCAGACGGGGGAGAATGAGAGCGAAATCGAGATAGAAAAAGATGGAGACGATGGAGAAATTGCTTTCAACTACAAATTCGTGCAGGACTTTTTGGGAAGCGTGACTGAAGAAAGGATAAAGCTCAAAATAAACGACAGTTTGTCACCGGGGGTGTGGATGGGAGAAAAAGACAAAAGCCTGATTCACTTAATCATGCCGGTGAGAGTGTAAGACTATTCTTTAGCCGCTGGAAGATGTAACAACGCCGATACTACCTGTCCGTTTTTAAGGTACGCTTGTCCTTTGAGTACGAAGATTGGTTGAAGAAGATTAGATTGTTTAGAACTCACTTTGTAATAGGCTAATGACGCTTCATTTACGACAATCTTTTCTATATTTGAAGAGGGTGTGGTGAAAATATCTACGTTTCCTTCATTCAGGCTCTGCAGCTTTGCAGAGGAGACGCTATCAACGAGATTAACAAACATCTTAAGAGGGACATCTTGTTGTTTGTCCAGAGAAGGTACGATATCAGCGTAAACAGAAATAACGGTCAGATTTCTGGCTATCCTGACGTTTATTGTTCCGATTTCCACTGTGTCGTTTACAACAGTGAGGTTGTTAACCTTTTCTAGGAACTTGATATCAGCTAAAGAACTATCGTCTTTAGGAGCGGTTTCAAATCCTTCAGTAGTTGGGTTAATGAAAGTTAGCGATGAAAGTTGAACAGAAGTATCTGCGGGGAGAATATTTTTCTCTAGGAATTGACGGGCAGCATCGACGAGAGATTCGTCTGAGGGGTATGAATTAGCAGGTAAGGGATCTAGATTTACACCGTAGTCAAATAAATAATCGGTCGGGATTATTCTTAGAGACATCTCTGAGCTGTACCAAAAATAAACATCTCCATAGTTTGCATCAGTAAGCACCGTTGGTTGAGTGTTAAATCCAAGCCTGGCTGCAACAAGGGCGATTTGAGTTGGGGACAAGGGATCGGAAGAAAGACGGTAGATAGGAACCGACGAAGGAATTGATACGTCGCTTTCTTTTAACTCAGACTTTATTACAACTTCTCTTTCTACTGGGCTGGTGATTTTTGGTATGGGGATATTAGAAGTAGGCGACGGACTACTCTTTTTGGTGACAGATAAAAGATAAACCACCGAGATGACGCTTAGAACTGCAAGCCCGGATATTAGTAGAAATTTTCGACTTTTTATATTTATCATACTTGTATTATGGGAGTGAGGTTTTGCATTCTGAAACTGAGTTGCATAATTGAGGGACTGTCTTTGGAATGTAGGGAGTAATCATAAAGGGTGGGGACTCTTTTCTGTTTTTCCAAGTACCGTCTGTGTTGAGAAATGCATAGTGCAGATGGGCTCCGGATGGAGATCTTGAGGAGACATGACCAGTATATCCCATGACGCCAATGATATCTCCAGTATTTACGACCTGTCCCACCGTAACGTAGTTAACCAGTTGGTGAACATAGCTGGTTTTAAAATTTCCCCCGCAAGTGTCTTTAAGATAGATATAATTTCCTCCCCAGCCGTCTTTCTTTGAAGCCGTTACAATTCCGGGGTGGGTAGCCACAATCAGATTGAGACTGGGATTATAAACAGGAATGGGAAAGATATCGATCGCTTCTTCGTACACCTTAGCCCCAGGGGGGCCGTGGGAACCAGGGCCGCCTGGTCCTTGGGTAACCACATATTTTTCTTGGATGGTTACTGGCCACATTTCTGCCGGGCATCCGGGAAGATACCCCACATTGCCTGATGAACCACTCGGGGGAACAACGAAGGCGGAGGAGTTGATGATGAACAAAATCAAGGCAACGACGATGGGAAGGGAGAGAAAAACGACAGCGGTAATAGTGAGGAACGAAGTGACAGAAGCAACGGCAGCGGTACCAATGGAAGAGAGGGCGACGTTGGCCCGGACGCCTAGCCGTCCGAGGCTTTGGGTAATAGAGACTGGCTGGGGGGGAGTGAAAATACGAAATATACCATCGGCAAAGTGGGCAAAACTACGCATGATGAGACCAAAAGCTTTGACTGCGGGCTGGAATCCGTAGGGCAGACGGGAAACCCAATGGGGGAGAGTGGAAAAAACCTGGTCGATTCCGCGGGCGAAAGACCAGGTGAGATGACCTTGATTGAGAAGAGTGGCCCACTGGTTAAGCAAGCCAGCCTCTTCAGCCAGGCCGGTAGTGCCAACATAGGCACCGGTCAGGGCGACCATGAGGCTGCCGGCTAAAAAAGTACTGGTGCCTAAAATACCTGCCAGTTCTCCGACGGTCATACCAAAAACTTCGGCCCCCAACAGACCCTCAATTTTTTCAATTGTGTCGGCGGTTTTTTTGATGAATTCGATTTTGTCGTTTAAACGTTGGAGGCGGGGGGAAGAGGAGTCTTTGGGAGATGGGGTTGCAGTTTGGGTGGAAACAGGCTCTTCTTCAGCTAGATCTTCAGTCAGAGCTAGCTCTTCTGGTTGAGCTACGGCCTCGATTTTTTTCAGCTGAAAATAATTGGTGAGGGAAGACTCTTCGATGGCTTTGATGACCTCGGGGGGCACGTCCTGACCCTGGCTTTTGGCCAAGGCGATAGCGAAACGTTTTAGAAACAATTGAAACTCTTTAACTTTTTCAGGATTGGTGATGATTTTTTCGGCTTGCTGGTGATATGGAAGAAGGATAGGATAGGCCTGTTTAAGAATAAATTGAGCCTGGTTGATGGTGGATTGAGATTTTGAGGCGCCTAGAGACAGGTCGGTGGCGATGGCTGTATTCAGAAGAGAGGAATCCGTTAAGCGATTTTGGGCGGCAGAGATGGAGGCGTTGAGTTGGGGAAGGTGGCCGGAGAGCCAGGAGGAGGCGGTAGGGGTGAGAACGGCTTCGATTGCAGGAGTGGAAGCGACAGTGAGATGGGGTTGAGAGAGAGCGGCGATGGCGGTTGCGGTGACGACAGGGTGATCCGGGGGGAGCTGGGTAGTTGAGGAGAAATAATTAGTGAGGGCAACGTACTCCGTGGAAGTTTGGAATACCGGGTCAAGAACAGAGACGAGGGAGGCGGAAGCGAGCGGGTCTGAAACGGGGGAGAGAATTTCGGCAGTGTCGTAGGCAATTTGGGGAGTGGTCATGGTGGCAGCCAGACCTTGAGCGTCAATGGCGGGGAGTTTGAATCTGGTGGAGAGGCGGGTGGCGAGAGCTGTTCTTTCGGGTGTGGCCGGAGTCTCATCACGAGCAGCTACCGCAGCTTTTTCGGCGGCGGCCAAGACGTCCTTATCCGGCATGTTGGACGCGCCGTGATTTTTGATCCAGGCGGAAATTTTGTCGGTGAACTTGTCGATTTTTTCTTTGAGATTTTTCCAATCCTGTTCGTCAAACTCAACAAGGTCAAAGTCCCGAGGGGAGGCGCCTTTTTCAAACTCGTCGGGAGGAACGAGGGTTTCTACGAAGTCTAAAAGCCCCTGGAGTTCAGTGGCGTCTTCGTCTGTCCAGAGATTGGCGGGATGTTTGCGATGCTGTTCATATTTCCAAAGTAAACCGCGGATGCGGTTGAGAATTTTGAGGCGTTGGGCGGCGAGATCGTTCATGCGGTTTCAGGGACCAGGCGGGCTTTTTGTTGAGCTAAAATTTCGGAGGGTTTGGTGGTGATGAGTTTGTGTTCATCAGGGGAAGCGACGACTCTGACGGCTACGTGATTGTTGCCGGCAAAGAATAACCCTTCTCCCACCTCGCTACTTAATAACAGGTGCTTTTCTCCCTCTGATAAGTAAAAGACTTGAGCCACTTTGTCGATGGCGGCGGGGGATTGCTTCATGAGAATTTGAATACTGGAATTGGTGACGATGGCTTTGCCATAATCGGTGGAGAGAAAATCCTCGACGTCTTGGGTGATGGTGGTCAACCCTAGAAAATATTTGCGGGCGCGTTTGGCGATGCCATATAAAAAGGCGGCCGAATCGGGGGAGCGCATCAGGTACCAGGCTTCGTCCACAATTAACAATCTCTTTTTGAGGTCGCGGCGCATTTTGGTCCAAATATAATCCAGAATAATAAAAATGGCGATGGGTTTGAGAGAATCTTCCAGATCGCGAACAGAAAAAACAGTGAAAGGGTTTTTCAGGGAGACATTGGAGGGTTGGTCGATGATGCCCCTAAAACTTCCCTTAACAAATTTTTCAATGCGGTCGGCTAAAGATTTGGACTGGGGTTCTTCCATGCCAACTAGAGCTTTGTAAAGGTCCTCCATGAGGGGTGGAGGAAGTTTCTGGGTTACAGGGTCGGGAGTAATACCCTTCATCTTGTAGGTGGCCACCAGAGCCCGGTCGAGAATGGCCTCTTCGGCGGGAGTAAGAGTGCCCATGATGACCTTAAACAGCGAATGCAGGGAGAGAATTTTTAAATTTAGTTCGTTTTCGCCGCCGACGGCATCGCATAAAGTTTTGTATTCGTTTTCAGGATCGATAATGATCATTTCGGTGCCAAACATGAGAGAGCGGAGGACTTCCAGCTTGACTAAATAGGAATTGTGAACAAACATTCCCCCTTCGCCAGCCAAGAAAACGCCATTGTCTACTTGCAGGTCGTAGACATATTTTTCTTTGTGTTTAATTCGTTCGATGCTCACAATTGGGTCCCAAAACAGGTCTGAATTTGCAAGTAGTTTTAATTCAGAAAGCTTTTCTTTGGCGTGACGAATTTTGAGTTGAGTCGAACGATATTGTTTGGTGATAAATTTAGCGGCCTTGGTAAGACTTGTATATTTAGAATTACCGTTTCTGTTTACAATAGAATTCCACAAGGAACTGTCATGGTGCATTAAAGACATTCCCTGCTCTTTGAAAGAGGTGTAGAGGGCATTGGAGACTTGAGAAACGGTTGTTTGCTGCCCACTGATAGTGTTGTATACAACCAGAGCATTTTGGGCCAAGGGAGGATGAAGATATTTTTTCATAACTCGCCAGGATTGCCCTAGTTGTTCCCAAAGGAGATGATTGAGCCTCCGGCTTTTTTTGCCAATCTCGATTAATTTGGAAATGGGAGGAAGGCTACGGAGAATTTGGATGTGAGAGTTAAGGCTACGAAGCTCGAAAATTCGATCTTCGCAGAGCTTGATAGTTACGAGAAGCTGCTCTCGAGAAGGATTATATTCCCCGTTTTTGATATCGATGAGTATTTGAGGAGTTTTAATTTCAGTGGACGGATAAAGGGTGTTACAAAGGTATTTAAAAATTGGGCCAAGAGTTGGAACGGTGTCTGTATTAGTGTTTCCATTGGGGATAGACTCTAAAAGCTTTCTAAGCTGAGAAATCTTAGTTTCTGTCAGAAAACCAATTTGGTCGGCGAACTTTTGAATTTGATCTCGACCAGAAATACTGACTCGATAGTAAGTACTCATGGTTTTTTTGATGGTGTTGGTGGCGGCTTTTTGTTTAGCTTTGATTCTGGCAATAATGCTAAAACGAAAGAGGAGATAGGCCAGATCGGAGGCCAAATCTTTGGATTTAGTGGTGGCTGTTATTTCGTGTCGTTCAACACCACCGTCGCCTTCATAATATGCCTTAAGATAACAAGCAACTTGTTTGTTGGAACAAGAAAAAAGGATTGACGGAACTCTCTTTTCTCCAGATCTACCACACACCCCTAATTCGTAACAAATCTTTGCGAAAGAATTGGGTTGGATAGAATACCCGCGGATGGATCTTTGGGGGTAGTTGTATCGGGGAGACACACGATAACCCAATTTTTCAGCGCAATCCTTAATGACATTCAAGACAAAAGAATCAATATTATAGATTTCAATTCGATCCCTGGTTGCATGGCCCTCACTGGTGATGAGTCCCAGAAGAGTGAGTAATTCACTTTTCAGGCTTCGTGTGGGTTGAATAGAATAGCTGCGTGGCAGGGGAACGGCTTCACCTACTTTAATGGCTTCACTGCGCATGACCCGAATTTTTCCTTGACGTATAACGACTAGGTTGTGGTCGGCTGTGATAGTAATTTGCCGGCCGGATTTGGTGGTGACAGTGTAAAGTTTGCTTCTGGGAGAGAATTTTTTACGGGCGGCGATGGTTACTTTTGACCACTGCCCCTCAAGATCTTTATTAAAGGTCCAGACTTTTAAATCAGGAGAGACTACCCCCTCGATTTCTTTGTCTATTTTTTGGGCGCCACATTTAGTTATAAGGTTTTCTATAAGAGGCCCGATTGGAGAAAGTTTTGGGCCGGACCCATCGTCAAAAAGCGCCTTATCGGGGCCAAAAATCGACTTTCCGGATCCCGCCTTTGCGAAGACGACCGAGTTCGCGTTCTCTAAACTGAACCTGTCAAAAATTACCAAACTTCCGTTGTGCTCGTTGAGGCCATACAAAACACCTTCATTGGATGTCAGTTCCGAAGAAGTGAAAGGAAAAGTGGTGGCCAGGGAAGTGGTGTCCATGTTGCGGGTGACCAGGAGATGGTCCAGGCAGGTAGGTAGAGTGGTTTTGAACCCATCTGCTTGCTGGAGAAGGGCGGGGGCGGTGGTAATAAGCAAAGACCCCAGAGTACTGGAAACCTGCTTGGTGACTTGGTTGAGTTCGGATTCGGATTTGGCGGGAATGGTGATGTATAAAGCAAACTGGAAGAAACGTTCGGCGCCTTTAACTAATTGGTCTTGGAGAGATAAGGCGTCTTCGAGTTTGGCTTGGGTAGAGGGGTCGACCACCCGGCCGCGCTGAAGGTCGGTCGAAATTTCGGCCTCCATTTCGGCAATCTTGCGGCGTAAGTCGTCAAGGGTAGATTTACTTTCTACGGGGTAGACAAACATGGAGACGTTTAAGGAATGATCGAAATTGATGAGGGGAGCCAGCCAGTTGGCGGTGACAAAACGCGGGTAACCGGCCACAAAGAGAGTGCGATAATACCAGTCGTCAATTTTGAGAGTGTTGAAGTCGACGTTAATGGATTTGGGGGCGATGGCGGATATGGAGGAGACCCGGGTTTCCATCTGGGAACGGTTGTAAGAATTAAAGAAAAATTGCACGAGCTCGGGGGTGGAGAGCTGGCGGGCGCGCAGGCCGATGCGGGTAAAGAGCCGAACAAGATGGTCGCGCTTGGGGGAGAGGGAGAGAAGGGCCCGCTCGAGAATTTCGGAAACTGGTTTGGGCAGCCCTTTCTTTTTGGTTAAAACTGAAACCCCGGCGGCCACCCCCAATTCGAGTGATGAGAATGGGATGGCTACGTAAAACTTTTTGTCCAGGACATTTCCTTGGCGGACAACAGTTTTAATAAAATCCCGATATTTGGCCAACTGGTTTTTGATGAGGGGAGAAGTCATATGGATCAAACGGGAATCAAGAAGCGCCAGGTAATCAGAAATATCCTTTTGTTTGGAAGAGACAACGATTTGAATGGAGAAAGTGAGAGAATTGAGAAGCTGGGCGTAAGCATAAATGGTGGCGTCCTGTTCTTTTTCGGACAAAAGACCGAAATTAAGAGCCGAGACCTCGAGAATTAAACAGGCGGAGCCGTCTTTAAGGACGACCAAATCTTGGGCGATATCGGCAATATCTAAATGGTCTTGGGTGGTGGATTTGATGATTAAGGGAGCGATAACCTGGTTGGCGAGGTTGAGAGTGAGGGGGGCAAACTGCAGGCCCTCTTTTTCGGCAGTGAGAGTGTAGGCGCCGGCGGGGAGAGGAGTGGCGGTCATGAACTGCCCCAGCTTGTTGGTGCGGAGAGCCCGGACGGGTAGGCCGGAAGCATCTACCAATTCCAGAATGACTCCCTCGATGGATTGGCCGGAAGGGGTGGTGACGGAGCCGGAGAGGAGGTTGGGGTGGTCGGGAGGGGGCATGGATGGGGTTGTGTCGTGAGTAGTGGGTAGTGGGACAGGGAGTGGGGGTGGGGAGGGGGGAGATTTAATAAGGGGATTGATGGCGGAGAAGGCGAGATTGGGGTGCTGGAAGATTTGAGAGAAGCGAGAAAAGAGCTGCTCTTCAATGAGGTCAAGAGGAGAAGGGCGGGAGAGCGGGAGAGTAGAAGTAGATTGAGAGCTGGGGGCTGAGGGTTGAGGACTTTCGGACCAGTGGAACTCCGTCGGGGAATAAATAGCCTGAATAAAAGCCATAATCCATTGAGAAAAAGGGCGGCCGGAGACGGGGACGAAGGCCAGCATGACACCGGTTAAAACACCCAAGCCCATGAAAGGCCATTTGATAAGCCCAGGGAGGGGGAGGCGGTAAATAATGACGGCAGCCAGGACTCCGCCAGCCAGCTGAAAAAACTGCTTGAGGGTCATATCGCCGACAAGCCGAAACTCATACGAAGAAATGTTTTGAGGTACAGGGTGTTGGTCCATGGGCAGTTTGTAGTTTTATGTTACTGCGTGAAGCAGATTGTGCAAGCTACATCCTTTTTCACAAAACTAAAGTATCTCTCCAAGAGCGGTTGATTGTTTCATGGGGCTGGGGAGAAGAGTGCTCTGTGTTAGAGATGAGAGCAATAGTTTTTATTCCCCCCCTTAACTCTTTTTTGAGACGTAGTAAATTACTACCATATTTACTAAAAATAGTTTGTACCCCTTTGATCTCGATTAAATGCAGAATGCCATCTAATTCAATAACCAGATCGACCTCTAATTTGTCTGGAGTGCGTAGATAATATAAAGCTGGTAATAGACCGTGATTATAAAACCGCTTGAGAGTGTCAATCACTACAAAAGTTTCGAACAATGGTCCAAAATATGGACTAGATAGTAAAACTTCAGGGTTGTGCACCCCCATGAGATAAGTGGCCAATCCGGTATCGACAAAATAGAGTTTGGGTCTTTTTACCAATCTCTTGCCTATATTTTTGTAATAGGGATAAAGCAGGTAGATTTGATGACTGGCTTCCAGAAGTGATAACCAGCGCTTGGTAGTAGTATGGCTGACACCCACATCCGCTGCCAATCCAGTGAGATCCAGTATTTGACCGGTGCGGGTGGCACAAATTCGCAAGAAGGTTTGAAATTGACCCAGATCGCCGACTTGTTTGAGATTGCGCACATCCCGTTCTAAATAAGTGGCTATATAAGAGCCGCACCAAAAATTGCGATCGACGGCAAGTTGGATGGAAGGTTCCGGGTAAGTTCCCCGCAATAATAGTTTGGATAGGTCTAAGGTTGTGGTATTTTGACGATTGAATTCACCAAAGCTTTTCAACCATGGACTAAGAGATAAACTAGTGGATCCTTGATTGGCAATCTCGGCCACAGAGAGGGGGAGTAGGGAAAAGATGGCGGCCCGGCCGGCCAGAGATTCCCCCACTCCCTGCATGAGAGCAAAATTTTGTGATCCAGTAATTAGCCATTGCCCCGGATTGCGGCGGTTGTCGATAGCTGATTTGATATATGACAGCAATTCGGGAACGTATTGAATTTCGTCGAGAATAACCGGCATTTTTAACCGCCCAAGAAACCCCCGGGGATCGGTTTTGGCGTAATCTTGCTGATCTGGATCTTCCAGGCTCACATAGCTGTGAGTGGTGCCAAACAAGCCCTTTAATAGAGTAGTCTTGCCTGATTGACGGGGGCCGGTAAGAATAAGGGCGGGAAAGGTTTGAATAGCTTGTTTGAGGCTGGATGAGATGGTTCGTGGCAACATGGTGATAATTATGCCCTGTTTTTTGAACTTGTCAAGTTCTAATTTCAGGGAATACAATGTTCTTTTGTACAAGCTACATCCTTTTTCACAAACTCCGAGGTTTGGCGAAATGGCTTGTTGGAAGATACGTATAAGCAAGAGCAAGTAAGCCCCGGAGGATCGGCGGAGGGGTAAGAACATCTAGATTTGCCGATCTGGTGAGGCGCCCCATTAGCTCTGGAACTATGAGGGGAAAAAGAAGAAGACCGGCTCCTCTGAGGGGGGTGAGGATTCCTGTGGCAAGCTCGGATCCGAACGCATATATTGGGGCAACGTAAAAGACAAAGGTCATGCCGTATGCAAGAGCTACTTCGAGAGTCTTATGAAGAAGTGGCGAGTCACCGAAGAATTCTTGGGAGAACCGGTGACGAGAGCGATCGGCTTCGGAGACATACTCCCAGTTGGGGATTAAGCGGGAAAAAGTTGTTTGAAATATACATTCTCTAGTTGCGTCTTTTAATAAATGATTGATCGCTTCAGCCGCATGGTTTGGATTTGTGATATCTTGGCGAAGGCGAAAAATGTCTACGGTGATAGCAAGCGAATTGTCTGTCGAATGACCAGAAATTTTATAACGCTTTTCTGAACGTAACGGAGCGAGGGAGGGAACAATTTTCAAATTGTCTAACCCTGCGATTTTTATAGCATTTTTTATAACATGTGTTTGAACCTCAACCTTATCCGAATAAGGAAACGAGAAATTGACATGGAGTCCGGATGGGACGTTAGGTTTATCTGGAGGTGGAGTAGGGGAAGGGCGATGAGAGTTCCTGATGAATCGACGGACACTAGATAGTTGGTCCGCTCGACCGCCGGCTGGTACTGGTTGGAGTCTGGTTTCTTGGGGAGCGGGGAATTTGGCTGACATAAACCTTTCTGTTGTTGGAACGGGAAATTCTGGAGAAAGAGTATCGGTCATAGCTGTTTGTCTTATGATACCATTCGGTTATGGAAGTAAATAAGAAAGGGTGGAGGGATTGGACGGGATGGGTGCTGGCGGGGGCGGTTTCGGGATCGATAGCATTGGTGTGGGGACTGGTGCAGATTTTGGGTAAACTGTGCGGGTGTTTGTAGTATAATTTGGGTATGGTGGGACTAAAATTCGATCAGGAAAAATTGAGTGAGGTTTGTCGGAAATACGGCGTGACGGCCGTGTATGTGCATGGGTCGAGAGTAAAAGGATACGCGGCGCCTGATTCGGATACGGATATAGCAGTAGTAGTGGAGAACAGGGAGAAACAAAAACGCGGGGGCTTTCTAAGCTACAAAGTGGCAAACGAAATCGAGGATGTTTTGAGGGTAAAAAATCCTGACGTGAGAGTGGTGGATCTGAATTCATCACCCTTGTTTTTGTTTGAAATTATTTCGAGCGGGGAGGTAATTTATCAGAAAGACGATCAGGTAAAGCTGGGTTTTGAGGAGGGAGCGTTAAGAGCTTATTACGACACTGAGTATCTGCGGGAGGTTTACGCTAATTACTTATTTCAGGATATTAAATCCGCAGCTTATGCCAATTAAAAAACAAGTCGTTCAAGAAAAATTGGTCAAAATCAGGAACATGATGGACCGAATTGAAAACATGGATTTCACGGAAGAAGAGTTTGGCGAGGATCTAGACATACAGGATTTACTTGTGTTCCGTCTGGAACAGGCAACAGAAGCGGCAATAGATATTGCCACCCATATAATCTCTGCTAAAAAATTACCCAGGCCAGAAAACTTGAAGGGTCTATTTGAAGTTTTGGGTGAAGGAAAAATATTAACTGGTGAGACGGCTGAAGCGATGATTAAAGCTGTAGGCTTTAGAAATATTGCGGTGCACGAGTATGATGATGTTAAGTTTGATATTAAACGGGTTTACGGGGACTATAAAGATGACGTGCGAGATTTGAAAAGGTTTTGTGCAGAAGTGGTGGAAATTTTGGAAAAGGAGTAAAATTTGGGTATGTTGACAGACGAACAAATAAGGAAAATTTGTGAATATATGAATGACCGGCCGGTGGAGGCGGTGTATTTATTTGGTTCGCAGGCTACAAATGACGCCAGGCCCGATTCGGACTACGATTTTGGGGTGTTGTTTGAAGACAGTGTCGGATCTTCCGAAAGATTTGAGTTGAGACTGGAAATGATGGGTTTGCTGACCGGAATGTTTAAAACAGATAATGTAGACGTTTTGGATTTGAATTCGAGCCCGATTAGATTCCAATATGAAGCGATAAAACCAAGAAAACTGATTTATGAGAAAAATTCTGCGGTGGTAAAAGACTTTGAGTATCGGGTGTTAACGGGTTATCTGGATGAAGCGTATCATTTAAAACAGGCAACCCGCGATTACTTAAGCCAGGTAGCAAGCGTAGGGATTTTGTAAAATTATGACGGAGCTGGATAACGTTGACAAGTTGAAGCTGAGGCTGGCAAAACTGGCGGAATTCGTGGCGGATTTAGAGAAGTTTCAAGGTGTGACACAGAGAGAGTTAGAATCGGATAAAAGCAAGGCGAGAGAGGTGGATAGAACTTTCGAACTAGCGAGCGAGTGCGTTTTGGATATTGCCAGGTTAATAGTGTCGGACCAGAGGTTACCAATACCGGAGGATTCCAGAGGCTACGTGCTGGCGCTGGGAGGCGCAGGGATTTTGGATGGAAAGTTCGCGGAAGGGTTTTCCAAAATAGCGGGGTTCAGGAACATTCTGGTGCACATGTATCTAGACATCGATTACGGCAAGGTGGTGGAGAAACTAGGCAGATTGAAGGATTTTGACACTTTTGCCCGGGGTGTGGCGGGTTATTACGAAATGAAGTCCTGACCGCAGATTTTGGGAAAGTTGTGCGGGTGTTTTTAGGAGGAGACGATCTTGGAAACTTGGTCGTTGAACTTTTTATATAACTGGTCGAGTTCGCTCTTTTGTTTCATAAAGAAGTCGAACATTTGATTTCTGACTTCTGGCTGAGCTATTTCGTAGGTTTTAAGAACTGACAGCTTTTCAGTTTCGTTAAGATATGTGAGTCGGGAGACGAGTCGTTTGAAATCTTGGCTATTCATCTTTTGGATTGGTATCTAATACGTGTGAGACATACATGGCTTCAAAAACCCTTTCGAGGGTTTGTTGAGCCAGACCGGTGGGGACGTAGGGAATAAGGGCCGCAAGCAGCTTGAGGGTTCCTTCTTGGATGCTGTGTTGACCAGCTTTAGCCTCGTTTATTTCGCGGATGGCCCTTGCGGCGCCGACTATATCCCCAAGGGTGTAAACAATTGGTCCGAGAGGGATAACCGGGACAAAATCAGCAGCGGTGGTAGTGGTTCCCTTGCGGGAGAAGAGGCCCTCTAGGATACCTCTTCCTGTAGAAAGTAAATAACGCTGGGCGTCCTCGCGGAGGTGGGCTTTCCCCAGTTCAAGTTCACGATAGGCTTGGGCTAGTTCGTGAGCTCTTTGGGAATCGACGCCCTCTTTTGTAAGTGCCCTCTCAATTTTTTTTTGGTGAGTAGCCAGGGTGGATTTGACTCCCATAAGTGAGTCGATACCTCCTATGATATTGCCGGCCCAGGGGAGAGAGGCGGCAATTTTTTCGGCCGTGGGCGAGAATTTTTTTGCAAGTTCGTCTAAGTGTGACAAGGGGTTTGTTTCGTCGGCCATGTTGAGGTGAGTTTACCCAGTTTGATATAATGAAGTCAATGCCTGACGATGTGGGAAAAGAACTGGGACAGACGGTAACTAAGGCGCCGGAGTTTAAAAGATCGGCGGTGACGGTAATGCCAAAGCCGGAATTTGGGGTGGTGACTACTACTGCTATTATGGGTCATGAGAGACAAGGGCTAAGTCATGCGAGAGAAGTAGTTGCAAAAGTAAGGAAAGAGAAGGACGAATTCAAACTTCCGGAGGGGATGAGTCAGAAGGTGGGTCCGGATGGCCAGACAGTTTTGGAGTACTCGGCGGACATGGGGGCAAATTTTTTACCGGGGTTGGGGAGGATTGCGAGAGGAATTGCTCAACGTCTGCAGGGGGTATTACGAAGTGATAGATATGATTTAGGAACAGTAACCGCTTCTGATAGAGTGCATGCCTTGTCCGATGGTGTAATAACAACGAAGGTCAAGGTGTCTTTAGGGGCGGCTGGGTTTTTGAGTGACATTTTTTCACCGTTGGGAATGGGATACTATGAGGTGCGAAAGAATCTGATTTTGTTAAAGGAAAGGCTTTTTTTTAACAAGGAACGATTTATGGTTGAGTTGAGAAGAGATTTGAATGAACTTGGACGGTTTGATCCGGTTGGGAAGAGGGATTTGGGATTGAGATTTTTGGATGCTGTGTTTGGATTGACCTATTTTGATCAGACTCCGGAGGGTGGGTGGGGGCATGGGAGGTGGGGTTTGGGTAGGGGAAGGCCGAAATATGAAAAGTTTGTTCGAGATGCGGCTGTGAATACTAAGGATTGGATGAAATTTGGAGAGGGTACTTCGAGATTAAAAAAGAGGGACGGTTTGTTAAAAAACTTGAGAGCAGCATATGGTTTTCTAAGATATGGTTATTTAGAGAATGATAGACTGAAAGCACTCAAGAGAGAGGATGGGGGGGCGCTAAGACAGGAGGATCGGGAAGTATTTTTTAGATTTATCAATTTGTTGGGGGTCAATGAGGCGGCTTGGGTTGTGATCGGTCTGTGTAACAGGCAGTTGCGTTGGGAAATCAGGAGGGACGGGGCCGTAGAGATATTTGCAAAAAAAGATTTTCCCTCGGTGAAAGGATTTAAGTACTTGGACGCTCTAGACGACAGAGAAGTACCAATAAGGCAGGGTGCGAGTGGGCCAGCGTCGTTGGTTATTAGGGGATTGTATGGAGGGCAGACTTTTAGCAACATA
Source organism: Candidatus Amesbacteria bacterium GW2011_GWA1_47_20 (assembly GCA_001002405.1). Lineage (GTDB taxonomy): Bacteria > Patescibacteriota > Microgenomatia > CAZETR01 > Amesbacteraceae > GWC2-45-19. Next base: position 38,609 of record LCOA01000014.1, read on the forward strand.
GAGGGATTTTTGCGAGGAAGCGGAATTGAACCGACAGAGGTGTTTTATGTTGACAAATTTGTTGATAGGACAACGAACTCGTTTTCTTTGAGTGACATTTATTATGCTGTTCCTGATGCTGGGGCTATAACTACTTAGGTTAGAGAGAGTTATCCTGGGGGCAACAGTCCGGTTTTGGCTGCTTTGGAGGCTGGTTTGCCACCCGTTAATTGTTTGACGACGTTGTTGATGGAGTCTGCGATTTGTTGGGATGGGTCGGGGCCTTTACAGAGCGCATTTTTTATGGAGTTCATGAGGTCGGGTGCAGCCTGAAAGAAAACCATGGGTAAAAATAGATAGGTCATCAACCATCCTGCCCCTGAGCCAATTTGAGTGATGTCTCCAAGGGAAACGTTTATGTGGCCAAAGAGGTACCCACCTCCACCCACAAAAGGAAGTGAAAATCCGGGGTTCAGACCCCCGGTTATACCAGTAAATCTTAAGCCAGAGGAGTTTGAGATGTTGAAAAAAATGACGGCGACGATGGCCAGTATTCCAGCTATAACGAGTACAGATGCGTTGCCGATGACGCACTTTATCCAGGGGACAAAACCAATGTTTTTTTGAGAGGGGAAAACGTCCGTCATGATTTGCAGAGGGCCGATGATTGTTAATATCACTAGGTTGAGATAGGCAAGAAAAAGGGTAACGAGAATTCTTACACCGGATATAACTGCCCAGACGAGTAGTCCGAGTAGCACGGCGAGAATTAAATATACAAGCCCTGCGAGTCCAAAGAAATCCCAGAGCTGAAAAATAACCATGAAAATGGCAATGGCGATAACGATCCAGGTATAAGCTCCGAGGAAGGCGCTGGCAAAAAATCGGGAATTGGCCGATGTGAGTATTGAGATGTTTTGGGAAAGGTCGGCCATTGAGGAGACCCCCGTGATGCTTAGGAAACCGAGAAAGGCCGTGAGGAAGACATAGACTAGGTCGAGAACCAGGCCGACGATGGCGAAGGAGAAGGTGATTAAGAGTAAGGAGAGGGCGAGTTTAGGGAGAATCATTTGGACGGTGACGACGGTTTGGGGATTGATTTTGGATCTAAACATGACCATAAAGCCGGCGGAAATAAGAAGAATGATGGAGATTAGGTAGGCCATGTTGCGGGTGGCGGTCCAAAGGGTGCGGATGTTGCCGGCCCCGCTGTTAAGTTTGGAAAAACCGATACCTTGGGCGTAAGCTGGAGGAACAATCTGAAAATTGCTGATGGCTCTGACGGCTTCGTCTTTGGCGGAAGCCACAGGATGGGTGAAAGGGTAATTAAAAATGTCTGCCATGGGTTGGAGTTGGGCGGGAACCTGGCCGGTTTCTTGAAGTTCCTGGATAATTTGGAAAAGGCCGATAATGTCCTGCATTTTGTTGGCCCGGGGGAGGAACATGGTGAAGATGGAGTTGATAATCCAGTTGACCTGGGCGTAGGTGTAGCGCTCGCCAAAAATCTCACTGGGATTTCCATCAAAGACCTTGCTGGAGAATTCGTTGAGGGTGGGGTTCCACCATTCCTCCGGGTGGGCGTTCTTTCTGCTTAACGCGTCTTGGAGAACGCACTGAATGGTTTCGCAGGATTGGGTATCCATACCGGCGTCTGTGCAGAGTTTGACTTGGGTAGCGTCGGGTGTGCATGTGGCGGTTTGGGCGAGGGCGGGTGGGGCGGAAAGTAGAAAGTAGAGACTAGAAATTAGGAGAACCAAAACGAATCTGGACAGGAATTTTTTCATATATTTACTTTAGCACAAGTTAGCTGGTGGAGAGCCTGGACTGGGTGAAAGCGACAATCTCTTTTGCCCTTTTTAAAGCGTCGGCGGCTTGTTTTTGTGAGAAATTATGGGAAACGAAATCCGGATAACGGGTGTCGATATAGTATTTGCTTATAGTTTCGGCGGCAATTTTCCATCGGGAGAACTCTTTGTCGTGTTTGGCGCATTGCCGCAGAAGCAATCCTAGCTTGTAGATGCGATACAGCTTGTGATCTTTATGGATGAGGTAGGTTTTAAGCATTTTTTCCACAGCCTGTTGGCTGGCAAAGCAGGCTTGGGCCCAGAAACCACCCTTTTGATTGTAATCGGCCCAGAGCAAGTCTTCCTTGACTTTTTCAAGCCAGATTTGAATGTCTTTAGACGGTGGGGTGTTTGTCATAAACGACTCGGCCTTTCCCGAGTATTTCTTGGGTGAGGAATATCCGGCGTTCTTTGACGGCCTGGTCTAATTCTGTTGGAGTTACCACCCAAAAATCGAGGGGAGTGAAACTGTTGTGTAGAGTAATAACTTTTTTTACCCGGGTCCAATAATCGTCGGGAGTGTCTTTGATGATTAGAAGATCAATGTCGCTGTCAGGATGGGCATGACCCCGGGCCCGGCTGCCAAAAAGGATGACTTTCTCGGGATGGTAGCCGGCGACGATGCGATTGACGACGGAGTTTAGAGAATCGTCTTTAGCGGGTTTGGCTATGGAGTAGTGAACTTGAGGAGACTGGCCGGACTTGGTTAATACTCCCTGAGCCATCAGTTCTTTGAGGCGGGTGTGTATTCTGACCCGAGACAAACCCAGATGACGCGCCAGATCCACAGGTTTTGCCGAGCGGTTTGTTTGAATGTAGGCCAGAATTTTATCTTTACTATTTTTCATATTTACACTTTACTGTAAAGTGTAAAGAGTGTCAAGAAACAAATTATTGAGGGGTTGGGTGGCGGGGATTGGGGAGGGCAGTGTCAGAGGGAGAAGGGGCGGGGGTGAGATTTACGGAGCCGTATTCTCGGCGGGAGTAGTAATACCAAACGTAGTCGCAGTAGCCGAGGGGGGGAACGGAATATTCAGGGAGATTGGGGGAAAGACAGAAATTGGCTTCTTTTAGATCTGCCAGCCGAGAATGGGGCAGGGGAGCACAACTGCCGTAGTAGCGGCGGGCGGTTTCGTAAACCAGGGCTTTACTCCAGTTGCGGGAGTTGGCGGACACGGTGTTGCTTTTGTCTTTGATGAGGAGAGCGGCGGCGTAGACGTTGTCGCGGAGGTTAGCGGGATTGGGAGCGTAGCCGGAAGGGGCGACGCAGGCCCGAACGACAGCGTCGCCGAACTTGGCCCACTCATTGTTGCCGGCGGCTTGGGAACAGCTGGGTTGGACGCCTAAATCAGTGAGGATTTGGGCCGGACCCATGGCACCACACTGATTCGGGGAACAGTAAAAAGGGTCGTAGCTGCCGTTTTGGGAGTATTTAATAATATCGGCGTTGGAGAAGCGGAAAAGCTCGTTACTGGATTTGACTCCCTCGATACTTAAAATTGCTCCCAAGATTTCGGGGGGGATGCCGGCCCAGGCGGCGGCATTCTCGATAAGTTTTTGGGCTTCGGTACTGGCAAAACAGTAGCTTTTGTAGAGACGGACGGGACCGGCCGGAGTTTGGCAAGCGGCGGTGGAAGGCTTGGCGGCATCGGTGCAGGTGCCGGTGGGGGAGAGGGGCGGGGAAGAGATTGAAGTGGATAAAGGGCGCAGGAGGCGCTGGAGATTGAGATTGGCCAGCGAGGAGCCTAGGAGTTGGTCGAACAGACTGCCGATGCCGGAAAAGAAAAGCGGCCCGGAAGCGGCGGGAACAGCGCTTTCTATGGGCTTAATTTCAGATTGACTGTCTTGGGAAACGAAGCGCTTGAGGAGGGAATCGGGGGCAGAGATAAGGGTGGAGTAAATATTTTTGATGAGCGGGGTTTTGGTAAAGACGGAGACGCGGCCGGTGGTGGGAAGGCGGACGGGTTCGGGGTCGGTGCATTTGTAGCTTTCGCTGTCTTCGCCGGTTTGCTGGCACTTTTTAGATTGGCAGGCATTGGGGTTGGAGGGCAGGCAGCGGGCGCCGGAGGGCAAGCCGGAAGTGGGAGTGTAGCGGAACTTCTGGGTGTAGGCCAGGCGGGCGGTAATTTGCTGGCCGTAAAGTGAGTCGCCGGCGGGGAGGAGACGGACATCTGATATGTCACATTGACCCGACACATAAAGGGGGCCGGGAGCAGGCTGGTTATCGCGGATCTCGGTGTTTTTGGTGGTTTTGTTTTGGACGAGGGTGAAATCATCGAGTCCTTGATGCTCGGCGATTTCCTGGGAGAGGGAGACAGGCTGGGGCTGGGGGCGGAAAATATTAGCCAGAATGGTAGAGAGGGCGTTAACGGATTTGAGATGAGGGAAATATAGGCGGGAGTCGGCCTTTTTAATAGTGAGCTTGGGATTAATGATTTCTTGTGAGGAAGCGGAAGGGAGGCTAATAGTGGCCTCGCCGACAGTGTCTTCGAGGGAAGAGAAGGGGATATTTTGAAAAAGCTCGGCCCAGAAATCCGGGAGCCAGGGGACGTTAATACTGCCCAGGCCAAACGGCAGGTTGGCACTCCCCAGCCAATTGACGTAGTCATGCCAATATTTGCCAAAGGAAGAGTATTTTTGGGGGTCGGGGGGTAAATTGTCTCTGAAGTCGGTGAGGCGCTGGATATCGTTACTTTTGGTGCAGGAGATGGCGTGCTGAAGAGCATAGTCGTTAATGAGATTATTGAGGGATTCTAAGAGTGACTTTCCGGCGCTTGCAACTGCGGCGTAGTCCTCGGCAAATTGATCTAGGCCGGCTTGTTGGTAAACGGATTCGATGCGCAAAAAATTAGTTTCGTTGCTTAGGAGAACTTGAGCATTAGTGGCCACTAGGGTGGCTAGTTGGTCTGGGTGCGAGGTGTAAGCCTGGTAGAGATTGTTAATTACTCTGGGAATCCGCCAAGCTTGAGAGGCAAGGGCGGCTGACTTGAAGACGCTTTGAACACCGTCAGTGAAAGTTTTGAGGACGTCGAATTGCTCGCGGCAGCCGACGATGTAATTGTGATACTGCTTACCAACTGGGCCGGTAACGACTTCGGAACGGATGGCGTTTTGAGATTCAAGGGGGAGAAGTTTTTTTAGGGGGCCGGAGAAGTTGAGGGTGCGGTCGGGGTCCCGGTTGGGGGAGTAATCGGAATTGGGAGTGACTCCGTTTAAGTACCAAGCTAGATACTGGTTAACTTTATCAGCGTCGGAAAGATTGGGGTTTTCTCTACCGGTTGGCTGACGCAAACGTCGCCGGAACCGTCGGCACAGCGGGGCAGGCCAGCGCCGTCCGGGGGAAAGTCTATGTATTCGGTAGGAGTGAGATCCGGACCGCATTGGAAAGAAAGGGTAGATTTTTTGGGGATTAAGGGATCGCAGGGGGAGCCGGGATATGGGCGCAAGGGATGAAATTCGTCGGGAGTAGTAGTGCTGCAAGGATACTTGAGAGTTTCTTTGAACTCGGTAGTGTCTTGAGGAGGGGTGGCAGGCAGGTTAGTTGGTTTATTGTCTGGAGTAGTGGCAGCAGGAGATTGGGCATCGGTGGGAACAGAGGGTGTAGAGGGGTTGGTTGTGGTGGTTTGACAACACCAATTACCGGTGCCTCCATTTGGATAAGAACAAAATTGAGAAACACAAGAGGAGTTAATTTCTCCCTGGTTGCACGTTAGCCCAGGAGCGCAGGCGGTGGCTTTAGAGGTGCAACAGTATTTGCCGTAACCCCCGCCTGAGTACGAACATCTTTGTTGGGTGCAGGTTTGGGTGGTTTGGTCGGAAACGTAGCAGGTGCTACCGGAAGGACAGGATTGAGCCGAAGCTAGTTGGGGCCAAAGGAGAGCCAGGAAAATAAATAAGACCATCAAAACTATTCTAGCAGTTTAGAGGCAGCCGCTGGAGAGGCCAGCGGGAGCAAAGCCGGGGAGACAGATGGAGAAGGTGGAGAAATCTAACCCGAGGAAGTTGCCTAAAAAGTTGAGAAGAATCCAGGCGGAAAGAGCGACCACTAGACCGGTGATGGCGTAAGTGAGGGTTTTTTGAGCTTTTTGGGTGGTTTCTTTGTCTCCACCGGCAGTAAGAAACTGAAAACCGCCAACAATGAGCATCACAAAAGCGGCTAGCCCTGCGGCAGTAAGGGCCAAAGAAATTACGCTAGAAAAAACTGTTTCCAGGTCGCTAATCGTTGGGGGCAACATACTTTATCTTTCCAATAAATCAATAAATTCCTTGGTGGTCATAAAAATGGGTCTTAAAATACCGTTTCTCAAAGTACCTTCCTTAAGAGTTTTGTGGTTGGGAATAATTATAGTCTGAACTTTACTTTCTTGGGTAGTGCGACGCATTTTGATGTGGCTGCCGACTTGCGAGATCTTGACAAATCCAGCTTCTTCAAATGCTTTTACGGCGTTTGCGGTGCGAATGTTGGAGAGTTTACCCATTTGTTATGTAAGAGATACCGATACGGGAACAAAGAAGCGGTGCTTGGGGAGTTGAGCCTCCTGGATTTCTTCTGTGGGAGCATCTTCTAGATATAAGCCAATTGCCTCCTCAATATTTTTTTTGGTCTCATCTAGGGTTTCTCCTTGGGAAGCACAGCCGGGTAATTCGGGGACCCACACGGAATATCCCCCTTCAGGTTCTTCTTGGAAAATGACGGTGTAGTTGAGTATCACTCCACGCTTGTTCATAGAGCTATTATACTACAATCCGAGCTATTAAAAGCCTGCCTGTTCCAGGTCGCTAATGGTCGGAGGCATATACTACTTACGGAACTATCGTAGGAATAGTGAAAGTTAATATGCTGATCTTGAAAATGGCTTCGACCAGGAATGCTAGAGCGTAGGCAGAAAAGACGATGGCCAGTCCGATTAAAGCGGCCGTTATACGTTTGCGGGCTTTTTCTGTGCCTTCTTTGTCTCCGCCGGCCAGAATCCATTGGACGCCGCCAAACAAAAGGAAGAAAAAGGCAACGAGTCCAGCGGTGATGAGAATGGCGTTGACGGCAAAGACCAAAATTCTTTGGGCAGAAATGTTGGCCAAAGGTTGCCACTTGCTGTCGATGGCAGTCAGGTCGATGTTGCGATCAGCTTCGGCTAGTAAATTGGTAAGCAAAAATATCACCTCGCTTTCTTGATTATTGTATCACGGGCAGGGCCCGGGTTCGCAAACAAAACCACTAGATGTGCAGGAAACTGCCTGGGTGGTACCGGAGACATCTTGGTTGTAACAGAACTTTTTGGAGCCATCTGGGTTGGAGAAGCACGGAGTGCCACAGCTCTTGCCGGCACAGAGACATTCGATACCCCTGCCTCCACCGCTTCCGCCCCCAACACAAGCCGTGCCGGTGAGGGAGGGGATGCAAAGATTGAAAATGTCGACGTTGAAGACAGCGTTGATGAGGAAACCCAAAGCAAAAGTGGAAAAGAGAATAGCCAGACCAACTAAAGCCGTGGTAATTTTCTTGCGGGCCTTTTCTAGTCCTTCCTTATCTCCACCAGAGAAAATCCACTGGACAGCGCCCCAGAGGAGAAAAAAGAAAGAAGCGGCGGTTCCAATGATAAGGATTAAATTGACAGCAGTGGTGGCTAGCGATTGGACGTTGTAGTTGGATATGGAAGAGAAGTTGGTGCCCTTGAGGGAGCTGCCGATGTCTAAAGTGTTGGGTCCGACGGCCATGTTATTCAATGACGGGAATTTCTAACTGGAGAATGTCGATGCCGAAGATGGTTTTGACCAGGCGGAGGATAACGAACAGGGATAAAAGAATTGCCAGGCCAATGATGGCGTTAGTTAGGCGTTTGGTAGATGAAGTTGTTCTCTCTTTGTCTCCTCCGGCAGTTATATATTCGACTGCTCCGGTAATGAGCATAAAGAAGAAAACTACCGCACCGATAACAAATCCCAGACGGATGAAATTGGTGAGGAAAAGTTGGAGAATGGCAGAGGTGGACAAGGGGCCAAGAGGGAGGGTGGAGAAATCTCCTACTTTGGGATTGATGGCGGGATTGACGATAAACATATTCACATTATGGCGTGAGCCAAACTATTATCTTGGTGGGATTAATGAGTAAATCTAGTCCGACGATCCGACCGAGGGCGATGATGATGCCATAGGCAGCGACGACAAGAAAGAGCCCAATAAATGAGTGGGTTAATTTTTTCTGGGCGTTTTGCAGGTGTTGCTTTTCTCCTCCGGAACTCAGCCATTCTATGGAGGCGGTGAAGACCTGGATAATAAACCAGATACCAGCTACGACTGTCATGACTCCAACGGTGACGGAGAGGATTGTGTCGAATTTGTCAAGGGCGAGGGCGATATTACACTTTCGAAGAGCTGGGTCACAGATTGCAGTACCGAGTGGCCCGATTCCTTCCAGCGGGGGATAGTCGTTGAAGGTGAGTGCCAAGAGGTGATGATTAGGGGCCATAGACTTTGGGGACCAGCAGAGCGGACGGGTCGCCAAAAATGATGTAACCGAAAATGGCAGCTAAAACAAACGACCCTGCGATGAATAACAATCCGATCATGGCGTTCCAGATTCTGGACCAGGCTTTGCCGATTTCTTTGGGCTCGGTGGTGCTTAAAAAGCCGTAGCCGGCGATGATGATATTGATGAAAGCATATATGCTAGCGATGACGATGGAGAGTTTGAGAAGGTTGTTAAGAAGGATAAATAAACCGCCACCTGGGTCGGTGGAGGTAGTATATGACGAGCCGGGAGAGAGCGTGTCGAAGGGATTTTCGATATTGCCGAAAATGCTAAGCATTAGATGTTTGGTTTGAGGAAGTTAACTCCAGTAACTACCCAGATAATTTGGAGTATAAAGTAGGCGGAGACAACAAGCAAGAAACCGGCTACCCCCCAGGTGAGGGCGGCTTTGGCTTTGGCTTTGTCCTGGGCGCTGGGTTCACCCCCTGCCCCCAAGAGGTATCCCCAGCCACCGGCGACTATCATAAAGAAGAAAATAATACCGGCAAGAACGAGGATGTTAGGTAGGAGAGTGGAGATGAAAATGCCTGGACCAGCGTCGCAACGAGCCACACTTCCACATAAAGTCATCCACCAATTACTTTGGGTGGGCAGGCCCGCGTTGAAAAACTTTTCGGTGACGTTTATTTGAGCGAGAGCGTTCATTAGAGCAGGGTAATGCCGAAGACGACCTGGATAATTTGGGCCAGGAAGAAGGC
>LCOA01000015.1 GCA_001002405.1 Candidatus Amesbacteria bacterium GW2011_GWA1_47_20
TAGGATTTTTGGATGGTTGGCATGGATTGTTCTTAAGTTACCTCATGTTTACTTACCACCTAGTCGTATGGGTAAAGAAAAATTCCTCCTCATCTTAGTTCTTATACTTGGACTTATACTTAGACTGGTCAAGCTGGACCAGGGTTTTTGGTTGGACGAAGCTTCCCAGGCCCAGCAATCATCTCTCTCGTTGACTCAAATTTGGTCCGGCCGGGCAGGGGATTTTCACCCGCCCTTATTTTATGTTTTGGCCCATTTCTGGTTGCAATTTGGCCGGTCCGAAACCTGGCTGCGCCTATTGCCGGTTTCATTTGGAATTCTAAACATCATAGCCCTTTATTTTTTCGCTAAGCACATTCATCCCCGGTTGGGTCTGCCAGCCGCTTTTCTCCTGGCCATCAATCCTTTCCATATCTACTACTCCCAGGAGTTCCGCATGTACTCCTTACTGACATTTCTGGGGACGTTATCCATGCCAGCTTTTTACAAGAAGCACTGGTCGCTGTTTTTACTAAACGCCTTGCTTCTGTACACCCACTACGCCGGCATTATTCTTATCCTGGCCCAGTTCGTCTATGTAATTGTCTTCGACCGCAAGTATCTCCGAACTTCTACTTTCCACTTTCTACTTTCCGTTGCCCTATTCCTGCCTTGGCTTCCCCAATTCTTCGCCCAGTTTCAATCCGGTACGGGCATCGACACGTACCTCCCCGGCTGGCGCAACCTTCTCACCCTCTCACCCCTCAAAGCCATTCCTTTGATCTTATTTAAGTTTGTCGCCGGCCGGATAGACCTGCTGCCTCGTTGGATTTATGCGGTGTATATCGTTTTCGTGTTGGCCGTCACCGCTGCCGGAGTAGTTTTGGCCCGGGGCAAGCGCCGCTTGCTATACACCTGGCTGGGAGTGCCGATTGTGGCCAGTCTTGTGATTTCTTTCGTTATTCCTCAAACGCAGCCTTTCCGCTTAATTTTTACTTTACCGGCTTTAGTTCTGCTTCTAGCTGAAGCGGTCTTGCGCTGGCCCAGGACTTTTCTCACTCTCCTTATCTACATTGCCATCGTGGGTAACTATACTTACTTCACTCGCCCGCGGCTTCAGCGCGAACAGTGGCGTCAGGCCCTGGAGTTTATCCGCATCCAACCTGCGCCCATGGTGGTCAAATTTCCCGGAGCATTTGCTCCCATGACCTGGTACGCACCAGACCTGCCCGTAATTACAGCCTCTTCTTTCCCCACGGCAAAACTATCTGACTTTTATCTGTTTCAATATTTAACGGGTCTAACTGATCCCCAATATAAAATTGACTCTCAAATTCAAGCGTCAGGTTACACTCTGCAAAAAAGGTATAATTTTGAAGGCGTGGGTTTTATTGACTATTATCACAAATGAAAGTCGGAATTGATGTCTCAGCCGCTATTTATGGCACCGGGGTTTCGGATTACGTGATCAATCTAGTACAGAACCTGCCTCAATCTGAACTGGTGTTATTTGGTTCGTCCTTGCGCCGTCAGGCAGATATTTCTGCCCTTTTTCCTACTGCCAAGACCTTTCCCATCCCCCCCACTCTTCTGGATATCATCTGGAATCAATTCCACGTTCTTGCTGTTGAAACATTAATTGGTCCGGTAGATATTTTACATTCTTCTGATTGGACTCAACCTCCCGCCCGAGCTAAAAAACTCACCACCATCCACGATCTGGCCCCTTTCATTTACCCGCAGGAAACTTCTTCCAATATTGTGGCCGCCCACACCCGACGCATGAAATGGGTGGTCAAAGAGTGCGACCGCATTATTTGTGTGACCAACAACACCGCCTCCGATCTGCTGCGTCTGTTTCCGAGCACGGCCAGCCGTATAGTGGTCATCCCTGAAGCTCTGCCTGCCAGATATATTTCTCTCACTCCGCAAATTACAAAAAACGCCAATTACGTCTTTGCTATTGGTGCTCGCCAACCCAGAAAAAATATCGACCGCTTAAAGCAAGCCTGTGCAAAGTTGGGGCAAAAATTAATCATTGTCGGAGAAGGCAGCGATCTGGGTTATGTTTCGGACCAAAACCTGGTCAATTATTTGGCCGGTGCATCTGCCTTCGTGTACCCCTCTCTCTACGAAGGTTTCGGCCTGCCAATTCTGGAAGCTTTTCATTTTAAAGTTCCGGTCGCCTGCTCCAACACCTCTTCTAATCCGGAAATAGTTGGCGATGCCGCCGTCTTGTTTGATCCTTTATCAGTCGACTCCATGGCCGCTGGCATCACCCAAGCTATTAAAGATCGGGACCAACTGGTAGCCGCCGGCTCTAAACAATTAGCCAAATTTAGCTGGGTCAAAACGGCCCAACAAACTTTAGGAGTCTATAATTCACTCATATGAACAAATCTGCCGTTTTTATTGACGCTGCCAACATCGAATTGTCTGCCAAGTCCAAAGGTTGGCGAGTTGATTACAAAAAGCTTTATGATTGGCTCAAGAGTAATTATAAAATCGGGTATGTTGGGTTTTTTACTGCCAGATTTGAAACGTCCGAACACGAAAAATTCCTCACCTTTCTCAAAAAGACAGGCTATAACCTAGTAACAAAACCCTTAAAACATATTTTAGATAAAGACCGTCACCACATGAGGAAAGCAAATTTTGATGTGGAAATAACAGTCGGGGCCATGAAACGAAAGAACGACTTTGAGATTATGGTGTTGTTTTCGGGTGACAGCGATTTTAACTATCTAATTAGGGAATTAAAAACCCTGGGGAAAAAAGTGATCGTCGTTTCCATGAAATATCACGTATCCAAAGAACTGGTAGAAAGCTCTGATAAATACATTGATATAACTAAAATCAAAAAGTTAGTAGCTCGAAGTCCACAAAAAAGCCCGTCTTTTACAACGGGCGGTTGATGACAATCTCTTGCGAGACTGCACCAAAATTATATGTTTTTAACTCAAAAAAGTCAATGTTAATCGGAACTGACGCTAACGAAGCCAATTTAACTCCTAACTTAGTGGGTATAAATGAATATGCCTTTAACTTGCTCCATGCCCTTTATGAGCTTAAGACATCTCACACTTTTGTCATCTATCTCAAAACACCGCCCCGGTCTGACCTGCCGCCGCAGAGACCCAATTGGCATTACCGGGTAATACCTTTCCCTGGGTTTTGGACCCAGACTCGCCTGCCTTGGGATTTGTATACCCACCGCCCCCGTCCTGATGTCTTTTTCAGTATGACGCATTATGCTCCCCGCTGGTCACCCGTACCGACAGTAGTTGCCATCATGGACTTGGGTTTCTTACGCTCTCCCGAACAATTTACCGCCAAAGATTTCAATCAGTTAAAAAGCTGGACGTCGTATTCAATCCGCCAAGCCACGCGGGTGATCGCCATTTCCGAATATACCAAGCAAGAGATCATCAAGACCTACAATGTGAGTCCTGCGGCAATAACAGTTACTCCATTAGCTTACGATCAAAAGCTTTTTAAACCCACCACCGATGCCAGCGTTCTTCTTAAATACGGCATAAGTAAGCCTTATATTCTTTTCTTAGGCAGCCTTAAGCCCAACAAAAACGTCGAAGGCCTAATTCGGGCTTTCTATTCCCTAGAACCTAAAACCTATAACCTCGTCATTGCTGGCAAAAAAGCTTGGTTGTACGACAGCATTATCAAATTGGCTAAAGACCGGGTCGTCTTCACCGGTTTTGTAGATAGCCGAGACAAACCCGCCCTCATGTCCCAAGCCGCCGCCTTCATTATGCCCAGTTTCTTTGAAGGGTTTGGCATTCCCGTCCTGGAAGCCATGGCTTGCGGAACATCAGTAGTCATCTCCGATGTAGCCAGCCTGCCAGAAGTGGGCGGAGATGCTACCATCTACGTTGATCCCCATGACCCAAAATCTATCGCCCAGGGTATAATAGATGCCACAGGCCCCGAGCGAGGTCGTTGGGTGAAAAAGGGGCTGGAAAGAGTAAAATTATTCAGCTGGGCCACTTGCGCCCAACTCACCTTAAAATGTTTAGAGACCGCAACGGCAAAATCTTAAGCCCGCAAGAAGTTTTTCAGAAGGGCGTTAACCGTATTTTTAATATCTTTCTGGACTTCGAGCTATATCTCCTCACTTTAGCAGGTCACCTTCCCTCTCACTTTTTGCGCAAGCTTATATACTCTCTGGCCGGCATGAGGATCAAAGGCACGCTCCACATGTGGGCCCGATTTTACGATCCTCGCGGAATTAGTATTGGCCAAGACACCATCGTCGGCGATCATGCCATTCTCGATGGCCGGGCGAAGTTAAAGATTGGTGACCATGTAGACGTGGCTTCCGAAGTTATGATTTACAACTCCGAGCACGATGTGAAAGCTGACGACTTTGTAGCTACGGTGGCCCCCGTCGAAATAGGGGACTACGTTTTCATCGGCCCGAGAGTCATTATTTTGCCGGGGGTCAAAATCGGTCGGGGTGCAGTGATCGCCGCTGGCGCAGTAGTTACCAAAGACGTGCCCGACTTCGCCATTGTCGGTGGCGTTCCCGCCCAAGTGATAGGGGAACGAGTTAATAAAAATTTAAGATATAGACTCGGTCGTGCCAGACTTTTCCAATGAAAATAATCATAGTTATTCTTCTGAGTCTTTACTTGCTGCTCCCGGCGCCTAAGTTTCCCGATTCGCCCCCCGGGTCACTTCAATCAAATGAACCGGCGGATACCGAAACTATTTATCGTCAGGCGTACTACACCAATCTCACCCGTCCGGAAATCATGGATTATTATGACCAGGCCTTTCGTGGCCCTATTCAATATCGTTTAAATTTACCCCCGGAAGATTCATTTACCGTCATTCGTGATCAAACCAAGAGTAGCTTCCTAGAGCAAATTGTCCATCCCTTGCGGGAAACTTTGTATATCAACGCTTTTGTGCCCACCAAACCCACCGAACAGATCAACATCGACGGTGTGCATTACTTCAACAAAGTCACCATTCATTACCTGCCTTCCCATCCCGTCTCCCGGCTCACAGTATTAGCCCTTTCCAGTCTGTTATTTCTATGGCTAATCAAAGAATATTCTCATGTCTAAATACCTCTTGCCTCTAATTTTAATTTTCGTAGTTTTGTACCCCAAGTTTCCTTTGCTCGGCGTATCCGGTACCTTTGTGGCCGTGCGTCTGGAGGATTTTATTGTGGCCGCCGCCATTATCTTTTGGGCGTTAACCGCCTTGCGGCAAAAATATCTGCCTGTTCACAGGTCAATTCTTCTGTATTTGCTAACCGGATTCGTTTCGGTTTTCTCAGCCATTTTTGTCACCAAGACTGCCGGACTTAACCTGGGTGTTCTTCATGCCCTGCGCCGGGTAGAGTACATGGCTCTTTTTGCAGTTGGTTTTCATTTCCTGCGCAACAAAAACCAGCTACACTTTCTCATCCGCACTTTTCTGGTAATTTCACTCGCGGTATCCCTTTTCGGCCTGGGCCAGCAATTCTTAGATTGGCCGGTCATCTCCACGACTAATAGTGAATTTGCCAAAGGTCTGGCTCTAACTTTGGGTGAGGGCGCCCGCATTAATTCTACTTTCGCCGGCCACTACGATCTGGCGGCTTTCTCTATTTTTCCTTTGCTTCTAGTTATTTCCCTGCTAACTCTCCCCCAAATACGCCACAAATGGCTACTTATTGGCATGGGCTCTCTGGCTTACTGGACTATGCTTCTCTCTGCCTCGCGGGTCACTTTCGCCGCTTTTTTTGTGACAGCTGCTTTGTTTTTGTTACTCATCCGTCGGAAACTCTGGCTCATTCCTCTGATCATATTGGCCGTATTTAGCATCCTGGTCTCTCCTCAACTTCTGGGCCGGTATCGGGAGTTGCTCGTAGACCATGTGTTTGCAGCCGCTGACGAAGAAGTGCCTGACGCTCTCAAGCCCCCCGAAATTCTTGAAGACAGATCTTTCAATATCCGCCTCAAAGCCGAGTGGCCCCGGGCCCTGCGGGCTTTTTACCAAAACCCTCTTTTAGGCACCGGTTTTTCCTCGGTAGGATTGGCTGTAGACAATGATTATCTGCGCCTTCTGGCCGAAACCGGCTTACTGGGATTTTTTGCTTTTGGTCTGATTCTGCTGCGAATTTTCAAATCCGCTCGACCCTATTTACAGACTCCTCATTCTCCTACGGACGCCTTTATCATCGCTGCGACTTTGGGACTGGTGGGATTGCTATTTAACGCCGTCTTCATCGACGTATTTGAAGCTTCAAAGATTGCTATTATTTCCTGGACCTTGCTTGGGGCGGCCGAAAAGGCCAAAATGCTGACATAACCGAAGCTCGTAAAATTTCTATCCGTAATTATCTTCCAGCTGATTACGAACACGTCAAATCAAACCTGGAAGCTGCTCACATGTTTGATAGAGTTTGGGATAGTCGGGAAAATTTGGGGAGAATGACTGGGATTAACCCCTGGGCTGTTCTTGTGGCTGAGGTCAGGGGCGAGTTTGCCGGTAACGTATTTGTATTATACTGTGGCTGGGAAGCGGATTTATACCGTTTGGCGGTGTTGGAAAGGTTTCGCAAACTCGGCGTAGCCACAAAATTACTGGAGGCAGCAGAGACAAAACTCAGAGAAATTGGAGTTTTAGAATATGCCCTCTTTGCCGAAGTCGAAAATCAGTCTCTCATAGATTTTTATCTAAAGCGAGGATTTAATCGCGTCCCAAAACCATATTCTATAATGTGGAAAAGTTTAAGATGAATAAAAAAACACAATATTTTTTACTGGGGACACTTTTATTAGCCGGGTTTGTAGTCCGCTTGTATAAAATAACCAATCCCATTGCCGATTGGCACTCCTGGAGACAAGCAGACACCTCCGCCGTCACCCGTAATTGGGTCAAGCATGGCGTAGACATCCTCACTCCTCGCTACGACGATTTTTCCGATGTCTCCGGCAACGGCCTGTTTAACCCAGACGGCTACCGCTTCGCCGAATTCCCCCTCTTTAATTTAGTCCACTATTCTTTCTACTCTCTACTTTCCAGCTTTTTCTCTCTGGAACTCGTGGGCCGTCTTACTTCCATCCTCGCCACCCTAATTTCCTCGGTTCTCCTGTTTCTTTTAATTCGCCGTCACACCACACCTACCGTAGCTCTCCTGGCCGCGTCCATATTTTTGTTCTTGCCTTACAATATATATTTCACCCGCGTTGTTCTCCCGGACCCGCTCATGGTCACGCTGGTGCTGGCCGCACTTTGGACCCAGCCCTCATCCCGCCCGCTTACCTGGATTTTTGGCTCTCTAGCCGTCCTGGTCAAACCCACCGCCATCTTCTTCCTGCTGCCACTGCTTAAAGATTTCTGGCTGTTTGTCAGTCTATTACTGCCGTTTGGTATCTGGCGCATTTGGGAACACCGTTTTCCGGCCGGCATTCCCGCCAGCCTGTGGCTCTTAAACGGCAACCACATCCGTTTCCGCCCGGCCTGGTTTAGATGGCTGTTTGGCGAACGGCTGGGAGACATGATCTTAGGTCAGTGGGGGATTTTCCCCTTTTTATTGGGTCTTTTCCAAGCTAATTCTTATTTTCTTAGCTGGGCAGCCGGCGCTCTCCTATATCTCATTGTTTTTGCCACCGGCAATATCCAGCACGATTATTATCAGATTCCTCTTATTCCTATAGTTTCCGTCTTAGTAGCTCTGGGAGTAGTTCATTTCAGTACCACCCTGGCCAAAAAAGCCGTCATGGTCTTTTGTCTACTTCTCATGTTCGGATTGGCTTGGTATGACATCAAAGGGGATTACCAAGTCAACAATTGGTCCATTGTCCGCGCCGGCCAGGCGGTGGACAAACTGCTGCCCAAAGATGCCATCGTCGTCGCTCCGTATAACGGCGATACCGCCTTTTTGTATCAGACCAACCGCCGGGGTTTCCCCAACCTCTCCCTGCCCATCAAGGATCTGCGTGATAGGTATGGGGCTGAATATTACGTTTCTGTCAATTACGACGATCAAACCAACGCCATTGTGAAAAAGTACACTATTCTTGAGCAAACACCAGAATACGTCATCGTCCAGCTCGTTGAACCCATCCGGCCATGAAGATCCTCATGCTCCTGCCATATTTGCCGTACCCTCCGTCGGAGGGCGGCCAGGTGCGTTCCTATAAACTCATCAAACTTCTATCCAAAAAACATAGCATTACCTTGGTTTGTTTCTCCCGCCGCCACAACACCCAGGATCAAATCAGCCACATGAAGCAGTTTTGCCATAAAGTGATAGTTATTGAACGGGGAAACGCCTGGACCTTAGCCAACATCCTGCGTACCGGTTTTTCTCCCTATCCATTTTTAGTTTCCATTTATTATTCTCCCCAGACTAAACAGATTCTTCGGGAAGAACTGCAAAAAGGCCGATACGACTTAATTCATGCCGAAATGTCTTACACCTTGCCATATCTACCTCCTCACAATTTGCCGATTATTTTGGTCGAACAAACCATTATGTCCAGGATTTTTGGCCACCAAGCCAATACCGACAAGCGGCTATGGTTCCGGCCGTTTATGTGGATCGATGTAGCCAAAATGCGTTTTTGGGAACAATATTATTGGCGCCGGGTCAACCGGGTAGTCACCGTGTCCGCAGAAGACGCCCGCGTCATCCAGAAAATAATCCCCGGTCTTAAAGTTGACGTTGTGCCCAATGGAGTAGGCGAGGACGTCAGCAATCTACCCAAACAGACCCACTATAATCATAGAATTTTGTATATGGGTAACTATAAATGGATTCAGAACTGGGAAGCTGCGGATCTTTTGGCCAAAAAAGTTTTTTCCTTGATACGAAAAGCGATCCCCACAGCCAAATTGATCATCGCCGGCCAATTTCCTACGTCCGAAGTCAAAGCTCTGAAGACTTCCGGTGTTGAAATCCGGGAACTCAAAGACTTCGACACACGGGGGTTAGTCAACGCGTATCTCGAATCCGGTTTATTTGTGGCTCCTATGTACGCTCCTGGAGGTACCAGACTAAAAATACTAGCAGCCATGGCCGCCATGATTCCAGTGGTCACCACACCCGTCGGGGCCGAAGGTTACGGCGCCGTTGATGGCCAATCTATTCTCATCGGCACCACTCCGGAGGACATTGCCGCTAAATCCATCCAAGTGCTGCGCGACAAAAAGCTTTACTCCCGCATTGCCATTGCTGCCCGCAAGCTGGTCGATACCAAATTCTCCTGGGAACCCATCGCCCAAAAACTGGAAAGCATATATGAAGACCTTGTCCATCATCATTCTTAGCTACAACGTCAAGAAACTGCTTCTTGACTGCCTAGCTTCTATTCCCAAGCACCCGGACTGGGAAGTCATCGTGGTCGACAATGCCTCCACCGATGGCAGTGCAGATTTAGCCGCCATCAAGAACCCCACCAATATCGGTTTTGCTGCCGGAAACAATCTGGGTATCCGTCAAGCCAAAGGCAAATACATTCTCCTTCTCAATCCAGACACTATCGTTTACCCCAAAACTATTGAAACTGTCCTGAAATACATGCAGGACAATCCTAAAGTGGGTGCAGCTACTTGCCGGGTAGAGCTTCCGGATGGCAATCTGGATTATTCATGTCATCGTAATTTTCCCGATCCGGTTGGCTCGTTTCTGCATCTGGTAGGCCTGCGCCGCCTGTCTAAGTACTCCTCAACCCATATTCCCAACGCTATTCACGAAATAGATGCGCTTACCGGAGCTTTTGCTTTTATTCGCCGCACTGCCGGTGACCAAGTGGGGTGGCTGGACGAAGATTATTTCTTCAACGCCGAAGATATTGATTTTTGTTACAAGTTAAAAGAAGCAGGCTGGAAAGTCATGTATCTTCCGCAAGTAAAAATTACCCATTTCAAAGGTTCTTCCGCTATGGCTACTCCCGTCACCCGTCGCCTGTGGGCCAAGCACTCTACGGATGCCATGCGCCTCTTCTACCGCAAACATCTGGCCTCAAAATATCCCTTCTTCATCAACTGGCTAGTATACTTTGGCATCTGGATCATTAGATTAATTAGGTCAATTAGAGCAATTAGATAAATTATGAAAATCTGTGTTGATGCCAGGATGTGGGGGATCAAGCACACCGGAATCGGCCGGTATGTCGAGAATCTAATCGATAATTTGCCAGGGGACGTGACCCTGATTGTCCCACCCGACCTGAAAAACGAACCCAAGCTAGCCAAATTCACCAAACACTACGCCTATTTTCACCCCTACTCCCTTCTGGCTCAATTTGAAATGCTCTGGATCCTGTCTTTCATCCGCCCGGATTTACTGCATGTGCCCCACTTCACCATCCCCGTCCTCTGGCCCGGAAAAATGGTGGTTACCATTCACGACCTAATTAAACATCTTTCCAAAGGCCGGGATACCACCACCCGCCACCCCCTGCTTTACTGGCCTAAATACTTGGGTTACTTAGCTATTGTCTGGTTAGCCGTCCATCGCGCCAGTCGCATAATAGTTCCAGTTAAATATTGGAAAGACATTCTGATTAGAAAGTATCGACTCAACCCTGACAAAATTGCAGTCACATACGAAGGTGTTACCCCAATTTATTTTCAAAAACCATCATCTCCAATCGAAATAGGATCTCCAACTCCTTTTGTCATATATACCGGTAACCTTTATCCCCACAAAAATATCCCCGTCCTACTTTCTGCAATCAAACTCCTCAAGGGAAAAGTCAGTTTAGTAATTTCTTGTGCCAGGTCAGTTTTTACGTCTCGAGCAGAAGACTTAATCGCCAAGGAAAACTTACAAAAATTCGTTAAATTCCTCGGCCGGGCTTCTGACGCAGACCTGTTGTCTTTGTATCAAAAGTCCTTAGCCTTTGTCACCCCCTCACTTATCGAAGGTTTCGGCTTGTCTGGATTAGAAGCCATGGCTGCCGGTGCCCCGGTTGTTGCCGCTCGAGCCTCGTGTCTTCCCGAGGTTTACGGTGACGCCGCCATGTTCTTTGACCCTCACGACCCCGTAGATTTGGCAGACAAGATACAAGCCCTGCTTATTGACAAGAAACTACGCCAGAAATTAATTACCGCAGGCCGCGCCCAAGTGGCCAAATACTCCTGGGCCACCATGGCCGCCCAAACATGGCAGATTTATGAGAATAAAGTTCATAATTGATCCCGAATATGACATAAAGATTGGGTATCAAATGATCCAACTCTTTGGCAAAAAACCTATCCCCAGTCAAAAAAAACACTCTGAACAAGCAAAAAAAGCTTATGCCGTTCTTCTCCCATTTATCGAAAAATCGAGACAGCTATATCAACAGTCCTGGGACGAGATAATAGAAGAATTTTCCGACAGAATTGCTACCCTGACACACCCTTGGTTTTACTCCGAATACCAATGTGTTGTAGGTTTATTGAATCGGGGAATAAGTAACTGGAATGGAAATAAAATCATTCGCTGGTGGCAAGAAAACCCCGACGCACAGCGCCGCATAACAGCCCACGAGGTTCTTCTTGCCCATTATTTCTCAATTCATCGCCATAATTTTCCAGATAGTAACCTGGCAGACAAACAGATTTGGGCGTTGGCTGAAATTGCCGCTTTTGCCCTCACTGGATTAGAACCGAGACTTGCTAAGTTTTGGCTGTGGGATTCCAGTGGGTACTATACTGATCATAATTATCCCCAGCTGATCCAGCTGCAAAATCAACTGAAAGAACCATTTCTTAAACGCAAATCGTTCAGTCAGTACATCGAAGTTGGAATCGATTTAGTAAAAAAATATCCAAACTTATGAAAAGTTTTTTAGACGAAAAAGTCGCTCTAGTGTATGACCGGGTGAATAAGTGGGGTGGGGCAGAGAGAGTACTTCTGGCCCTGCACGAAATGTTTCCCAACGCTCCCCTCTATACCGCTGTTTATGATCAAAACCGCGCCCCATGGGCCAAAGTTTTTCCCCAAGTCATTCCCACTTTTCTGCAAAAATTTCCTTTAGCACCCTTGGCTTACTCCTATGGCTTTTGAATCACTAAATTTTGATAATTACGACCTAGTCATCTCTGTTACTTCTGCTGATGCCAAAGGTATCATTACTAAGCCCGGCACATTCCATCTCTGTTACTGTTTAACCCCCACCAGATATCTATGGAGTCATGAAGATTTCTACAAATCTCAAACTTCAAAAGTTTTTCATCCCTTGTTCAATTATTTAAAGTCCTGGGATTTAATAGCTTCCCGCCGTCCCGACGCATACCTCGCCATCTCCAAGACAGTCCAATCCCGGATCAAAAAATATTACGGCCAAGATTCGCAAGTAATATATCCTCCCGTAAACGTAGAGGCTTTTTCTCAACATGTTCCCGCTCCAAA
The DNA here is from genome assembly GCA_001002405.1 of Candidatus Amesbacteria bacterium GW2011_GWA1_47_20. Classification (GTDB taxonomy): domain Bacteria; phylum Patescibacteriota; class Microgenomatia; order CAZETR01; family Amesbacteraceae; genus GWC2-45-19. The sequence continues at coordinate 12,341 of LCOA01000015.1, forward strand.
TCTCAAAGATTTTTTTCTTTATGTGGGGAGACTCGTTGCTTACAAGCAAGCCGAGGTCTTGGTAGAGACATTTAATGACTTAAAATTGCCTCTAGTCATCATTGGCACCGGATCCCTGGAATCAAAATTAAAAGCCATGGCCAATGCCAATGTTTATTTTCTCGGCCAAGTCTCTGATACCAAACTTGCTACTCACTATCGGCATGCCCGGGCAGTTCTTTATATCCACGAGGAAGATTTTGGTCTTGTACCCCTAGAGGCCCACGCCGCCGGAACTCCGGTAATCGGACTAAACACCGGAGGAGTCACTGAAACCGTCATTCATGGGCAAACCGGATTGCTCTTAAATAGTGTTTCCGAGCTAAAAAATGCTATCCTTAACTTTGACGCATCAAAATATGACCGAGAATTTATCAAAGCTCATGCTCAAAAATTTGCCAAAGCTAGATTTAAAGAAGAGTTTTTGCATACAATAAACAAACTATGATACCTGTAATTATCTGTGGCGGCTTCGGTACCAAGCTCTGGCCGCTCAGTCGCCAGCACAAACCCAAGCATTTCCTCCCTTTAATTGGCGACAAATCGCTTTTTCAACTAAACTACGAAGCTTTATTGGGTAAATTCAAACCCGAAGAGATCTACGTTTCCACCAACGAGGACCAACTTGAATTAGCCAAAAAACAAGCCCCAGAGATTCCCCAGGACAATTACATTCTAGAGCCAGAAATGCGCAACACCGGCCCGGCCATAGGTTTGATTGCAGCCGTTTTATATAAAAAAGGCCACATGGACGAACCATTCATGGTCATTCAAGCCGATGACTTACGTGAACCCAGTGAACAATTGTACAAAATGATGGACGTGTGTGACCGATTGGCCCGTCAAGAAACAAAATACATCACCGGAGGTCTTAAACCCAATTTTGCCATTATGGGAGTTGATTATTTAATCAAGGGTGCAAGAGTAAGCAATCAGGATGAAACCGGAGTCTTTAAGGTCGATAAA
>LCOA01000016.1 GCA_001002405.1 Candidatus Amesbacteria bacterium GW2011_GWA1_47_20
CCAGTACAAAGGACTATTCAATCTCCAACGAGGTTAGACAAAAATTTCCCGGAATTTCATTTGCATACACAATAATTAAAGGAGTGAAAATCAAAAAACTGGAGACCGAATTGGAAAAACTGAAAAAACTAACTGTCGAATCCAAAAAAAGTGTGACCTTGGCGGAAGTTTCGGAAATAACCTCGATCAGGAATTACCGGACAATGCTCAAAACCACGGGGGTAGATACGGGAAGCCGGCGTCCCTCTCCGGAGGCGCTGATGCGCAGAATTATCCAAGGCAAAAATCTTTACAATATCAATACTGCTGTTGACGCCTATAACTTAGCCGTTCTTGAGACGAATATCGGTTTAGGCGGCTTTGATCTGGCCAAAGTATCACAACCTGTGGTCCTTCGGTTTTCCCGATCCGGCGAAGAAATGCATTTATTGGGTGACGAAGAAAAAACCAAAACGAAAGATGGTGAATTAGTGTATGCCGATACCGATAAATTATTAACTTTGGATCTAAATTATCGAGATATAGATGCCACCAAAATTACCGAAAAAACCAAAGACGTCATTTTATTTGCTGATGGCGGACCAGATATTTCTCCAGATGATGTAGTTTCGGCTCTCAAAAAAGGCGCCAGTTATATCCAAAAATTCTGCGGCGGCCAAGTCGGAGAAATAATTTTAGTCCAGTAGCTTATGATTACCCGCGATCAAGCCTGGAAATTACTGACCGAGAAAATGCAGAATCAAAACCTGCGTCGGCATTGTCTATCGGTTGAAGCAGTCATGCGGGCCCTCGCCAAACATTTCGGCGGGGACGAAGAGAAATGGGGGATTGTTGGACTTCTGCACGACGGCGACTATGAATTTACTAAAACTGATCCAGGAAGTCACGCCAAACTGATGGCCAATTGGGTGAGAGAACTAGGGGAAACCGACGCTGAACTTCTCGAAGGTATCGAGTCCCACGGCTGGTTTCACCAAGGTAAACAGGCTCAAACCCAAATGCAGTGGGCTCTTTTTTGCTGCGACGAACTCACCGGTCTGATTGTAGCCAGCGCTCTTGTTTTACCATCCAAACGCCTGTCTGACTTATCTATCTCATCTGTCCTAAAAAAATTTCCCCAAAAATCTTTTGCCGCCGGTGTCAAACGCGAGGACATTGCCATGTGTGAGGAAAAACTAAGTATCAAATTAGAAGATTTTGTGCGAATCGCTCTTGTCGCCATGCAATCTATTGCGCCGGAAATTGGGCTTTAAGATATGATATACTTGTCCCCATGATCAAACATATAAACAGAATACAGATTGACCCCAAAATCATGTCAGGCAAGCCTGTCATTGCCGGTACCCGTATACCAATTCATTTGATTTTGGACCTACTGGCCCAAGGATATGACAACAAACGGATTTTGAGAGCCTACCCGGCCCTGAAAGAAGAGGATGTAGCGGCCGCCTTGGCGTTTGCCGCCCGCAGGTTTGACCGGGAAGAGTTGCACATTCATGCCTAAGTTCTTGTTAGACGCAAATTTGTCGCCGGAAACTGCAGAATATTTAAGGAGTCTGGGTTATCAAGCCGAAAGCATTCAGGAACAGGGGCTAGGAAACTTGACAGACGAGCAGGTAGTTCAAAAGGCAATAAATGAAGGATCTGTCATAGTAACTTTTGATCGGGATTTTTCGCAGAGTTGGTATCTAAGCTATCAGGGAAAAATTTCGATCGTTTGGTTAAGATTAAAGAAGCAAACAGTTGAACATGTCAACGTGGTGTTGGGAGATATATTAGAACAAGTAACCGAAGAAGAATTTAAAGAAACGTTAATAGCCATAGGCGAAGAGGAGTACAAGTTAATAAGGTGGTGACCTATTGCACAGGAAATTGGGTCGTAGTACAATACCTCCAAAGCGTTTGAGATAGCTTCCAACTATCGAGCTTAGAAATTCAAATTGAGCACTCTCTTCAGCTGGCACCTCCAAGAGGCGGAAGAACAAAATTGTCATGACAAAAGTTTTTTTCATCCGCCATGCCCAGTCCTTAGCCAACGTTGAACGTAGGTACCAAGGCCAATCACTAGATACTGAATTGTCCGAATTCGGCGTTCAACAAGCCCAAGCTCTAGCCGGACAACTGCGATCTCAGTCTCTCTCTAAGGTTGTCACTAGCCCTCTCAAACGGGCCCATCAAACCGCCGAAATAATTGCCACCGCCCTTGGCATACCTCTTGAAATCGACCCCCTACTAATTGAAACCAACCACGGCGAATGGGAAGGCCAGAAATTTACAGATTTAGAGACGAACTATCCAGATTTATGGAAATATTGGCAAACTTACCCATCCAGAATGGTTTTTCCCGGTGGTGAAGCCTTTGCCGACGTGGCTGCCCGGGTCCTCTCTTGGTGGAAAAAAGAGGCCGTCAATTATCCAGCGCACACCGCAATTGTTACTCACGACACCATCATCCAGGCGATCCTTACCCGTCTTCACAAGTTAAACTTGGATCACATTCGCGATTTTCGGATTCGCAACACTTCCACAACCATAGTCGAACTCACTCGTCCACCTAAAGTTCTCACCATAGGAGACATTAGTCATTTAGCGGATTATTCCTTATAATCAATTTATGCTAGACATCAAATTTGTCAGGGATCACCCAGACGAGGTACAAAAAAACATCGAATTTAGAGGTGGAAAGGTTCCTGTAGATGAAGTTCTCAAAGCCGACGTGGCTCGCCGGGAACTCATCCAAAAAATTGAAAAACTTCGGGCAGCCCGTAACATTGCCTCATCGGCCAAACCATCTGAATCAGAAATTAAAAAATTGCGTCAAAAGCGGGAAGATCTCAAAAAACTAGAAGACGAACTCCAAGCTGCCGAAAGGTTGTTTTTAGATAAATTAGCCCGTCTTCCAAACATGTCTTCGGATCAGATGCCAGAAGGCAAAGGAGACGCGGATCATATGGAGCTGGTTGTCTGGATTCCGGGGAAAGGCTACCTGCCCAAAGATAAACTGGGCAAGGGATATTCCTCGGCTACTCATATGCCCAAGACCAAAGGTAAGCATCACCTCGAATTAGGTAAAGATCTAGATATCATTGATACTGAGCAAAGTGCCCTCACTTCTGGATCTCGATTCGCGTATCTTAAAGGCGACGCCGCCCTGTTACAATTTGCTCTTTTTGAATTATTCAAAAATAAGCTGATCGCCGAGGGCTTTGAACCTATGATCGTCCCGGTCATGGTCAAAGAGCGGGTTCTCTTTGGTACCAGCCACTTCCCCGAAGGACGCGATCAGGTGTATCAAGTATCCACCGAGAACATAGAAAATCACGAACAGCTCTTTTTAGTTGGATCTTCAGAACCTCCGCTATTTGCGTATTATATGGACAAGACCCTTAAAGAAGCCGATCTGCCCCGGAAGTTTTTTGCTTACACCCATTGTTTCAGAAGCGAAGTGGGTTCTTGGGGCAAAGACGTCCGAGGTATCAAACGTGTCCACCAATTTGACAAGTTGGAAATTGACGCTCTCACTACCGCCGAAGGATCGCACGAGATGATGGAATATCTGCGGGGGTTGAATGAATGGTTAATGCAGCAGCTCCAATTGCCCTACCGGGTGATCAATAAATGTTCCCGCGACTGTGGTTACAACGCTACTTACTTGCAATACGATTTGGAAGGTTGGCTTCCTAGCCAGGGCGAATATATCGAACTGGGTTCAAACACTGACGCCTGGGACTATCAAGCCCGCCGCCTAAACATCCATTATGTTGATACTAAGGGCGACAAAAAACTGGTCCACACCGTCAACGATACCGGCATTCCCATGGGTCGCATGATTATAACCATTCTCGATAATTATCAAAATCCCGACGGCTCAATCACCATCCCCGAAGTCCTCCGCCCATATATGCGCAAAGACAAAATAGTTCCCAAATAAAAATGGATCTTACTCTTCCAAACAAAAACAAAACGTCCCTTGAGGTGGTCAATAGCGTTTATGAGAGTGTTTTAAAATATTATCCTTTTCTCACAAAAAAGGAGCTGAAAGAATTCAAAACTAAAGCTATAACCACTTTACAAGATAAGACAGAAATAGAAAATAAACCTATTCGTGTCGCCACAACGTTAATCTCACTATTGAATAACTCTCATGCAGATATAAAACTTTATCATCAACAACAGTCAAAAAACCTACCCCAGAAGTTATTTAGTCATCAAGTAATCAAAGACGCCCTATATATTAAAATTCCCCATTGGGTTAGTGATCCCAATATTTCCAACCAATTGATCGATCTGGTTTCCAACAGCCTCAGCAAAATAAATAGCATAGTTATAGATGTCAGAGATAATGACGGCGGAAATTCCAACTACGCCCATCAATTTGCAAGCATCTTTTTTAACACCGACATGATTTTTGGGAAAATAGTTTCCAAGAACTTCCAAGGGCAATTATCCAAGAAACCATACAAGATTCATCCCCACCTCTCTATTTATGTAGATAAACCGCTTTGCATCATAATAAACGGCAGGTGTTTCAGTTCAAATGAGTTGTTTATAGCGCCATTCAAAGTTTTACATAGAGCTCTACTAGTTGGAACAAAAACTAGAGGAGGTAGCGCTAACCCCATCCGCTTCATACTTAAAAGTCTTGATAATTATTACCGTGTTCGTATCCCTACCTGGCGTTTTTTTCTTGGCAATAACACCCGACCCATAGAAGAAACAGGCATTGAGCCGGATTTATATTATGATAAAGACGATATTATCAATTTCAGCATTGCCTCTCTGACCAACTAAGACAAAATTTTACCCATTATTTGAACCTCCGCCAATGAACGTACTCCTTTTTGACCGTTTACCTTTAAGAACCTAGCTTTATACTCCTTTCCCCCTGATTCCCCCCCACTGTTTTTCGAACCAGTTCCGTTACGTCAATTTGTGAACTCATACTCCTTCCCTAATTGTAATCCAAGAAGTAGAATCAACCTAATGTCTTCTTCCTTCAAACGTTTTTTCTCCACTTATAAATTTATTCTTAAGCTGGCTTATCAAATTAGCCCTAGTCATCTCTTCTTCATTACTTTTCTACAGTCAATTTGGGGTTTAACCAATCTGCCCGTGTTATATATCAACAAACTTTTGATCGATCTAGTTATATCTGCAGTCGGTAGGCCGGATTGGCAAACTGTTGCTCGCACTATCGTTTTAGTTATCATTCTCCGTTCGCTTATAGAATATATCCGCTTCGCTATGAATCGTTTTATTTATCCCATGGAGAGTTCTCTCTCTCGTCTTCTCAACGCCAAAGCAGAAATTCTCATGGCTCAAAAACTAAACTCCCTAGATGTTTCTACCGTTGAATCACCCGCTTTTCAGGACAAATTTAAGAAAATTGGTCGGGAGTACAATCAACGCCTTTGGGGTATGGTTCAACCAATCTCCCAAATTCCCAATTCCGTTTTCACTATCATTTCAGCTGCAATCGCTCTCTTTACCTTTAACCCTTGGATAGGGCTAGCCATTATTATATTTGAGTTACCAGATGTTTGGTTAAGCGCTAAGTTCTCCAAACTTGAATATGCTTTGGGCGAAAGGCAAGCCACCACCAACCGCCTATGGGGTTGGACAAACCACTATCTTACTAACCCTCAATCATTTTATGAAAACAAAATTCTGGGGACTGTTAAAATCCTGACTCAAAAAATGAACGAGCTGGCCCAGCAAATAATCGGTGAAAGAGTGAAGTTGGATATTAAAAGATCCAAATTCCGCAGTTTAGCAGAGATTCCTAGTAACTTGTTGTTTATTCTCCTCAACTCATATTTCTTTATTCTGGCTCTAGCGGGAAAAATTACCTTGGGGTCAGCTCAGATGCTGTATCAGGCCTGTACAACCTTGGGTAACGGTTTCGGAATGCTTCTTTCCAATGTCAACACTATTTATGCCAACTATCTCTTCGCATCGGACTTTTCTTGGTTATTGGATTTAAAATCTTCCGAACGAGTTAAGGGCAGAACTCCCCGTCTTCCTTTCAAAAAAGGCATAGAATTTCGCCATGTTTGGTTTAAATATCCCAATAGTAAAAATTGGATCCTAGAGAACGTCGACTTGTCAATTGAACCTCGGGAAAACATAGCCCTAGTGGGAGAAAATGGGGCGGGAAAAACTACCCTGATTAAACTTTTGGTCGGATTCTACACCCCCCAAAAAGGACAGATTTTAGTTAATGGAGTCGATGTTCAAAAATATAATATTCACGCCTATCGCAAGATCCTTTCGGTCCTTTTTCAAGATTTTTCCGACTATGCTTTTTCAGCCCAAGAAAGTATTGGATACGGGGATATCTCTCGCCTGAAAAATAAGCAGGCAATTGAGGCTGCTGCCAAACTAACGGGTGTCCATCGCTTCATTCAGAGTCTCTCTCTCAAATATCGCACCCCCCTGTCCAAATCTTTCGAGAAGGGTGTAGAGCCGTCTAAAGGTCAATGGCAGAGAATTGCATTGGCAAGAACTCTATTTAAAAACGGAGAAGTCGTTGTTTTGGATGAGCCGACCTCAAACGTTGATCCTAAAGCGGAAGAAGAAATATTTGAAAAAATAATCAGGCTTGCTAGAAACAAGATTCTATTACTTATTTCCCATCGTTTCAGCACCGTTCGCCGGGCGGATAAAATTCTGCTGCTCGAAGGAGGCAAAATCACAGAACAGGGCACTCACGATCAGTTAATGCTCCTCGACAAAAAATATGCCCGTCTTTTCCGCCTTCAGGCCAAAAGTTATCAGTAAATTCAAGTCTAAATATAGTGGGGCCATCGAAGTCCGCCAGGGGTGGGGATATAAATATGTGGCCACTGGAAATTTGATCCAAAGTGGGGGAATCGTAGCCGATGTCTGGCGCCCAATTCTTAAAAAGGTTAGTCCTTTTGAAGCTAAATGGCTGATTTTAGGGCTGGGGTGCGGAACTGTCGCCAAACTCATTCCCCAACCAGCCCAAATCACCGGTGTTGAGATCGATCTGGTCATGCTTGAAATAGGCAGGAAATATTTCGATCTCGACCGCATCCCGAATCTTAAGATTCTTAATATCGATGCCAAAGACTATCTGCTAAAGACTAAAGACAAATTCGACTTCGTACTCGTTGACTTATACCTTGGTGATCAAGTTCCTGAATTTGTGTATTCTAAAAAATTTCTAGAAAAATTAAAAAAAGTTGGAAAACGGGTAATCATCAATCATCTTTTTTACGACGAGCCCAAACGTCAAAAAGCCGAAGAATTGGTAAATAAACTCAAAGCAGTTTTTAAAAAGATCGAACTAGTGCGGGTTCTTACCAATTTGGTTATAATAGCGGGGCATGTTTAAGTTTCTTACTAAATTCCTCGATTTAAATCAAAAGGAGGTCGACCGCCTCAAAACCAGAGTCGATCAGATTAATACTTTTACTGTTAAATACAAAAAATTAAAAAAAGACGAGGATTTTGTCGCCGAAACTGCTAAATTCAAAAACCGCTTAGCAGACGGGGCTACTCTAGATGAGCTTCTTCCAGAAGCTTTTGCCCTCGCACGAGAAGCCTCCGATCGGGCCATTGGCCTGCGTCCCTTTGACGTTCAGCTCATGGCTGCCGCCGCTTTCCACCAAGGTCAAATTGCCGAGCAAAAAACCGGCGAGGGGAAAACCCTGTCGGCAGTTCCTACGCTTTATCTAAATGCCCTGACCAGTAAGGGTGCCCATCTCGTTACGGTTAACGATTATCTCGCTCGGCGTGATACCGGTTGGAACGGCCCCACTTTTCACCTCTTGGGTCTGTCGGTTGGCGTTATTGTTCACGAACAATCATTTCTCTACGACCCTAAATATTCTGATCCCTCCCACGGTGACGACCGCCTAGCCCATCTCCGACCCTGCACCCGCCAAGAGGCGTACGCCGCGGATATTACCTACGGCACCAACAACGAGTTCGGTTTCGATTACCTGCGCGACAACATGGTAGGTCAATTATCGGACATGGTTCAGCGGGGTCATCATTTCGCCATTGTCGATGAAGTTGATTCAATCCTCATTGACGAGGCCCGCACCCCGCTTATCATTTCCGCTCCGGATACCGAACCTACTCAAAAATATTACGAATTCGCCAAATTAGTAGACAAACTTTCTTCGGACACCGATTACGTCATCGACGAAAAACACCGCACGGCCAATCTTACCGAGCACGGTCTGAAAAAAGTGGAGAAGATGTTAAATATCGAAAATTTGTACGAGAAAGATTTTGAAACCGTCCATCATTTGGAGAACGCTCTTAAGGCCCGCACCCTCTTTTTGCGCGACCGGCATTACGTGGTCCGCGAAAATCAGGTGGTCATCGTAGATGAATTTACCGGCCGGCTCATGCCCGGCCGCCGCTGGTCAGAAGGTATTCACCAAGCCGTTGAGGCCAAAGAAAATGTCGTCATCCAGCAGGAATCCAAGACCCTAGCTACCATCTCTTTCCAGAATTACTTCCGTCTCTATATCAAACTGGCCGGTATGACCGGCACGGCCGCTACCGAAGCCGAGGAATTTAGAAAAATTTATAAATTAGACGTGATTGTCATCCCTACCAATCGTCCCATGGTCCGGGCCGACCACGCTGATATTGTTTACAAAACTACCCGGGCCAAATACTCTGCGCTGGCCGAAGAAATCGGCCGCTTGTACGCCGCCGGTCAGCCGGTTTTAGTGGGTACCACCTCCATCGAAAAAAATGAAATTGTCGCCGAACTTTTAAAAAGAAAAGGTGTACCCCACGAAGTTTTAAACGCCAAAAACCATGAACGGGAAGCCCAAATTATCGCCGAGGCCGGGCATCGAGGCTCCGTGACCATTGCCACCAACATCGCCGGCCGGGGAGTAGACGTAGTTTTAGGCGGTAAACCGCCGGAATCCCAAAGCAAAAGAGAATGGGCTAAATGGCAGAAAGATCACAACGAAGTGGTTAAACTGGGCGGCTTGCACGTCATCGGTACCGAACGCCATGAATCCCGGCGCATTGATAATCAACTGCGCGGCCGCTCTGGTCGTCAGGGCGACCCCGGCTCCACCCGCTTCTATCTCGCCCTCGACGACGATATCATGCGCATTTTTGGCGGTGAACAGGTGGCCAAAGTCATGACCATGCTCAAGATTCCCGAGGACGAGCCCATCGAACACGGTATGGTCAGTCGGTCCATCGAGCAGGCTCAAATCAAAGTCGAAGGTTTCAACTTCGATGCCCGAAAACATGTGGTGGAATACGACGATGTCATGAACAAACAGCGCGAGATCGTCTACGGCCTGCGAAAGCGTGTCCTCTCCGGCGAAATCACCGAATCCGAGGTCATCTCTAATATCCAATCTCTATTATCTAATATCGTTAAATCTTACGCTCCCCGCGGAGTGGTGGAGTCAGAGGTCCTGCCCATCGTAACCGCCTTAGTGGAAATTGTCCCTTTCGATGACGATTCTCAAAAAGCCATCGGTCAGCAATTCAAAAAATCCGGTATAGCAGACGAAATCATCACTTCAATTAATCAAATTATTTCTGATGCTGTCACTCAGCGTAAATCCCAAGTGGGCGAAGAAGTGTGGAAAGAGATCATCAAGTACGCCTACCTCTCGTCCATTGACAATTTGTGGATCGATCACCTGGACGCAGTGGATGATATGCGTGAAGGCATAGGCCTGCGTGGCTACGGCCAGCGCGATCCGCTCGTGGAATACAAAGGCGAAGCCTTCTCTATGTTTGAGAGATTAATGGCCCAAATCGACTCCGAATTTGCCAAGCGCCTCTTTAGAATCCAAATCGGAGCGCAACCGGCCCCCACCCCTATCCCCACTACCAATCTCACTACTCACCACCCACAACCATCAGTCCCGTCGTCAGACAACAACGACTTTTTAACTGCCATGCAGACCCTGCAAAAGACCAGCGCCCAAAACGAACACAAAAAACTCGGCCGCAACGATCCCTGTTGGTGTAAAAGCGGCAAGAAATATAAGCACTGCCACTACCCAAATTAGAAAAAAAATGATTAAGATTTCTAGCCCGGTTTTTGGAGAAGGGGAGAGGATACCGGCCAAATATACCTGCGATGGGGCTAATGTCAATCCGCCCCTGGATATTTCCGGCGTGCCGAAAGCAGCCAAATATGGCGGCCCCTGTCCTCCCTCCGACACCCACCGCTATTTCTTTAAAATTCAGGCTTTAGACGTAAACGGCCGGGTGATTGACACAGCCCAGCTGATAGGCAAATATTCTCACCACTAAAGCAACATTATCTGTTATTTATTGTGTACCCGCCGTCAACCACCAACACCTGACCTGTTATCGAATCGGATTTTGCCAAATATATAAATGCATTAGCAATTTCGTCTGCAGTCACCCAGCTTTTTGTTAACGTCGTTTCCAACAGTGCTCCTTCGTCCTTTTTAGACATCCCTTCCCAAAATCTGGTTAATGTGAACCCCGGTGCCACTGCGTTTACCAATATTTTCGGAGCCAATGTTTTAGCCAGAACCTTAGTTAGCATACTCACCGCCGCTTTTGCAGTAGTGAATGTCAAAATTGAAGTGCATGGAGACGAGTCCACTCCTCCACAAATCGAAGACATGTTTATTATTCTTCCTCCGTTTTTTTGCATGAGTCTTGCCGCTTCTTGAGCACAGTACACCATACTGAAAAAATTTTTTCCAAACTCGGTTTCCAAATCTTCCTTGGTTATCTCAAAAAACGGTTTGGCTTTAGCCAGCCCAGCGTTGTTTATCAAGATGTCTACCGTCCCAAATTCTTTTACCGCCCGCGTAAACATTTTCTTTACCTGCTGCGAGTCTGATACGTCGGCTTGGACACACACAACTTTTCCTCCCAATATTTCTATCTCTTTGGCCACATCTCTGGCTCCATCCGCATTCGACTTGTAATTAACAACTATTCTTGCTTCCTCTTGGGCAAATTTAAGAGCCGTGGCTCTTCCGATCCCGCTCGAAGAGCCAGTAATTATGACTACTTTACCTATTAATTTCATAACTTGCCAAGTATGATAATATCATATCAGTATGGATCAGAAAATTTTAGATTTTTTGGCTAAGGAAAAGGTAAGTGCGCTTTCAGTTTGCATGCCGGACGGAACTTGTCACAATGCAGCTATGCACTATTCTCACATCGCCGAACCTCTGACTATTTACATTCAGACCGAAAACACTAGTAAAAAGATGGCTGGATTAAAGGACGGCCAGCCAGTAGCCGCCTCTGTAGTTGTCGGTTTTAACGAACAGGAGATGAAAACTTTGCAAATGGACGGCCAAATTCAGCTCATTGCCGACGCTTCCAAGTTGCCGGATATCCACAAGATCCGTTACGCCAAGCATCCTTCTGCCGAGCAGTACAAATCCGACCCTGCCACCGTATTTTTGGCCTTCACTCCCACCTGGTACCGTTACACTGACTATAAAACTGCCCCTCCCACTTTTATCGAGAGTTAACCAGAATCTTTTCATATCTTATCGTATTTTATTGTATCTTGTCATTTATTAATATATATTCTAATATACATTAATGCTTGTAATTCGTAGAGAGATACTTTTCCTGATCAAAGATCATCCTGAATGCACATTTGACTTCATCTCTCGTCATTTTTTGGCCAAAAACCCCCAAACCATTCACTATCACTTATTAAAATTGCAAAAAGAAGGACAGATAAAAAAACTCGGAATGACCAGAGGGGTAGTCTATGTCGCAGTTTAGCTTTGTTTTCTTTTTGCACGGACGCGATCCAGGTGCGTAAGCAGCTTTTTGCGCAGGCGTTTTTAAACGACTGGCGCATATTGGTCAGCGCCATGCCTTTAGTCACGTTAATATCAATGTCCCCTTCGCGGGTAGACAACCCTACAATCATACCCGTATACACTTCCACCCCCGGTCCCACAAACAGCACTCCCCGTTCTTGGGCCGTGTTTAGAGAATAGGTGGTAGTTTTTCCCGTTTCAAACGCCACCAAGACCCCGTTTCTCATTCTGGGCAAGGCTTCCCCCATCGGTTTATACCCAAGCCCCATTGAGTTAAATAGAATTGTCCCTTTGCTCTGGGTCAACAGAATATTTCTTACCCCCATCAAGTTTCTCTGGGATATTTCATACATTATCCGGGTGTTTCCCTTTCCGTCAGCCACCATATCCACCAAAGTCGCCCGTCTTTTGCCCATTTCGGTGGTCACAATGCCCACGTACTCATCGGGGACATCAATGGTTACTTCTTCAAACGGTTCTTCGTGGTCTTTGAGGACAACTTCCGGCTTGGATACCTGAATCTCATAGCCTTCCCGGCGCATGGTTTCCAGAAGCACCGCCAAGTGCAGTTCACCCCGGCCAACTACCGTATATGCCCCGCCTTCAGACTCGGAGATACGTAGCCCTAAATTGGTTTCTTTTTCTCGAGCCAATCGTTCTCCCACTTGTCTGCCGGTGACAAATTTTCCTTCCCGTCCGGCAAACGGCGAGGTGTTTGGCCCCACGGTCACTTTCAGAGTTGGTTCTTCAATCTTTGTTTGGGGTAGAGCTTCGGGAGTACCCGGGTCAGTAATAGTTTGTCCGATTTCAATATTATCTACACCCGCAATGCCCACAATGTCTCCACACGGCGCCTCTTTTACTTCTTCTCGTTTGATTCCATGACTGGTAAACAACTTTTCAATTTTAAACGTCCCTAGTTTAACGGAAGGTACAACTTGGGCCACCATTTGTCCGATCCTGATTGTCCCGCGCCTCACTCTGCCAATTCCAATCTTACCCAGATGACTATCGTAGTCCAAGGTGGATACCAACATTTGCACCGGCTCCTCCGTATTTTTGACGGCATTAGGCACCTCCGCCAAAATTAAATCAAACAAAGAACTAAGGTCAGACCCTAAGCGCATAGGGTCAGACCCTGTACGCCCTTCCCGGCCAATGGCATATATCACCGGAAAGTCTAAATGTTTATGATGGGTAGCCAGTTTCAAGAACAGTTCTTCGGTTTGCGCCAGCACCTCAGCGGGTCTGGCGTCTTTCCGGTCAATTTTATTAATGACCACAATGATTTTCAACCCCGCTTCCAAGGCTTTTTTCAGCACAAATCTGGTTTGAGGCAGCGGCCCTTCGGCTGCATCTACAATCAGAAGTGCCGCGTCCGCCATATTCAGCACCCGTTCCACTTCTCCGCCAAAATCGGCGTGACCCGGTGTATCGATAATATTAATCTTCACGTCTTTGTAGAATACCGACGTATTCTTTGACAAAATCGTAATCCCTTTTTCTCTTTCCAGCTCGTTACTGTCTAAAATCGTCGTCTGGTTCATTTCCGCTTCATTGGTCCGGAAAGTATGGGTCTGTTTGAGCATCCCATCCACCAGCGTCGTTTTTCCGTGGTCCACGTGTGCGATAATGGCTATATTTCGGATATCTTTCACAACCCCTCATTTTACTCTCAATGAGCCACAATTGCTATCCATCCCAGCAAACCTGCCCCTCCCGCCAAAACCGCCACCCCCATCATTTTGGCTACCCACATTTCCCTCTCCGCTTGTGGAGCATTTTCAGAAGGATACCCAAACAGATCCAGCAAGCTCCCAATTGGATCATCCGCCATTTTTGCCAATTCTGCTATGGTCATGCATAATTGGACGAATATGCTGGACAAAACCCACGTTTCGGGAAACCTGCCTAGTTTCCTTTCACCCTCAACTTGCTTATAAGGCTCATATAGGTTTGATTAACAGTACCACTAGCTGGAATTTGGACCACGGTTGACTTTGTTTCCAAAATCCCTAATAACGAACCCACTAGCCTGGAATAATCCTCGAAAGCCTTTTCTACTATCTTAATATCTTTGTCTCCTGAACGAACAGTTAAAGCATTTCGGTCATTATCACAAAGCCCACCCCATTTCGGCGGCTTCAACAACTGGTGATAACTTTCTCCACACGTGGGGCAAGTCAACCTACCCTTTACCCTATCTACCACTTCTTGTTTCGATAAGTTCAGAAGTATGGTTACCACTGTTGCTCTAAAAGTGACAGACCAGTCTACAATAAGTTCGGCCTGCATTTTTGTTCTGGGAATATTATCTAGGGTAATGTTTTCTCTGTCGCCTAAACCGTCCATTTTGCCCTTTAGTTTGGGCAGGAAGATACGGTCAGGAATGAGACTTCTGAAGCTTCCGTATGTTTCAGTAAGATTCGGCACCACATCTCTGCCCCTTATTAACCTCGTCCTAAACTCTTTAGATAACAGCGACGCAACAGAAGACTTACCACTAGTTGGTGGACCCATAAATATGTAGACGGTTCTGTCTTTCATTTTTAAGCTGTATAATTTAGACGCATATGGACACAAAGACCCACGATTCCCAAAAAATCTTGCGATTTTTACTCAAGCGCTCGGGTGGGGACTACGAGGCCGCCCGCGAAGCTCTCCAGGAGACATTTGTAGCCGCCCTCAAGTCTTACCACACATTTCGGCACAAAAGCAGCTATTTTACTTGGCTATGTAAAATCGCTCTCAACAAACTCTCCGATTACTACCGCGATCAGGTTCGCCATCAGTCCCACTTTGTCGTCCCCGCGATAGAAAAATTCAACTCTATCTTCGACCCCTCTCTGTCTTACGAAGAGAAACTCACCTTGGATGAACTGCGAGCCAAAGTTAATGCCTGTCTAAATCTTCTTCCACCAGAATATCGCCAGTTATTACAGCTGCGATATTACGAACAATTGTCCACCAGCCAAATCAGCCTCAAGCTGAAACTTCCTTTGCGCAGCCTGGAAGGCAAGCTCTACCGGGCTAAAAAACTCCTCGCCAAAATATATGCAGGATCTAAATAAAGCCCTCCGTCATCTCAAAAAAGATCCGGTTTTAAAAGCTTTAATAGATCGTTTTGGTTCAATAAACTACCAACCTCCTCCAGACCGCTTTACCAATTTGGTCAGCGAAATCATTGGCCAGCAGCTTTCAAGCAAAGCCGCGGATACCATTTATAGCCGATTTTTGACTCTCTTTCCAAACAAAAAATTTACCCCCAAACTTATTTTGAACCAGCCTCTGGAAAAATTGCGGGGCATCGGTACTTCCTGGGCCAAGGCCAGATCTCTACATGATCTCTCTCAAAAAGTTCTGGCCAAAACTGTTCAGTTAGACCAGCTGGATTCACTGTCCGATGAAGAAGTAATCGCCCATCTTACTGCCGTCAAGGGCATCGGTCGTTGGACCGCCGAAATGAAGCTGATGTTTACTCTCCAGCGCCCCGATATTCTTCCCCTGGATGACGTGGGCATCCAAAACGCTTTTGTTAAACACTACGGCCTCAATCGCAAACACAAAAATTTGAAAAAGTTTATGGTGAACGTAGCCGAACCATGGAAGCCATATCGCACTGTCGCCTGTTGGTATTTGTGGAAGTCACTTGACAATTAATATCAAAACGGTATAATTATACCACTATGGACATCGTGACTCTCCAAGTTCCCATGCATAAATCTTTGCGTGATACCGCAGCTGCCGTGGCGGCCGATTATGGCTTCTCCTCCTTACAGGAAGCCGTCCGTATCTATCTTTCCAAACTTGCCAAAAGGCAACTTTCTGTTTCTATCACCGAAGAGCCCACTGTTAGACTTTCCAAAAAGAACGAGAGAAGATACCTCAAAATGGAAGCAGATTTTAGAGCCGGTCGAAACTTTAAAACAGCCAATTCTCTTGACGAATTCTTTGCCCAGCTCGAAGGTAGATGAAAGTCGTATATTATAACGATTTTGAAAAATCGCTGAAGAAACGAATTCTTCCTGACCCCAAATTGTACCAGAAATTCAAATCCAGGTTAAGCTTGAGATTGAGCGAGCCAACCAGCTCGCTCCTGAGAGACCATAAACTCAGAGGTGAAAAATCGGGTTGAAGAAGTAATTACACTTTTCGATATAGGAACCCACAATCAGGTCTACTAAGAAAAGCCCAGATAACGAGGTCTAAGAGTGGTAAAATTGCTGCATGTCTGACAAAATTAAGCAATTAGCGCCCCAAATCTGGTCTGAAATCCAAAAAGCCAACCATATTCTTCTCTGTTGCCATGTTCGCCCTGATCTAGATTCAGTTGGCTCGAATTTAGCTATGAAGCTAACTTTAGACAGCCTTGGAAAACAATCCACCCTTATTTCTGGAGACGACCCTCCATTAGACTCAGTGAAATTCCTTAAGAGTTTCGAAGAAATTGAATCAAGATCGTTTCCACAAACGGAACTACAAGACTACGATCTATTCATTTCCATCGACATATCCGCTCCGTCACAAATTACAAGACAAACCGAACTTAGATTTCCAATTGGAATAAAAACTATAAACATCGACCATCACAAAACCAACATTTCTTTTGGAGACATCAACTTAGTTGAAAACAAAATGATCTCTAGTTCAGAAATGGCTTATCAACTCATATATCAAAACAATCCCGAACTAATCAATTCAGATATCGCCACATGTTTATTTGTGGGCATTTGGGGAGATTCCGGGGGATTTAAATTTGAGGGTACCACCTCGGAAACTTTTGCTACCGCATCAGATTTAGTCAAAAGAGGAGCTGAATCTTGGCAATCGGTATCAAAATTAACCCAAATAGGTTTTAAAAATATATTGGTATTTGGTAAAACTTTGTCACTTGCCCAAAATTATTTTAATGGTGGGGTTGTTATCACAAAAATTCCACTGTCCTACTTTTTGGAGCAAGATATAACGGGAGAAAAAGTAAGCGACACAAAAAACACGGTTGCATTTTTCCTTTCACAATGTACAGAAGCAGTGATAACGGCCGTTATATATGAATATGAGCCCAGAAGGATAAATATTAGTCTTCGCTCAAACAACCCCAATAAATTCTTAGATGTTACAAAAATAGCCACCGCATTTGCTGTGGGTGGCGGTCACGCCAGAGCAGCAGGGGCAAAAATCGAAAATTCGACCGTAGACGAAGCCGAAAAAGAAATCCTAAAGACCATTCAAAAAATCTACCCCGACCTTGGTCAACCGTGATTTATGGAAGATAACGATAAGCAAATACTGATTTTTGTTAGACCTCCTAAAGAGATTTCTCGGAGAATCTACAAATTAAACAAGTTACTCTCTTCCAAATTCCACAACAGCTACATGTCTCACGTTCCGTTTGAATGGGAAAGTCACTTAATGGTCTATTTATCTCCCATGCCTAATCATAATTTGAACTCGATTCTCCAGGAGTCACAGCAAATCGTGGCTCAAACCAGATCATTCACAGTCAAGCTTGGCGGATTTGAAATTGCCGCTGGTAATTATTTAGTGATAGCCATCGATAAAGAGAGCGCTCCTCGTCTTCATCAACTCCATGACAATTTAGTTAACCGCTTTACTTCTTTAAGAGGAAAAGGGATAAATCCCAAATACTTAGAAAAGTGGGCCATTTTTTCAGACAAAGAAAAAATTAGAATTAAAGACACTGGAATTCCCTACCCGTACGAGCCTCATTTGTCTGTCGCTAAACTATTACCCGAAGAACTTAATTCTGCCATGAGTCTCATAAAAGACAACTCTTTTTCAGGCGAATCGTTTTTAGCCAGAGAGCTAATTGTTTCTCAACAAAGCGATAATGTGGCCACCGACTGGTCAACACCGGGCATATTCAAATTTGACTCTTCTAGCTAGAACCTATAACCTAGTCACTAGAATATATGTTTGGATTTTTGTTTAAGGTGGCTTTTATAGCTTTGTTGGTGGTTGGGGTGTACGGCTATGTGTCAGTAAAAAGGGGATCGATGCCCAAAATCCCCACCTCTCTGGCTGAAGTCAAAGATCAAATAAAGATACCGGCCATACCTAAAGTCGATCCCTCCCAAGCCGGCAAAGTCATTAGCGATACCCTGGATGCTTTTGTCACTCACCCTGGCCGGAACTTAGGTCCGGTAGTTCTTGGGGTTCAGGTCACCAACGAAAGCCTGGGAGTCATCGCCGATACACTCCTGAAGCTCAAACCCGATCAACTCCAGCAAATCAGAAACGTCGTCTGCCAACCATGACCGACATCAAACCTCAGCCCGATGATCTCCAACTGCGTTTAGAAAAAATTAAGGCCAAGCTTAATCCCGAAGACCGGGCTAGGCAAATCCATGATCTGGAGGCCAAATCTTCCGAGGCAGACTTTTGGTCCGACCAAATGGCCGCCCAAGCGGCCATGAAACGATTATCCGCATTGCAAAAAGAAGAGGACGAAATAAACCAACTGACCGAAGAAATCGCCAAAGGAGACAACTTGCCCAAAATTTCCAAAAAATTAGGTCAATTAGAAATTAGAACTTTTCTCAATGGTCCATACGACAATCACAACGCCATTCTTAATATTCATGCCGGCCAAGGGGGTACCGAGGCTATGGACTGGGCCTCCATGCTTCTTAGGATGTACGTCAAATATTGCCAATCCCGGGGTTGGGAAGTGGAAATTGTGGATCAGGCTCCCGGAGAAGAGGCAGGATTAAAGTCTGTAACTATCACCGTATCTGGCGCCTACGCGTACGGTTACCTCATTGGCGAGCGGGGAACACACCGCCTGGTTCGCCTCTCACCTTTTAATGCCGACGCTCTGCGTCAGACGTCTTTTGCTTTGGTAGAAGTCCTGCCGGAACTCGAAGAGTCTGATGCCAGCGATATGATCATCAAACCGGACGATGTTCTATTTGAAGCTTACCGGGCCACCGGTCACGGCGGTCAAAACGTCAACAAAGTCTCTACCGCCGTCCGCCTGACGCACAAACCCACCGGTATTTCTGTAGCTTGTCAAACCCAGCGCTTCCAGGAGCAAAACCGCAAAATTGCCATGGGCTTATTAAAAGCTAAACTCTGGCAGCTGGAGCAGGAAAAAAGGACCGCCCAAACAAAAAGCTTACGGGGTGTCTACAAAGCCGCTTCTTGGAGCAACCAAATTCGCTCTTATGTTCTTCACCCTTACAAATTGGTCAAGGATTTGCGCACCGGAGTAGAAACTTCCCAAGCTGAGGCCGTATTGGATGGCGACCTGGACGAATTCATTGAAGCCGAAGTCCGTATGGTATACTAAAGCCATGGTTCTTGCTCCCAAAGTTTGGATTACGGGTATGGTTGTTTTAATAGTTCTTCTGGGTATTGGCGGGGGCTACTTGCTCTTCCGCGCTTCTCCACCCCAGGTCGAAGGCCTGTCTACCGGAATCATGATAAAAACGGACAAAGAAGTCGGGTCCACCGACACCAAAACTTTTCGCGATTCCGCAGTTGGTATTCTCAAAAAAGACGGACTTAACGGCGAAGGTACACACCATTTAGTCCTGGACAGCAACCCCAAAAATTCAGCTTACCTCATTTCTTCGGTCGTCGATTTAGACGAATTTGTAGATAAACACGTCGAAGTTTGGGGCGAGACATTCGATGGCTCAAAAGCTTCCTGGCTCATGGATGTGGGCCGCGTCAAAATCCTTGAATAAAATCCATGATCTCTGCCCAGAAACTCACCAAGAAGTTCGGTAACATTTTGGCTTTAGACGCCGTCACTTTTGATATCGCTCCCGGCGAATTTATTTTCCTTACCGGTCCTTCTGGCTCCGGCAAAACCACCATTATTCGCTTAATAATGCGTGACCTTAAGCCCGACGCTGGTAAATTGGTTCTGACTGGCCCCACTGAAATTCACGAATACCGCCGCACCCTGGGCACCGTGTTTCAGGATTTCAAGCTTCTTCCTGACAGGAGCGTTTTTGAAAATGTGGCTTTGCCTCTGGAAATCATGGGCGTCAAGCCCGAGGACCTGCAAAAATCGGTCAAGAAAGCCTTAGAACTAGTAGAGCTCACCGCCCGCACCGATTTATTCCCGGCCCAGCTTTCCGGTGGAGAGTTACAGCGGGTGGCTCTGGCCCGGGCCATAGTGGCCCGCCCCAAGCTCATTCTGGCCGATGAACCTACCGGAAATTTAGATCCCAAAACCGCCCGGGCCATCGTCAATCTTCTCTCTACTCTCCACTCACAACTCCAAACTACTATTATTATGGCCACCCACAATGCGGACATCGTCAATCATTTAGCTCGTCGGGTGATTGCATTAGACGCCGGCAAAGTTATCAAAGATACTCCCAAAGGCAAATATGACTAGTGTTTGGTCGCGTATTCGCCGCAGCCCTTACCAGGCTTTAGCTGCCATCTCCATCATGACCATGACTTTGTTTTTGGGCAGCATTTTCTTCCTCATCGCCGCCGGCTCCCAGGCCATTCTCACGTATTTTGAAACCCGGCCCCAAGTCAACGCTTTTTTCAAGTCCGACCTAGTTCCCACACCCCAAGCCGTGGATCTTATAAAAACCAATCTTTTAGCTACCGGCCTGGTAGCCGATGTCAAATATGTTTCCAAAGAAGACGCTCTCAAACTTTACAAAGATCTGAATAAATCCGACCCGCTTCTTTTAGAAGCAGTTACTGCCAACATGCTGCCTGCCTCCATCGAGGTCTCGGCCAAAAACCCCTCCGACCTTAAGACCATTGCCGATTTTCTCACCACCCAGGTGGACATCGACGACGTGCGTTTTGCCGAAGATATTGTCAACGAGTTGGCTACCTGGACCAGCTCTGTTCGTCTCATTGGCTTTTCTCTGGTCGGCTCGCATCTGGTCATTACTTTTATCATCATCCTGCTCATTATCGGTATCAAAGTGGCCAACCGCCGGGACGAAATTACTCTGCACGAACTTCTGGGCGCCACCCACGGCTACATCAGTGCCCCTTTCGTTTGGGAAGGTGTAATTTACGGGGCCACCGGCGCCTTTATCGCCTGGAGCGTTTCCTACATTATTCTGCTGTACAGCACGCCCTTTTTAGCCAGATTCTTAGCTGGTATTCCCATTTTGCCTGCCCCGTTTTGGTTCATGCTCGCTCTCTTGGGTGGAGAATTGCTTTTGGGCGCCGTGATAGGTGCAGTTGGAGGATTTCTGGCTGTTCGGCGTTTCCTCAAAGCATGAAGAAATTTCTATTTGCCTGCTCTTGCTTGCTGTGCCTGCTCTTGCTTGCTGTGCCTGCGGCTCGTGCTGATTCCGCTTCAGATCTCGAAACAAAAATTGCCGAACTGGAAAAAAAGGTCGTCGCGCTGCATAGCCAAGCCCAAACCCTTTCCGGTCAAGTGGCCTTTTATGATGGTCAAATCAAACTCACTTCCCTAAAAATTTCCCAAACTGAAGACCAGATTGCCTCCATCTCCGCCAAGATAAATTTTCTGGAAGACAAACTCCAGGCCAAATCTCGTCTTTTAGAAAAGCAAATTCTTCTCTCATACAAGCAAGGTCAATTGGATCCTTTGCAAATCTTTTTCTCCGCCGCCGATTTTTCCGAGCTCGTCTCCCGTTTTAAGTACCTGCAGATTGTCCAATCCACCAACCGCCGCTTTTTGGCCGAAACCCAGGCCGTGCAAAACAATTACGCCCAGCAAAAGACTCTGGTTCAAGATTCCCAGACTCGTTTGCAAACTCAAAGCCGTCAGACAAGGTCCAGTTAACGCCGGTGATCCTATCGGATTAGTAGGTAATTCTGGCTATCCCAGCTGTTCTACCGGCAAACACCTGCATTTTGAAGTTCGTCAAAACGATTCCTGGGTAAACGCCGAAACTTACCTCAAAAATACTACTGATAAATGGGGTTTGAATATCGGTTCTGGAAACTGGGATTGGCCTTTACGGGGGACGCTGGAAATTACACAGCGCTATGGTAATACCCCTTATTCATACAGATATCGGTATAGTGGCGGTATTCATACCGGGATAGACATGGTTTCCACCGACGATGTCATTCGTGCCCCGGCAGCCGGCATGCTCTATTCCTCATCTGAAAAATGCGGTTCTTCCACCATCAACATCAAATTCATCGACCACGGCTCCGGTTTGAAAACTCTCTACTTGCACGTCCAATAGCAAGTGATATCATGTATGTATGAAAATTAAAACGTATGATCAGTCAGGCCTAGGAAAATATTCAAATAAATGGCTGGCTCTCGACCCGTCATCGATGAAAGTGGTGGTTTCGGGAAATAAAGTAGCGGATGTGCTGAATAGAGCCAAAAAAGAGGGGATAGAACGCCCGGTTCTTACAAGAGCACCCAAAAATTATGGGGCTTATATTTTGTAAAAGAAATGACGATGAACTTTCGTTACAGAAAGTTTCCAGTTGATCAAAATAATTGTCCCTTCCCTGATAAAAAATCTTCCCTTAGACCAGTTATTCAAATAGACTTTGATAGTCCCAATGGTGGATTAAGCTATCTAGTTTTGATAGATTCAGGAGCAGATTATTGCTTGTTTCATGCCACCATTGGAGAACAGTTAGGATTGGAGATTAAAAAGGGCACACCTTTGACATTTTACGGTACCTCAGGGGAACCACAAAAAGCGTATTTTCATAACATAACCTTTAAAATAGGTGGGCATGAACATGTAGCAAACGTAGGCTTTTCCTATGAAATGGAAAAATTGGCCTATGGAATATTGGGGCAAGACGGCTTCTTTGATCAATGGGTAGTCAAGTTTGAATATCACAAGGAAAACGTTGAACTCAAAAAAATATAGTGTATAGTTTAATCAAATGAAGTGGTGGAGAACCACCGTTTCGACTTTGGCGATTGCCGTCTCTGTTTCCAACATCCCCTCAACAATAAATGTTGATCAAGAGTTTTCAGCAGACATAAATTTGGATTGTACCACTTGTGGAACATCCTACCTGCGAGGGGTGTTTTTTTATCCAGAGACCAGCTATGACTATTTAGGATTCACACTAAATAACGGTAACGAATGGATTAACCTTTCAAGCAGTAATTGTGGCAGTTACTACAAGATAGAAAGTGGTGGCTTTGAAGGTAAACTAAATTTTAAATTTGACGCTGAAAAACCAACTGGGCCCTACTATTTTCGGATATTGCGATACACGCCATCGTGTGGTTCACCCAGTAACGACAATAAATCAAATAGCATTGCTACGTCAGTTATTGGTCCCACTCCCACCCCGACCCCAACTTTCGCTCCAACACCAACGCCGACGCCCACCCCTGCCCCCACACCGACACCTAGACCCAGTCCTACCCCAACTCCTACCCCTCGTCCTACGCCAACTCCCAAATCCAGCCCCACTCCCACACCCAAACCAACACCTACTCCAACTCCGACCCCCACACCCAAACCAACTTCAGTTCCAGTTTCCAGCTTCGAGCCTCTACCATCAAATACCCCCATCCCGTCTCCTCAAATTCTGTCGTCCAGTGCCGAGCGTCCGGCAACAAACTGGTGGGCTATTATCTTGACCATTCTCGGTGGGATTGTCTTTATCGCCTCCGTTGGCCTTATAATCAGAGAATATGTCCATCCGCCGCCGGATTAGATATTGGCTGCCCACGATTTTGTGGGCCGTCTTAATTTTTTCCTTTTCCGCCCAACCTACTTTTTCCACTACTCCCGTGCACTGGCGGGATTTTGTAGTCAAAAAATCCGCCCATCTTTTCGTCTACGCTGTCCTAGCCCTATTAATTTACCGTTCACTCAAACTCACCACTCGTTACCCAAAATCTTACTTATTTCTTTTCACTTTAATTCTGGTAGTCTTATACGCCGTTTCCGACGAATTTCATCAAACTTTCAGTCTCGGCCGTACCCCTACCCTCCGCGATGTCTTGATAGACATTGTCGGAGGTTTGACAGGCCTTATAGTAAAGACTAAAATCGGCTCCAGTGTCTCTTAAGAAGCTTTTCAGCTTCCTGCTCTCCTTCCTTCTCCTTTTCCAAGGCAATGCTCCCTATCTGGTAGCTTTTGCCCAAGAAGTCACTGACTCAACGCCCTCCGCAGAAATTGTAGTTGAACCAACTCCTATTCCTACGCCTGCCCCCGAGTGGCAGACGATCGATGATGCCGATGTGACCACTACTCCCGTCGCCGAAGGTCGCACTTATAAATACCGCGATACGGCTGTCACCATAACGTTCACCAAAGTCACCCAGCCTGCACCTCTTAAAATCAAACAAGTCCAGGTTGGCGACGCCACCGGTTACGACATTACTTCAGACATGCCAGACGGGACATTTACATATGACTTGACTTTGCCCAATCCCAACCCCAGCCAGGAAGCCACGGTCCAATATTCCGAAGACGGCCAGACTTATCAAGAATTACCAGCAGAAGAACAAAACAATGTCTTTGTCATTAAGGGGCTAGACCACTTCACCATCTTCGTAGTTACCACGACGGCCGATTTTGCAGTTGGGACTTCCACCGGCACGACAGTTGGTACCGACCAAGTTACCAGCGCTCTCGGTCCGCTGGTACTTGACCAATCCCAAACTGCGGGAACTACGGCCGTTACATTTAATTCCACTTCCCGCACGGGTCAAATATTTACCGCCGGATCATCCGGTTTTTTAGCCCAAGTCATTCTTAGTCTTCGTGTCCAAACAGGAGACGATAAAAGCGGCAATATTACTTTAAGAGTCAAAGACGTCGTTGGCGGCTTACCGGGACCCACAGTTTTAGCTGAAACCACAGTTGATCCAAATACTGTTCC
>LCOA01000017.1:0-24718 GCA_001002405.1 Candidatus Amesbacteria bacterium GW2011_GWA1_47_20
ATTATTCTTACTTCTCACTATATGGACGACGTCAAGGAGCTGTGCAAAAGAGTTATTATTATTGACAAAGGCAAGATCCTGTTTGACGGAGCTCTGGATGAAATTATCAAGAAGTTTGCCAATCACAAGCTTATTACCGCCATCTTCAGTAAACCAGTGGATCCCAAAGACCTCAAAGACATCGGGGTCGTCAAAGAGTTTGATTTCCCCAAAGCCGTCATTTCCGTCAAGCGCGCCTCCGCTTCTCTGGCCGCCGCAGAGCTTCTGCAAAACTTCCCCGTGGCCGACCTGAATATTGAGGAACCTCAAATAGAAGATATTATTCGTGAAGTCTTCACCGGTCGCGATCTAGCGTGAGAAAATATTGGGGATTAGCCAAAGCCACTTTTCAAGAATATTTTACCTACAGATTAAATTTTATTCTCTGGCGGTTTCGGGCAGTAATTCAACTTGCCATCTTGTTCTTTCTCTGGTCAACGGCGTTCTCTGGTCAGACAGTTGTTTTTGGTTACACCCAAGCCCAAATGCTCACATATATTCTGGGCGTGTCCCTCATTCGCTCCTATATTCTCGCAGCCAGATTAAGTGAAGGCGTTGGGGCTGAAATTGTCACCGGAAACATTACGAATATTCTCCTCAAACCCATGAGCTATTTACGCTATGTCTTCAGTCGAGACTTGAGTGACAAATTCATTAATATTTTCTTTTCCTCTATTGAAATCACCGGTTTTATTTTACTTTTTCACCCTCCTTTAATTTGGCAGACTCAGCCGTTTTATGTTCTTTCGTTCATCGCCTCTTTATTGCTTGCCCTTATGCTGTACTTTTTCATCAATATGGCTATCAGCTACACCGCTTTTTGGCTGGTTGAAGACTGGTGGGCACCCCGCTTCATGTTCGGTATTATTCTTGATTTCTTGGCTGGGGGTCTTTTTCCTGTAGACATTCTTCCCCCCATCATGGTTAAGATTCTTGCGTTTACCCCTTTCCCCTACATTCTTTTCTTTCCCATCAAGATTTATCTGGGTCAACTTTCCTACTTCCAAGTACTTCAGGGTCTGGGAGTAGTTTTAGTCTGGACTTGGCTGGCTTACCTGTTACAGCGCTACACTTGGCGCAAGGGCCTTCGTCAATATGAAGCAATTGGCCGCTGACATCTACCGTCACATAAAAATATTTTGGCTCATTAGCGCCAATGCAGTCTCCAGCGCTCTCTACACTCGCTACGGCGCAGTCATGTTTACCACCGGTAAAATCCTGCGCATTCTCACCTTCTCCTATTTCCTGTATTTGCTTGTTTCCCGGACCCAGACTCTCTCCGGCTACACTGTCATTCAAACCATCTTTTTCTTTCTTGTCTTTAACGTCATTGATACCGCCGCTCAATTCTTATTCAGAGATGTTTACCGCTTTCGCTCCAAAGTCGTCACGGGAGACCTGGATTGGTATTTTATTAAGCCCCTTAATCCTTTATTACGCTCGCTTTTTGGCGGCATAGATATTATGGATTTTGCCGTTCTGGTTCCCTTAGTCGGTCTGACTATTTGGTTTATTCCTCAGATTTCAGCGGGGCCGGTTCAAAGTCTCTTATTTATCTTCCTTCTGGCCAACTCGCTTCTTTTGTCAGCGGCTTTTCACATCTTTGTTTTAGGCTTAGGAATAACCACCATTGAAGTAGATCATGCCGTCATGATTTTCCGTGATCTCACCTCTATGGGCAGAATCCCCATCGATGTGTATAAATATCCCATCAACGTAGTCTTAACTACCGTTGTTCCAATAGGTGTGATGATGACTATTCCCGCCAAAGCCTTAATGGGTCTGGCTTCTCCGGGAATTGTTATCTTCTCATTCCTAATTTCGGCCTTTTGTTTCTTTTTAAGCTTGCGTTATTGGCGCTATGCCGTTACCTGTTACTCTTCCGCCAGCAGCTAGTGTAAAATCCAACTATGTCCAAAAAGGTAGTACTTTTGGGAGATTCCCTGATCGACACCTATGATTTTATGGGTTCTGGTTTTCCCGAATTAAGACACGAGCTTACAAAGCTCTCCCCGTCGCTTGATATTGAACTAAAAAATCACGGGGTTGGAACAACAAATGTGGTCCTGGGCCTACAAAGAGTTACGCAACCCTACGATTATGCAGCGCGCGGCAGGAAATTACCTGCAGTAATAGATGAGCACGCCGACCTCGTAGTATTAGAATCTTTTGCATATAATCATTTGACGGACTCTGTTGATGACCTGGAGAGGTATTTAGATTGTCACAGACAAATAATTAAAATTCTGCAGACGAAAACTTCGACCAAAATACTTTTGTATGCCACAATTGCGCCTAACAGAAATCGGTACGCAAGTGGAGTGATCAACCTAAATTGGCCAGAGGAAAGACGAGCTCAAGAGTACGAATTGATTATGAAGTATTTCAAGACATTTCTTAAGTTTGCTAATAAATCGTCATTGCCGTTTCTAGATGTTTTCTCCAAGTCTCTTACTCCAGAAGGCACCGGGAACCTTGCCTATGAAAGCAATGTTGACTATGTCCACTTAAGTTTTGAAGGAAGGGTTTTTATTTCTCAATATTTAGCTCCCAAAATAATTGAGCTCCTCAGTTGACATGTCCAAGAATATCCGCGAGCAATTTAAACTTTTATCTCTGGGGGAAAAATTGCGGGAGAATCCCAAAACTATCTGGCTGTCCGTTCCTGCTTTTCTTTTTTCGGCATTGTGGTCTACGCTAGTTGGAAACCGAGAAGAACTAGCCGGATCCTTTGGCCATTTGGGGATTTCTTGGGAACTAATCCGCAAACACCATTGGAAAAGCGGTGTTTTCTTAGACTTGGCTTTGTGGTCATATCAGCAGGCGGTTAAAATTGGCGTAGGTGATGGCCAGCCTTCAGTCCGTCTGAAAATTGGTAGTATGTATGCCGAAAAAGGTGACTTGCCCCGAGCCAAGAAATATATCGAGGAAGGCCTGGCTCTTTGCCGAAATATCAAGGATGTTCCCCAAGGAGCATTTCTTCTGGCCCACTTAGGTCGAATCAAAACTAAACTAGGTGATTTTGCCGGAGCCAAAAAAGATCTGGACAAATCCTTATCCATCATGGAGAAAATTCTCAAGAAAGATTCGTCTTTACGTTTGCACATCTGGGCCAGCACGGCTGAAATGGGCCTGGCGGAGTGGTACCTAGCCGCAGGAGACAAGAAACGGGCCAAGCTCTGGGCCCAAAAAGTTGCCACACGCGCAACCATTCATGATCTCAAAACCCGCGCCCTTGATGCCAAAGATCTCCTGGCCAAAATTTCCGCAGCAACCACTATGTTTATGGCTGTAATTCAAACTGCTTGGTATCTGGCTTTCCGGCGGTAGCTCTTCTGCTTACATTCATCAAGCTTTGCAGCAGTTCTTTGTTCGGATACTCTAGCCAGCTTTTATTTAGCCTATTGCAGGCCGTTCGCAAACCATTCAGTCCCATCTGGATATCTCTTGCCGAACCTACCCAAATTGCCTCTTTCATATAAATCCAGGCTGCCGCAGCCGCTCTGTCCCAACCGCCAGCCCTGGGAGCCAGTTCCGCAACTGTTTTATACGCTTCTCTTACTTTGTTTATTTCAGCTTTTCCTCCTGATATTCTTACAGCCAACTCTTTTTCCAGGGTTGCCAAAGCCTGAGCCGAAGTCCCTGTCTCTGCTAAGCCAATTGCTTCTTTAAATGATTCAATAGCTCTCTGAACCAAAACCGGGTTTCCTAATAATCCGGCCACCTTCAGCCAATACTTCCCCTCATCTCTACACATTTCCGCAGCCATTTGGTATTCATGTCCCTCCGCATCATTTTTTAGTACCCTTGCCACTTTCCAGGCCTCGGGGTGGTAATAGTAGACTTTCAAAACATCTCTGGCCTCAAACAAAAACTCAGCAGCCGTCTTTCCACTCCATTCGCCACTAGCCAAACTTTGAGCCGTCACCTCCCATATCCTCCACCATCGCATCCTATCTGCCAGCACCTCGATGGGCGTAGTTTTAATTGACTTCGGATCTATCGATCCTTCTGTTCGGGCTTTTACCAAAGCCACAATCTGATTTTTCCTTTTCCCACTGACTCTTTGAGCCTCAGCTTGATAGATTTCAAAGCGGTCCATAGGGTACAATTATACCAATGGCGGGCAAGGTCCTGATTATTTGTGGGCCGACGGCTACGGGCAAGACCAAGTTTGGTATCGAGCTGGCGCAGAAGTTTAACGGCGAAGTTGTATCCGCTGATTCCCGCCAAGTATACGTTGGCAAAAATCTGGTATACGGTAAGGACCTGCCCCCAAAACTCAAGGCTCAAAACTCAAAGCTCAAGTGGCGAGACCGGTATCTCAAATTCTACGAAGTTGACGGGATAAAAATCTGGTTGTATGACATAGTTTCTTCAAATGAACCATTTAATATCGCTTTTTGGAAAGAATGCGCAGACCTAGTCATCGCTGATATAACTCGTCGCCACAAACTCCCCATCCTTATTGGAGGCACTGGTTTATATCTCAAATCCCTCACCCAATCATTGGCCCAAATTTCCGTTCCCCCCAACCTACTTTTACGAAATGAACTGGCAGATAAATCGGTAAAGTATCTCTTCAATTATTTAAACCGGATAGACTCAGCTCGTGCGGCTTCCCTCAATTCCTCCGACCGCAAAAACCCCCGTCGTCTCATCCGCGCCATTGAGATCTCCCTCTCTAAAAAGGTTAGTCCTTTCCCGGAAAGGACTAACCTTAATATACTCCAGATCGGCCTTACCGCATTCCGGGATATTTTATACAAACTAGTCGATCAACGTGTGGCCGACCGCATTGCCGCTGGTGCCGCAGCCGAAGACCCTCGTCTGGCTGCCAACTCCGCCAGTTGGGGCAAAAGCGAGCACGCCATTGTTCGCCACCAGCTCACGTGGTTTAAAATGCAACCCCATGTTGCTTGGTTTGACATCACTGCGCCCCACTGGACCAAAAAAGCTATAGGTCTGGTGCAAAACTGGTATAATAACACCTAATATGCCCAAGAAGATCGAAATCTCCCACCGCACCATCATTTTTACTGTTCTCTTCCTGGCTTTGTTGTGGGTAGTGTTTCAAGTCCGGGAGATTATCCTCATGCTCTTCGTCTCTCTCATCTTGATGTCTGCTTTTAATCCCGCAGTGGACTGGATGGAAAAACTGCGTCTGCCCCGGGGTCTGGCCATTCTCATTGTTTATATTTTTGTCTGGACAGCCGTCGGCCTTATTGTGGCAGGCATCGTTCCCGCCCTGATAGATCAAACCAGCCGGCTTATCCACCTTATTCCTTCCGCCATCTCTCAAGTCGAGCTGTTTAACGCCAATCAGCAAGCCATTACTCAGCAATTGCTGTCCCAAATAGGCACTTTACCTGAAAATCTTCTCAAATTTACCGTGGGCCTCTTTGGCAACCTTCTGGCTGTCCTTACGACCTTAGTTATGACTTTCTATCTCTTGCTCGAGCGCAAACACTTAAACAAATATCTTTCTTCGATTTGGGGAGGGGATAAATCTGTCCAAATTTCCAAAACTGTCAATGAAATCGAGCGCAGATTAGGTAGCTGGGTCAGAGGAGAATTAGTCCTCATGTTGGCTGTAGGCACCCTCACCTATATTGGCCTTCTGATATTGGGAGTAGACATCGCTTTGCCTCTAGCCATTCTGGCCGGTATTCTGGAAATTGTCCCCAACATTGGCCCCACTATTTCCGCCGTTCCGGCCGTTCTGGTTGCTCTCACCATTCACCCCTTAACCGCATTAGCCACCGCCTCGCTCTACTTTTTAGTCCAGCTGGCCGAAAACAATCTTCTCGTTCCCAAAATCATGCAAAAAGCCGTGGGCGTCAACCCCCTGATAAGCATTTTGGGGCTCATGATTGGCTTCCGTTTAGCCGGTCCGGCCGGTGCGATTCTGGCCATTCCTACGATCATCGTCGCTCACATCATAAGCCTAGAGTATTTTAAGTAGTGTATAATTAACCCTTGCCTGGAGGATGGACGGCTACGCCTCCGTAGCCCGTAAGGGCGAAGGGGTGAGGAAAGTCCAGACAGCAAGTAGCAGGATGCCCCGCGTAAGCGGGGGCAGGCAACTGCCAGTCAGAGCAACAGAGACGAGTGATGTGAAACGGGCAATCCTCTCCGCTGCAACCTCCGACCCGAGTGGGCCGCTACTCCCAATACTCGAAAGCTTGAGGGCATTAGATAGATTGTCGTCTCAAAACAGAATCTGGCTTACAAGCCTCCAGGCACTTATAATACTTATAATATCCTTATGTTTACCGACCGTGCCGCTTTTCAGGGGCTCCTCTCGCTCATCTTTGGTCTCCTGGTGCTCATGTTCCCCAAACTTCTAAACTATTTGATCGCTTTCTATTTCATCATTACCGGCCTTACAGCCGTACTTCCGTATCTGCGCTAATGCCCCGTTTTGCCAAAACCCCCGGATTTAAAGACCGTCCGGTATTATTCATAGATTTAGAAATGACCGGTTTGGATGTAGCCCATCATGAAATAATTGAAATCGCTGCCTTAATTACACGACCGCCCAAATTCGACATTATTAATTCGTTTTACGCCAAGGTTCTGCCCACGCATATAGAGACCGCCGACTCACAAGCTCTGGAAATTACGGGTTATAATCCCAAACTTTGGCAAGACGCCATTCCCCTGCGTCAAGCTCTCGAGGAATTATCCACATTTGCTCCGGATTGTATCTTGGCCGGCTGGTCGGTGCAGAATGAGTGGAATTTTCTTGTCCACGCCCTGGAAGCTGAACGCCTCCCGTATTTTTTCGACGACAAAATGCTCGAAGTCTGGAGTCTGGCCTACGCCAAATTCTACAAATCTTCAGAGCTGGAACGTCTTAATCTGGCCAATACTGCCCGGCATTTGGGCATTTCCGTCGATCGCCACAAACCCGACTCCGATATCCGCGCCACTTACGAAATCTTCAAAAAACTCATCTAAGCAGTATACTGTAATTGATGCAGGTCTTGCAGTGGACGATGACCATTCCGGCCGATAAGCAGCCAGCCTTCACTAAGTGGTTCAAGGAGGTGGGCGGCCCGGGGCTAGGAGGATTTGGAGCCATTCAGCACGAGTTGTATAAAATGGAAAGAGAGGATAAGTTTGTCGAACGAATTTATTTTGATAACGACTTTAACATCCCGGATTATTTTGCCCAAGTTAAAGCAAACCCCGAGACTTGGAAGCTGTCTCGAACGTACGAAGGCGAATTTGGCGCGACCAACATCGAACTTAAAATCCTAAAACAAGCCTAACCCTTGTATATCACACACCAAAAACCCTGCCGCTACAACAAGGTAAAGCAGGGCTTTGGAGAGGGTTTACGCTGCACCAATTTTATACATTCCGGTGCCGCAAACTGGACATTTTCCTTTCATCGCTGGTTTACCATTCTTCATGGTCACCTTTTGCGCATTTGGATCTTCTCTCTTTGCGCGACATTTTACACAAAACATGCTTGACATCAACTAGTCACCCCCTCTCGAATCGTTTTCATTTGATAATTGTATTCACAATTTGCCAGCCATTTTTAGCGTTTAGCCACCAGGCGAAGCTAAATTGTAGAACCAAGGCTAGGATAGTCACAAATACCGATCTTGTCAAGTCCTTTGACATTACTCCCGATGCTAGCATAAACTATGCTCAATGTCACTTCTCTGGGAAGCTGTTATCTTTTTTCTTCTAGCCGCTTGGACCGCCGTCCTCACTTATTTTACTTTCAAAGCCTACCAGATTCTCCAGTATAAATCGTCAGACACATCGGGTTTGCGCCACTGGAGTCTGGTTCGTTTCAATCCCTTTTCAGATACAGGTGGAGAGCAAAGTTTCGTCATCGCCTTGTTAAACGATTCCGGAGATGGTTTAATAATAACTAGCCTTCATGGACGCGGGGTAGCCCGCTTTTATACCAAGAAGGTGACCAAGGGCCTCGCTGATCAAGAGCTCTCCACTGAAGAGAAAGCTGCTTTGGCCCAAGCTCCACTGAAGAGAAAGCTGCTTTGGCCCAAGCGCTCAAGTCATGAACAGAACTAAACTATTATTCATACTAGCCGGAATTTCCCTATTTGTACTTACCACCGGTCTCTCCTACTTTCTCTTTTCTACTTTCCACTCTCGTTCTCGCCTCATCTCCCCGGTAGGCTCACCCAGCCCTACTCCCAAAAAGTCCCGCATCGATCCCGCCCTTCCCCGCACTGAGGCCTGTCCATTAAACGGCGCCATGTTTACTGTCCAGGAAAAAGATATCTGGTCTACCCGCCGTCCATTAGCTGTCATGATTGAAAATCATTTGGACTCCCGACCCCTATCCGGCATTGGCAGTGCGGACATTATTGCTGTAGCCGAAGGCGGCATCACTCGCCTCATGGGGGTATTTTACTGTGGGGCAGCTGCAGACAACATCACCTTGGCCCCCGTTAGATCCGCCCGTATCTATTTCACTAAATTAGTTCCCGAGTACGATGCTCTTTATAATCACGTTGGCGGCGCCGGAAATTGCGACGACCCTACGGTCGACGAGCGGGCCAAGGCGCTATGTTTTATCCGTCGCAATAAAATCAAGGACCTAGACCAATTCGGCCTAGACTTCAAAACCTGCCACCGCGTTACCAATCGCCTGGACCGTGAAGTGGCCTACGAGCACACCATGGCCTGCTATACAGATGAGTTATATAAAGTCGCAGCCAAACGCAAATGGGACGGCTGGAATTTCAAGTTTGTTCCTTGGAAATTTAAAGAAGACGCTGCCCAAAAGGGGAGTATTTCCCCCATCAAATTCCAATTCTGGAGCAACAAGCCCGACTACGACGTGGCCTGGGACTATGATTCATCTACTAATTCATATTTGCGTATCGACGGTGGTGTCAAAACCATTGATCTCAATATTTCCGAACCCGTCGCCGCCAAGAATGTGGTCATCCAGTTTGTCAAAGAGACCGGCCCGGTAGACGAACATCTCCACATGTTGTATGAAGTTACCGGCACGGGCAAAATGCTTCTTTTCCAAGATGGCCTGGTTACTTCCGGTACTTGGACCAAAGCTACTCCCGCTACCCGCACCAAATTCATGGATAGTAAGGGCAAAGAAATTCAATTTAACCGTGGCCCTATCTGGATCGAGCTCATCCCTTCCGGCAATACAATTGACTATCCTAAGTAACGGGTACTTGCATTACTCAAAATTTCTGGTATCTTTCAGGTAGTGATGCTCAAAGATCTCTTTATTAGTAAAACCCGCGTCAAGCTTCTGGAAACTTTTTTGGCTGACCCCACCCAGATGTATCACGTCCGCGATTTAGTGCGAAAAACCGGCGACGAAATCAATGCCGTCCGCCGCGAACTGGCTCGTATGGAGTCATTAAGCATGGTCAAAAAGGAACCCCGGGGCAACAGGTTGTATTATTGGTTCCGCCAGGATTATGTTTTTTACCACGACTTATTGAGTTTAGTGGCCAAAAGCACAGGTTTAGGAGCGGCTTTGGTTAAAAGTAAAAGTCGTTTGGGAAATGTCGTGTTAGCCATGCTTTCGGGCCGATTTGTTCGCCATCTTCCCCGCAAATCACCCTCCGAGGTAGATCTTCTGGTAGTCGGAGACATTAACCAATCAGAACTGGCTAGTCTAGTTCGGGCCGAAGAAGCCCGCCGGGAACAAACCATCAACTATACCCCCATGGCAATGGAAGAATTACGTTTCCGCCGCACCCGCCACGATCCTTTCTTGGCCGATATTCTCGCCAATAGCCGGGTCATGGTTATCGGCGACGATCAAGATCTGGTAGGCTGATATGTCTCGAAAAGTTCTTACCGCCGGTCACAGTTTGGCCGTCACTATTCCTTCGGATTTCGTGCATAATGTAGGTATCAAGCCCGGAGACTCTGTTTCCGTTTCCACTAATCTAAGTACCGCTGTTATGACAGTCACTTTTTCCAACCCTTCCCAACTCCCCCTGCTTTCTGTTAAAAAGTAACATATATGCGTTCATATCTTATTATCCTAACCGTAATTTTACTGGCCATCGTCGTTAATCTTCCCCCCCGTTTGCAAATTGGCAATCTGTCTTTATACCGCCCCCGGATCGATATTACTTTATTAGGTCGGCGTGTTTATCGGGATTTATCTCTCAAGTTGGGCTTAGATTTGTCCGGTGGGGTTCACTTGGCATATCAAGCAGACACGTCAGCTCTTCCTGAATCTAATAGGGCCGCAGCCGTGGAAGCTACCCGTGCCAACATTGAACGTCGGATTAATTCTCTGGGCGTATCTGAGCCCATTATTCAAACCTCCAAAACCGGATCGGATTATCGCCTAATAGTCGAACTGGCGGGCATATCAGACATCAATCAAGCCACCTCGCTTATCGGTCAAACAGCTCAATTGGAATTCCGATCTACCCAAGTAGCCACCCCCAGCAGTGCTGCCGATTTCGTCTCTACTGGACTCACCGGTCGCGATTTGCAATTAGCCCAAGTTCAATTTAATGGGGGTCAGACGGCTGGCCAACCGGTGGTCTCTATCGAATTTTCCCCCGAAGGCACCAAAAAATTTGCCGAGATTACTACCAAAAGCATTGGCAAGCCTCTGGCAATATTTTTGGACGATCAGCTGGTCACAGCTCCCACCGTCCAGTCTGTCATTTCCGACGGCCGGGCTATTATTTCTGGCAATTTCACCGCCGACGAAGCCAAAAAGCTTACCATTCAACTCAATGCCGGCGCCCTACCCATCCCTATTCACATTATTGAGCAGAGAAACATTGGGGCGACTCTCGGAGTTGAATCTATCCACAAGAGTTTACTCGCCGCTGCCGTGGGTCTGGTCGTTATTTGGTTGTTTATGCTTGTCAATTACGGCCTCAAAGGCTTACTAGCCAACATTGCTTTAATTGTCTATATCCTTATTTCCCTAGCTATCATTAAGCTCATCCCCATTACCTTAACGCTGGCTGGCATCGCCGGGTTAATCTTAAGTATAGGCATGGCTGTAGACGCCAACATTCTTATTTTTGAGCGCATGAAGGAGGAATTACGTTGGGGCCGGCCCCTCAAAGCCGCGGTAGAACTCGGCTTTCATCGAGCCTGGACCTCTGTCCGCGATTCTAATGCCAGTTCGCTCATTACCGCCGGCCTGCTTTTCTGGTTTGGCACCGGTTCCGTCCGGGGTTTTGCTCTCACTTTGACCGTAGGTATTTTAGTGTCTTTATTTACATCCATCACCGTTACTCGCACGCTTTTACGTTTAGTATATGCACGTTAATTTCATGAAATATAAGTGGGTGTACTTTGGCATCTCCCTTGCCATCTTGATTCCTGGACTCCTGTCTCTTATTTTCTACGGTCTGCGCCCATCCATCGATTTTACCGGCGGTACTCTTCTGGAAATTCAAACCCCAGCCAAAAACTTTTCCGAAGTTGCCAAGAATCAAAATTTGGAATTGTCCTCCGTTCAACCCTCTGCGGACAATACGTATTTGCTGCGGTTCAAAACGTTGGACAAAGACCAAAACGAAAAATTCAAATCTGCTTTGGGTCCTGATCTAATTGAAAAACGTTACGAATCTGTCGGTCCGATAGTGGGAGCTGAAATGACTAAAAAAGCCCTTTTAGCTGTCGCTCTGGCTTCAATAGCCATTGTCATCTATATTGCCTGGTCATTTAGAGGAGTTCCCAAGCCTTACTCTTCCTGGAAATTTGGGGTGAGTGCTGTAGCTGCCTTGCTGCACGATGCTTTAGTAGTTTTAGGCATTTTCTCGCTCTTTGGCCATTTCTATCATGTTGAAATTGACGCCCTGTTTGTCACCGCTCTTCTCACAGTCATCGGTTTTTCCGTGCACGACACCATTGTGGTATTTGACCGGGTGCGGGAAAACCTGCCCAAAATGTACACCAAACCTTTTTCTGAAATTGTCGATTTTTCTCTGACAGAAACCCTCGTTCGCTCACTCAACACTTCTCTGACCGTCATTCTTACTCTCACCGCCCTTCTTTTGTTTGGCGGTGAAACCATCCGCTGGTTTGTGGTCGCCCTCCTCGTCGGCATCATCTCCGGCACCTACTCTTCAATCTTCAACGCCGCCCCCCTCCTCGTCCTTTGGGAATCCCATCGCCCCCGTTCCACCTCTTAGGTGGAACAATATTCAAATATGTTCAATATGTCTTTTGGTAAAACGGTGTTTAAGATAATAGTAAATCGGGGGAATAACAAAAAACACCGCCCCCAACGCTAGCACCCACCCAAACATTTGTTGTTGGGGAATTGAATCAAATAAAATAAACATTATCACCGTCCACGGAATGGGAACAATCAAACTGATCAGGTAATATACAGGAAATTTAATTAATGTAAATCCGGCAGCGTAGGAAATAAAATCCGAAATGTATACCTGAAAAAACCGCATGACGATCAGCACTTTTACTCCTTCATGTGAAGCAATGTGATCGACTTTGGACATCGCTTCTTTTCCCACCAGTCTCACCACCAGATCTCTTCCAAACTTTCTGGCAATCCAAAAATTGGTAAAACTGCTGATGGCCGTGGCTAAAGATAGATATATGATTGTCCATTTGCCAAACAGCGCAAAACCTAATATGACAAAAGGAGTCCCTTGTATTGGTGCAAATATATGAGTTAATACAATCAGGAGAATCAATACCACCGGCCCCCAGACACCGGATCCGGCCACCAGCTGTTGTATTTTAGCCAAACCTATCAGTTTTTGGATATAAAGCAACGCTCCCGAGACAGAAGTAATGATTAATAAGAAAACCAAAGTTTTTTTGATTACTTCTTTTTTACTCATGTGAGTTTGTCCAATCGTTTCAACAGCTCTTCCCTCTCATTGGGAAGGCCCTTTTCTACCTCGGCAAACAGAGTTTCCAAATACTTGCCCACTTTCGGCCCGGGTTTAATTTTTTTTATTTTCATCACGTCATGACCGCTGATCTTTAAGTCTTGAATAGAAAACGGCTGTTTTTGCACTTCCACCAACCTTTTTTTGAAGTCTTCCAGTCTCCAGCTGGTAGCCCTGGCTCCGCCTCCCAACCGGTCCGCTACCCGCAGCGCCAGCATATCCGGCATATAAGCAAGCCCCACATTTTTCAAAATCCGCCGGATGGCCGCGTCCGTTTGATTTTCATTCACCGTAAATTGGTGCCACCTTACCAACCGCACAAACTTATCTTTTTCCTCATTAGAAAATCTTAAGCGCGCCGCAATATTTTCTGCGATTCGTGCTGATTCCATTTCATGGTTCTTCCGTCCGGGTACACTCTTTGGGTTTTCACTTTCCCCACGTCATGCATCAGAGTAGCCAATCTAGTTACTGGGTCTAAACTCACGCAATACCGCAACGCCTCCACGCTATGTGTCCCCACGTCATACATGTGGTGCCGTCCGGGGCTCTTCTGTTCCACCTTAAAGGTGGAATCCATCTCCGGCAATATTTGCTCCCCCAAGCCTGCCCCCCGCAATAGTTTATATCCATCGGCCGGATAATCACTGGCCAAAAGTTTAAATAATTCGTCTTTTACCCGCTCCGCTGCAATTTGCTTAATCTTGCCCGCATTTGTCTGTATTGCCTGTAAAGTTGTCTGCTCGATAGTAAATCCCAATTGGGCTCCAATTCTAATCGCCCGCATCATCCGCAAGGCATCTTCACCAAACCTGGCATTTGCATCGCCCACCGCTCTAATTAATTTATCTTTTACGTCTTGCTGTCCTCCAAACGGATCAACAATCTCCATTCTGGCCGTCAGAGCCATGGCATTAATCGTAAAATCCCTTCGAGCTAAGTCTTCCTGTAATGACTTACCCCACGTCACTTTGTCCGGGTGCCGGCTATCGCTATATCCGTGCTCAGTTCTATAAGTGGTGATTTCATACGGCTTGTCTGTCTCATTTTTTATTCCTACAGTCCCATATTTATTATCGTAAAACCCATCCGGGATGAGCTTCAGAATCTCTTCCGGTGTGGCGTTGGTTGTGAGATCCCAATCGGTCAATGGCCTGTCCAGCATGGCGTCTCTCACTACACCACCGGCTACATATATCTCATATCCCGCCTCCTCAAATTTCCCCAAAATTTCTTTAACTCTGTCAGGTACATTTAATTTCAGTTTCATATAGTAAAATCTTACCATGGATATCATAAAAACCCTCCTGGCCAATCGGGGACTCAAGACTAAGAAAGCCATCGAAGAATTCTGGCACCCCACCCAGCCAGAAGACCTCAAATCTCCCTTCGATTCCAAACCCGCTATTCGATTAATCAAATCGCACATCAAAAAAGGCCACAAGATCGCCATCTACGGAGATTACGACGTAGACGGCATCTGTTCCACAGCCATTCTTTGGGAAACTATTTACTCCCAATATAAAAATGTTTTCCCCCACATTCCTCATCGGGAATCAGAAGGATATGGTCTGTCTATCGCCGGTATCGATCATTGTTTAGAGCAAGGGGCTAAGTTAATTATCGCTGTAGACAACGGCATTGTGGCCCACGAACAAGTGGCGTATTGCCGCAAAAAGAAGTGCGATATCATTATCATCGACCACCATGAGGTCGGCTCTCCCCTTAATACTAAATACTTAATACATAATACTAGCTCCTGCGCCGCCGGATTAACTTGGTTCTTCTGCCGCGACTATCTCCTGACTCCTAAGGCATATTACTCCGAACTCCTGTCTCTAGTTGCCATCGCCACCATTTGTGACATCATCCCACTTTTAGGCCCCAATCGGTCTTTCGCTAAATATGGCCTGGAAGAATTAAATCACACCACTCGCCCCGGGCTCCTCGCGCTTTTTACCGAAGCGGGTATCAAGTCAGTTGGGCCTTATGAAGTGGGGTTTGTCATCGGCCCCAGGCTTAATGCCGCGGGTCGCTTGGAACACGCCATCGACAGTCTGCGCCTGCTGTGTACCAAGGATCCAACCCGCGCCAGGCAGCTAGCCGCTTCCTTAGGCCAGACGAACCGTGCTCGCCAAGATGCTACCTTTTCCGCCGTCTCTCATGCGTTGTCTGCAGTTAAAGAGTCAAATCTCATTGTCGTTTCTGATTCTAACTATCACCCGGGAATAATTGGTTTAGTTGCTGCGAAATTGGTGGAAAAGTATTACCGTCCAGCCATTGCCATTTCGGTAGGGGAGCAGGAATCCAAAGGTTCCGCCCGTTCTATCCCCGGCTTTCATATCACCGACCACCTGCGTACCGCCGAAAAATTATTAGTTAGTGTTGGAGGTCACGCCATGGCAGCCGGATTTACCGTAGAAAACTCTAAACTCGAAATCCTAATCTCTAAACTTACCAGTATCAAGATTAACCCAGAACTCTTAGTCAAAAAGCAGCGCATCGATGCAGAAATTTCGCTAACTGCTATAGACCAAGAGCTAATGGCCAGACTCAAAGAATTTGAGCCGTACGGCCTGGGCAACCCCACCCCTATCTTTTCCACCCCCGAGGTGAAAGTCTCCGACATCCGCCGCATTGGCAAAGACAACAAACATCTCAAATTCACCGCCGGCAATCTGGAAGCCGTCTGGTTCAACGCACCACTAGACGCTGAACGCTATACGCTAGACGCTGTCGATTTGATTTATCAAATCGAAGTCGACTCTTGGAACGGACAATCCAAGTTACAATTACTTATCAAAGATGTACAAAAAAGCTCTTGAGTTTGCTAAATTAGCCCACCACGGCCAAAAACGTCTTTCGGGGGAACCGTACATAAATCACCCCGTGGCCGTTGCCAAAACTTTAGAGTCCTGGCATCTAGACGAGACCACCATTATTGCTGGCTTGCTCCATGACACAGTAGAAGATGGGGGAGCGACACGTGAGGACGTAGTCAGAGAATTCGGTGAAGAGGCAGCCCAACTAGTCGATGGTGTTACTAAAGTCACCGAAATCCGTCTTACGGGCCAGATAGAAGAAAACTTTGTGGAAAGTTTACGTAAGATGCTTTTAGTCATGGCTCGCGATCTGCGGGTAATTTTTATCAAATTGGCCGACAGAATTCACAACCTGCAAACCTTGAAATATATCGATCCCCAGAGCCAGATCGACAACGCCCGAGAAACTCTAGAAGTGTATGCTCCTTTGGCTGAACGCTTAGGAATGGGGGAGATCAAAAGTCAATTGGAAGATTTGTCTTTCTCATATGCGTACCCAGAGGAATACACTAGCTTGGTTAAGCGAACTAAAAATCTATACAAGTTGACTGAAGCAAGTTT
The DNA here is from genome assembly GCA_001002405.1 of Candidatus Amesbacteria bacterium GW2011_GWA1_47_20. Lineage (GTDB taxonomy): Bacteria > Patescibacteriota > Microgenomatia > CAZETR01 > Amesbacteraceae > GWC2-45-19. Next base: position 16,292 of record LCOA01000017.1, read on the forward strand.
TGCAGAGTTACAACGAGAATTAGAATCCCTTCTCATCCCTAAAATTCCTCACACCAAAGTCAATGTCCGCCGCAAACATCTGTATAGCCTATGGCGTAAACTCCAGCGTCCGGAAATCGAAAACGACCCGGCCAAAGTCCACGATCTAGTTGCAGGCAGAGTTTTGGTTAATTCTATCGAGGACTGCTATCAGGCATTGGGATTAATTCACAAACGTTTTCACCCGGTACCATATTTGGGAGTTCGCGATTTTATTGCTAATCCCAAACCCAACGGTTACCAAAGTTTGCATACCAACGTCTTCGGTCCAGGAGGACATATTGTAGAAATCCAAATCAGAACATTCCAAATGCACGAGGAAGCGGAAATGGGTGTAGCCGCCCATTGGGAAATGTCCACCCTCAAATCCAAGGGCAGATTAACCTCCCAAGATATCGATAAGGGAAAATTTACGGTTTCCCAAAATAAATTAGCTTGGGTCAAACAACTGGTCGCCTGGCAAAAAGAAATGACCAACTCCCAGGAATATCTGAACGCTTTAAAGTTTGACGCCTTGCAACATCGCAATCTGGTTTTTTCTCCCACTGGCGACGTTTACGACTTGCCTCGTGGAGCTACTCCTGTAGATTTTGCCTATGCCGTTCACACCCAGGTAGGTCATCAAACCGGCGGAGCCAAAGTCAATGGCAAACCAGTATCTCTCAATCACAAACTCGTCAACGGCGATGTGGTGGAAATTATTATTGACCGCAAACGCGCCAAACCCAATCCCGATTGGTTAAATTTTGTCGTTACCACCGACGCCCGCCGCGAAATCTCCAAGACCCTCAAACAATAACTAATTCAATTTTTTAAAAATGTCCTGCCATGTCCACGGCGCAACCACAAACAGAATCGCATCAACCACTAGCCCCATCATAAAAAGCTGACAAGCGATCTCAACAACGTTCTTTCTTGTTCTTTCAGGTAAACCCATATTACAGGCCATTTTAACATCTTGACTACACTTTTAGCAAGGCGCATAATACCCTCAAAGCGTTAATAGTCGGGTTGACAACCGATGAGCTTGTTCGGGTAAGCCCGTAATAGCAGTAATCAAGATCCGAAATTCTGGATGGCACATGGGATCCAGAATGAGACGGGTCTTTTTTGTTGTATGCGTACACTTATTTCAGAAACCATTTCCAAAGTAGGCAAAGAGATCCTTCTCAAGGGCTGGGTGAATACCCGCCGGGATCATGGCAAGATAGTTTTTATCGATTTGCGCGACCGCACAGGGATAGTCCAAATCGTGGCCAGCCCCCAGCTTGTCGAAGGACTGCACTCCGAAGACGTAATTTACGTTACCGGTCTGGTCAAAGCCCGCCCGGAAAAGCTCGTCAATCCCAAACTAACTACCGGTACGGTCGAAGTCGAGGCCAAAAAGGTTGAACTTATTTCCAAATCAGCCGAACTTCCTTTCGACATGGGCCAGGAAACTCTCCAACTGGAATTGCCTACCCTCCTAGATTATCGTCCATTGACCTTACGCCACCCTAAAGTAAACGCCATCTTCAAAGTTCAAGAAGTGGTGATCGATTCATTTCGCAAGGCGCTTAAATCCCAAGACTTCTTTGAGTTTCAGTCTCCCATTCTCATCCCCGAAGTCGCCGAAGGGGGCGCGGAGGTATTTAAGGTTCCCTATTTCGAAAAATACCAAGTTTATTTATCCCAAAGCCCCCAAGTTTACAAACAGATTCTGGTTGGCGCCTATGAACGGGTTTTTGCGGTTAACAAAACCCTGCGTGCCGAACCCTCCGTCACCACCCGTCACTTAGCAGAGGTAACTACGCTAGACGCCGAATTAGGTTTCATAGATTCTTGGTTGGATGTAAAAGAATCAGCTCAACGCACCATCCAGTTTATGCTCAACGCAGTTGGTGAGCAGTGCAAAGACATTCTCCAGGAATTCGACACGACTATTCCCAAATTTACTCCTGAAATTCCTATGATCAAACTTCGCGAGGCTCAAGAAATAATCTTCAAACGTACCGGCATAGACCACCGCCAAGAGCCTGATTTGGGGCCCGAGGATGAGCGGGAAATTTGCCGCTGGTCGCTTGAGGAACATGAATCTGACCTCATTTTTATTTCTCACTATCCTGTCAAAAAACGGCCATTTTACACTTACCCCGATCCGGACGATCCGGAGTTCACCATGAGTTTCGATTTGCTGGGGCGGGGGACAGAGTGGATGACTGGTGGCAGACGCATTAACGACTACGCTAAGCTTTTAGAAAACGCGAAGATTTGGAAATTGTCACCAGAAAGAATGGGGCTATATCTTCAGGCTTTCAAATACGGTATGCCCCCCGAGGGCGGCTTCTCATTTGGTTCAGAAAGAATCACTATGCATATTTTAGGCCTAAAAAATATTAGAGAGGCCTCACTCTTTCCCCGGGATATGGAACGCGTCGACGTTCGTCTGTCCACCTTAAAATGACGGTTTACGAATCTATAATTCAACTGCTCGATAACCACAATATTAAATACCGGGCACTTTCGCACGAACCTACTCCCACTTGTGAGGATTCGGCTCGCGTGCGCGGCACTTCATCGGATCAGGGAGCCAAAGCTCTGGTATGCTACGCCGATAAGCAGCCTATCATGATTGTCCTGCCTTGTTCCAGAAAACTCGACCCCAAACTTTTCAAATCCCTATTTGGCGTCAAAGATCTGCGTTTTGCCACACCGGACGAGGTTATCCAGTTAACCAGTTTGTCAGTTGGGGCTATCCCGCCTCTGGGCCACCTCTTCGGCCTGCCTACATACGTCGACGCCGAGTTGGCCAAAAATCAAACCATTGCTTTCAATGCCGGGGATCGGACCAAATCTGTTATTATGGCGTATTCAGACTATGTCCCGCTCTCCCAAAACCACAACTCTTCCCACACCTTCTCCCAGCCTAAGTAGGCTGCTGCTTCTGCTGCTCGTGCTGGCCCTTGGCGGTTTCTGGATCTCCCGGATTCATAAATCATCAATCATAAATCTTAAATCAACTTCGACGGTAGTTCCCATTTCCCAAAACCTCCCTCCACCGACCGTTTCCGCCAAAAACATTTTCATCATCGATCAAGCATCACAAACCGTTTTCCTGCAAAAATCCGCCGACCAGCCGGTTTTCCCCGCCTCCACCACCAAAATGATGACCGCCCTGGTGGTTCTGGACAATTTTTCTCTGGACCAACCCATTACCGTTACCAGGTCTTACCCCATCGGCCAGCATGTGGGTTTTCGGCCCGGTGAAACATTAACGGTGGAACAATTGCTGTATGCCACACTGGTCCAATCTGGTAACGACGCCGCAGAAATCTTGGCCGAGAATTTTCCCGCGGGGAGACAGGTTTTTATCGATCTCATGAATGTCAAAGCCGCGGCCTTGAATCTGGATCACACCCATTTTGCCAACCCCACCGGCATCGACGAATCTGGTCATTATTCTTCAGCCGCCGACCTGGCCCGGCTGGCCAGTTTCGCCTTGAAAAATCCGGAATTTGCCCGCATTGTCTCTACCGAAAATTCCATCGTTTCCAATCACATTCTCACCAACGTCAATGAGCTTTTAGGTAAAATCCCCGGAGTCTTAGGCGTCAAAACCGGTTTCACCGACGGCGCTGGCCAATCCCTGGTCACTCTGGTCAATCGCGACGATCACCCAGTCATCATGGTGGTCTTAGGCAGTCTGGACCGCTTCGGCGACTCTGAAAAACTCATCGACTGGGTCTATTCCAATTTTAAATGGGATGTTGAGTACGAATGACAAAAAACTCCTATAACAAATTCTCAAAAGTTTGGAAAGATAAAGTCAATGTTGGGATACCGGCCCACATCTACCTAGAAAAGCCCGCAATGACATCCCTTCTCCCCAACTTAGAGAAAAAAGAAATTATCTGTATAGGCTGTGGAAGTGGAGAGGAGTGTAAATCTTTAAAGATGCTTGGGGCAAAAAGAATAGTGGGGATTGACGCCTCAAGCCAATTAATTAATTTGGCCAAGAACGCTTATCCAGATTATGAATTTTACTCCATGAACATGGAATCGATGAAATTTCCCTCAGCGTCATTCGATTTCGCCTATTCAAGTCTAACTCTTCACTATGTCAACAGCTGGTCAAAGACATTAAAACAAACCTACCGCATATTAAAACCCGGAGGAACTTTCCTCTTCTCTATTCACCATCCACTTAAAACAGCGATGAGCTTCAAGCGGGATAAAGAAAAAGCGACGAGAATTTTAGGATACGTCAAGTACCGTTTACTAGAAAAGGGCAAAGTTTATGGTGACTATCTCAACGAACGGGAGATTGAAGACAAAATTTTCAATCGGCTTAAAATCACTTATTTTCATAGACCCATGTCTTTACTCTTAAAAGATATTTTCAGCTCAAATTTTAAAATTGTTGATATGATTGAGCCTAAACCAGTCTCACTGGGAAAGAAGGAAAAAGGCTTTTGGAAAATTCACCAAAAAATCCCGCTAGTTCTAATCTTTAAACTTCAGAAATAAAACCCGCCTCTCCCTCCTTAAATTAAGAGGGAGACGCCGTTATTGGGAATATTCTTGGTTTACCGCTGGCACATAGCCCACAAACCCGCCATCACCTTCAAATACATACACCGGTTGCAGAAATTCCTGGGGCGTACCGGATTCATAATATGCCAGACTGGCTTTGCGCACCACCGCCTGGGCCGCCCCCGCATGGGCTATATATCCGCTTCCTGCCTGCAGCTCCGCCCAAGCCTTGTCCACGCCTTTCAGTGGGTATGTGGAAAAATCATTATCTAAAATTCTCGAATAGCTGTAGCTGGCCTCCACAATTCTTTTGCTCCGGTCATTTGATCCGGACAAAATCACATACACCGGCGATTCCTCGCCTTTGGGGGACACCACTTTCAACTCGTCTTTATCCGCTCTGAATAGATCCACTCTTACAAAATTTGCTCCCGACAGCGAGATGGTCGGAATCAGTTCCCCCGTCGCTCCAGACAGGAACGTCACTTTAGCTCTACCGTTGGCCAGGTCGTCGGCCAGTAACCCCAAGTTCTGCCACAGGCTCTTAGCCTCTAGTAATGCCTGTTCATTATTCGGTACCCCTTTCTCGTCCAGTATCCCTGGGTCACTGCGCCAGTCGTACGTATACCTGTAACTGTTATAAATAATGTTCACGGCCAGCTCCGTCGGCAGGTTAGGATTAGTAAATTTGTAATTGGCTTCATCGATCTTTTCCGGATCCTGCTCAAACTCCAGCGTCCTGGCTTTGGGTTTGATTTTTTCCAGCTCCAAAATCCGGGATTTGTTAATGGTTACAAAATACACCCGGGAGACATTGGCCAGTTTCGGCAACCCTCCTTCAATCGTTTCCAGCCTGTATGTGGGTTTGTAGTTAGAATCGGCTTCCGGAAACGCCAATTTTGGCAATTTTCCGTATCTCACCGTCGGCGCCGGCGGAGGTGGGGGGTTTATGGTCAGATAAATTCTTTTGGCCAGCTTCCATAGGGGGGGAATCAACATTACTACCACCAACCCCATCGCCCCCCACTTGATAATTCTTCTGGTGTAAAAACCCACTTCAGTCAGCGTAGCCATGTTACAATTCATTGTAGCATGGTACGCACGCGTTTCGCCCCTTCCCCCACCGGTTTTTTGCACGTCGGTGGCCTGCGTTCTGCAGTTTATCCTTACGCCTTAGCCAAGCACTCCGGCGGCCAATTTATCCTGCGTATCGAAGATACGGATCAAAAGCGTCAGGTCAAAGGCGCAGTCGCCTCCCTGCAGCAAACTCTCAAAGTCTTTGGCTTAGATTGGGACGAATTGCACATCCAATCCCAGCGCGTCAAACAGGGCGTATATCAGAAAACCGCAGATCTGCTCGTTGCCTCCGGCCACGCTTATCTGGACGAGGGAGCCGTGCGCATCAAAATTCCCGCAGGAGAGGAGGTTTCGTACCACGATTTTGTTCTGGACAAAGATATTTCTTGGAAAACCGACATTCTCACTGATATGGTTCTTCTCAAATCAGACGGTTTCCCCACTTATCATCTGGCGGTGGTTGTTGACGATCACGCCATGGGCATCACCCACGTTCTCCGCGGCCATGATTGGCTACCCAGCACTCCCATTCATCTGCTTTTGTATCAATTTTTGGGCTACGATCGGCCGGAAATCGGTCATCTAACCGATATCATGGATCCGGCAAGCGGCAAACTCTCCAAACGCAAAGGCAGCGCTTCTGTTAATGAGCTATTAGCCAACGGCTATCTGCCAGAAGCCATACTAAATTTCGTTATCTTGCTAGGTTGGGCTCCCAAAGACAATCGTGAACTATTCACTTTGTCGGAATTCATCGAGCACATTGATCCCGCAGGTTTTCAAAAATCCAACCCCGTCTTAAACAAAGCCAAGCTCGATTGGTTCAACGGCCACTACATCCGCCAGAAGTCGGACACCGAACTACTTCAATTAATTAAACCATATTTACCGGAAGTTACTCTCCCAATAATTCCTCTTATCAAGGACCGCATCACCACTCTGGCCGACGCCACATCTTTAGCCAGCTTTTTCTTTATACGACCTATTCCGTCCTATCCGACCGATAAGTCCTATCTGGTGACCACCCTCGAGGCTCTCTCGACAGTCTCTTGGTCCAAAGCAGCCATTGAAGCTGCCCTTTCCAATCTTTGCGCTGCGCGCGGATTTCCCCGTGGCGACTTCTTCATGTCCCTTCGCCTAGCCATCTGTGGTTCAAAAATCACCCCGCCTCTGACCGAATCTATGTTAATCTTAGGTAAAGATGAAACGCTTGCCCGAATTAAACTCTGAAAAGCTTCGTTCAAAACTCAAACTCAAGCATTTAACCACTAGGACAACTTTATTGGCTCATCACCCCCACGTCGCTAGATTCCTGGCCAGTTCTGCCCTGGCCGGATCCCTCCTTCTTGCTCCCGGCCAATCAGCTCCTACTTTAGCCGCCTTGCCTTCCTCCAGCATTTCCCAAGTTTCTCCATTCGACCTGCATAACCGTTTGGTAGAAAAATTGCAAAGTCTACTTCCTGAATCCGTCCAACCTCTAACTTCCGACCAAGAATCTCAAATTTCCGCTCTCTTGCACGATCTTTACGGTCTGCATGCCACCGCTGAATTGGAAGGCAATCATTTGAATACTTCATATGGCTTAATCGGCGCCGAACAACATCTTATGCGTTATCCTGGGGATGTGGTAGACAATATGGCTCCAGGCCGTGGGGCCTGGGGCTATTTTGCCCAGTCGCGTGATCAGTTAACCCCCGACCTCATCGAAAAAGAAAAATATTACGCCGTCGTCCAAACCCTGTATCTGCCGGACTGGTCCACCCGTCTTCCATATCTCCGCGACTGGTACAAATATAGGAAAGTCGTCATTGTAAACGTCCAAAACGGCAAAATCATCATCGCCGATATTGCCGATTCCGGCCCGGCCGCCTGGACCGGCAAGCATTTCGGCGGCTCACCCGAAGTCATGGCTTATCTAGGCTTGAATGTGGGCATGCAAAAAGGCCCGGTAGTTCTCTTTTTCGTCGACGATCCCGCCGATCAAATTCCCTTGGGTCCTTTGGAATATAATTTAGAAAAACCACCCCTTTTAACACATGGCTAAAACATTTCTCGATCATTTAATAGTTCTAGAGGAAGTCACCTCCGAGCTGGACGTGTATGACTTGCCGGCCGACGAGCGGGAAGAAATTTTGGGTCTTATTCACCACACTACTCACCAACACCTGTTAAATGTCATCCTAAATCATCTTCCCAAAGAACATCACGAACCATTTTTGACTAAATTTCAAAAAGCCCCGCACGATCCAGAATTATTGGCTTTTCTCAAAAAGGAGATCAAAGCAGACATCGAATCCGAGATTCGCATCCAGGCCAAAAAGATCAAGGCCGAAATCCTGGCCGAAATCAAAAAATCAAAAAGATAGCCTGATTATTTTGTCGTCTCCCTCCAGCACTTTCCCTCTCCCGTCTCTATTGCTGGTAGTTATGTACAAAGCTCCGTCCGGCCCCACCACCACTTCTCGCACCCGCCCCACATTTATCTCGGCCACCTTTCCTTCCAGTGTATACAATCCCTCGCCCTTTAACCCCCCATACCACAGCTTTCCTCTCCACCAGGCAATGCCGGCCGGAGCAATAGCCGGGGTATACACTTTTACCGGTGCAATTGTTCCCGCTTTCGTTTTTCCATGCGACACCAGCGGCCAACCGTAATTACCTCCTTGGGTAATTGCATTTATCTCGTCACCCCCCACTGGTCCGTCAAATCCTGACGGTCCGTGGTCTGTTGCCCACAATTGGTCCTTGTCATCCCATGCAAGTCCCTGAGGATTCCGCAGTCCCAAAGCCCAAATCTCC
>LCOA01000017.1:24735-27493 GCA_001002405.1 Candidatus Amesbacteria bacterium GW2011_GWA1_47_20
CGGCACCCGGTATGAAACGTAGCCGATGGCACATTATCCCAAATAACTTTCCCATCCTCCAATCTTTCTATCCGCAAAGCTTGTTTCCCGGCTTTTTTATAAGAAAGACATACATAAACTTGTCCTTTATTCACGGCAATGCCCATCAATCCGTCTTCGCCTCCCGTCGCCACATCAGAAAACGTCTTTAACGGCTCTAATTTCAATTGTCCATTTTCTATGACTCTAATCCGCCCCGGCCTTTCAGTCACCAGCATTCTAGTGGGGCTCGTCCAGGCAATTGCCCACGGCACTTCCAGTCCCGTCGCCACCACCTCCACCTTCATCTTTTCGGATGATGTGGTCACCGGAGCCGCCGGCGCCGGTCTCTTCTTCCACACTACAACTCCCACAGCCAAAACTATGATTATCAACACTACCCACCTCTTCATCACTTCATTATACAAAAGCGGGTATTTCAATCGTTTTCTTTAATCATTCGTATCCGTGGCTCGCCATCGCCAAACGGGTTATCAACCCAAGAGTCGATCACAAATCCCAGTTTAAAATAAGCTCTTATGGCTGCAGTATTATGGGGATGAGTGAGTAAGTCGATTCTTTTGAATTTTTTCAGTTTCGAAGAAATCCATTTCAGTGCTGCTGTGGCACAACCCTTATTGCGAAACTTTGGCAAAATCGTCAGCGCGTCAAAATAAGCATGGTCCTTGCCCTTTATTTCGAAAGAAATAGTCCCAAATCGGCTTTCCGGAATTTTCTATGATATAGACCTGGCTCTTGGCGAGATACTTTTTTGTTTCATCCTTCTTTGTGTATGCAAAAAAGAGTCTACTGCTAGAACTTTTTTCCAGGAAAATAATCGTTTCCCAGTCGGCTATCGAGGCTTTCCTGAAACTCAAGCTCATACTAAATTTTGCGGTTTTCCTTTTGCCAACGCTAAGATATTACCCACCCAGATTCTATATAGATTATCCAACGCCTCTTTGGTATACCAGGCGAAAGCTTTTAATCCGATCGCGTTCTCCAGTTTAGCCAATGGTGTATGCACTAAATCTTCACCTTCATAAACGTATGTGTCTACTTTTCCGAATTTTAAAGCTTCGGCCATAGCTTTTTCGTCTACCAAATTCCTGTCCACCGTATTCACGATAATTACCCCTTTCTTCATTTTTGCTATCTCAAGTTTTCCAATCATCTCGTCATTTGCTTTTTCGTGAGTAGTGTTTAAAGAAATAGCGTCACATTCTCTCAAGAGTTGATCCAAAGAAACCATTTTTATCCCCGGCATCTTTTTTGGGTGTCGGTTATAAGCTATCACTTTCATTCCAATACCCAACCCTAATTCCGCCACCCTACTACCAATACTCCCCAGTCCAATAACTCCTAAAGTTTTTCCTTTTAGTTCAAATCCTTGCACAAGTTTATATTTGCTAGTTTGTGTTGCCCTATCAGAAACAAAAATTCTTTTAGCAGCGCTTAGCAGCATGGCAATTGCATGTTCAGCTACAGATTCTTTCGAATATCCTGGAACATTACTCACTGGAATTTTTCGTTTCTTGCAATAATCCAAATCAACCCATCCAAAAGACGTAGTGGAAAGACAAACACCTCTCAAATTTGGCAGAGATTCCATTATTTTGGTTAATTTCTCTTTCGCTTTTTCAAATCCTCCCAACGGATCTGGGTCCACTCCTACAACTTCGGCTCCCATGGCCATTTCTAGAAGTTTATCGATAGGTAGCTCCTCGCGGGTCTTGGCATAAATAACCTCGTCCAAGAAAGACAGCTGTTTCTGTTGCTCAGGAGTAAATTCGTTTTTGGGATAAAAAACGACAATCTTCATAACTGGAATATAGCATTTCCAGCCTCACAGTCAACTAAGCCTCTTTTTACTTCTTAACCACCCTGTTCCAGATATTGGCAAACACCAAGCCGAATCCGTAGCCGATCACAAACGTGGTTCCCACCAGAGTGAGCGACTGGGCCAGGTTAAATGGTAAGACAAAATAGGGATTTGCCAGGGAATGGATGGTGAATATCCAATCCAAAAACGGCTGGGCCACGTTCAACCATACCAGCATCGCCCATACCGCGTGCACCAAAGCCGCCATCGCCCCCAATGCCAATCCTGTTTCATGTATTTTCATGCTTTTCTCCTCACCCTCTTTCTCTCTTTACTGTATTCCATTTAGCCAACCAGGTCAAATCATAGTTCCACCTAAGAGGTGGAACATATATGTCAAAAAGGCCACGCCTTTCAAACCTAAGACCAATTATCTTTGAGAGTAATTTCTATGTAATGGTATTTTTCAAATCCCCTCAAGGTTCTAAATGACAACAGAGATCCTTCCCAATCTCGCAATACTTGTTTATAAGTTCTTTTTGTATTTCCAATCTGAATTGCCTTATCATATCTTTCCTTGGGAACACAAGAATCGTATACATGAAAAGTCTGTTCTCTATCGTCATAACCCCATAATGTAATCCAATGTCCTACAAAGAATCTGCGCACTGGTATATATCTACCCTGCGAATTATAAGCATTAGCAATAGCAAGCATTACCGGTCTATTATCGGCTAAAATTTTCCTGAGTGTTTCAAGCTTCTTTACGTCAGTTAATTCTTCCCCGGTTTTAGCTTCGGCCTTGATTCCATAAGACTTTAAAACATTGACCCAATATTCCCTGCCAAGAGTAGATCCCGTGATTTTGCCAAGTAGACCGGGGTGATACTCTTTTGGATGACCTTTTGTATCTTTTCC
>LCOA01000018.1 GCA_001002405.1 Candidatus Amesbacteria bacterium GW2011_GWA1_47_20
CCGTAGGAGATGAAGGGCAAGGGGACGCCGGTGAGGGGGATGATGGCCACCATGGCGCCGAGATTGACCAAGGCTTGGAGAGAGATCCAGGAAGTGAGAGCTAAGGCTAGGTTGGCACCGAACTTGTCTGGAGCCGAAGCCACGACTTGCATGCCTTGATGCATGAAGAAGAGAAAGGCAGCGATTACTGCTATTCCACCCACCAGGCCCAATTCTTCACCAATAACGGCAAAAATGGAGTCGGTGGTGGCCTCGGGCAAGAATTCGTACTTTTGTTTGGATTGGCCCAATCCCACCCCAAATACCCCGCCCGATCCCAAACTTAAGAGCACCTGACGGATGTGATAAGACGAACCTAAAGGATCGCGGGAATAATCAAAATAGGTTTTCAAGCGGTCAAGACGATATGGAGAAAAAAGGACGAGAGCGGCCACGGTAATGATGAAAATTGGAATCATCAGACTCAGATAACGTAACTGGCTGCCGCTGCCAAAATAAGTGATTAAGCTACTACCGGTCAAAATTAAGGTGGTGCCCAAATCCGGTTCGAGCATAATTAAAAGACTGGATAGTCCTAATACGGCAATGAATGGCCAGAAACGGGTGGTTTTTTTTAAGAGACTGGAAAAATAAATGGCTAGAGTGAGCTTGGCTAGTTCCGCAGGTTGGAAGCTGAAAAAACCTAGGTTGAGCCAGCGGCGAGCACCCAGAAGTTTTGATCCAAGTCCGGGGATGAGCACTAGAACCAAGAGCAACAAAGTGGCAAGCAACAAAGTGACAGAGAGTTTTTCTAGTTTTTGATATGACAAGCGGGAGATAAGGAAAAATCCGGCTAGTCCTATGACTGCCCAACCAGTTTGCAGCTTAAGGTAATACCACTTGTCACCAAAGTCCCGGGCAGCATCCACCACCGACGAACTGCCGACCATGAGCAGGCCAAAAAAGGTAAGTCCTACGACCAGAAGACTAATGGTTAAAGTTGAGCGAGCCACAGGCCAAAAATGGCTAACATAATGCCGGCCAGCCAAGCACGCATGACAATTTTGGGTTCCTCCCAACCCCGGATTTGCAGCCAGTGATGAATGGGGGCCAGAGGAAAGATGCGGTGTTTAAAGACTTTGAAAGAAATGATCTGCAGGAAGCTACTGGCTCCTTCGATAATAAATATGCCGCCGATAACCAGCAGAGCGGCAATTTTGCCAATTAGCAGGCCCACCACAGCTAATGTGGCGCCAAACGCCAATCCGCCAGCGTTACCCAGCCAAATGCGGGCAGGGTAGACGTTAAAGTACAGGAAAGCAATCAGGCTACCGATCCACAGAGCGATGAAGATGGACAGCGGGGTATCCAACGAGGCGACGGCCAAAGCCCAGAAGGCCAGCAGGCAAATCAGCAAAGCTCCACAGGATAGTCCATCCAGGCCGTCGACAATGTCAAAAGCGTTGGTGAAAGTGGTGATCAAGAAAGCTGCCAGGGGGATGTACAGCCAGCCCAGATTTAATACGCCGATGTTGGGGATATTGATAATGTGGATGCGCAGATTGAAGTACAGCATACTGGCAATGGTGGTAGCCAGGAGAATTTGAATGATCAGTTTATGCCGAACGCGCAGACCAAAGAAGCCGGTTCGAGCATGGCCAAACATTTTCATAATGTCGTCATACAGACCCAAGACCCCAAAGGAGATGAAAGTAAAGAAGATAATATTCAGTTCTTCTTTGATGGGAAAGGCTGAAGTTACAAAGACTCCTAAGCGGGTGATGAGAGGAAAAAGCAGGGCATAAAGAAGTGAGACCAGAAAAATGATGAGAAGACCCCCGCCGATGGGCGTGCCAACTTTTTTGCTGTGTTCGGCATGAAATTTGCGAAATTCGGCTGTATCTCCAAGTTCAACTTCTGCGCGTTCATCCTTCCTGGTAAACCGCAGCTTGTATAGATAATCGATAAAAGGGACGATGGCAATGCTGGTGACAATGAAAGCAAAAATTAAGATGCCTAGATAAAGCGCCATATTTTAGGAACAAAAATAACGGCAGCTACAACCAGAGCCCCTACTGCATAAACCAGCATGGCGGCGGCGGCAGTGTCTTTGGCGATTTTGGCTAGACGGTTATATTTTCGGGTAATTAAATCGACGGTGGATTCGATAGCCGTATTTACGAGTTCAATAACTAACCCCACAACAACAGTGAGAGCAATAACGATCCACTCCAGACCGGAAATGTTGAGAGCGATTCCAGCCACGATAGCCAGGGTGGAGAAAAAAAGATGCACCGCAAAATTGGGTTGGGTGGAAACGGCGTGCGTCAAGCCATCCCACGCGTGTTTAAAAGATATGGTATGCATTGGTTTTATTTTAGCAAACGCAGGATCTCTTTGGAGATGTCAAACCATAGGGGGGCGGCGGTTTCGCTTCCCCAGGGAGATGATTTGGGCTCGCGCAGAGTAACTAACATGGCAAATTTGGGGGAGGTAGCCGGGGCAAAGCCTACAAAAGAAGCAATGGTTTTATCCGCGTCGTAATGACCGGAGACGGGAATTTGGGCGGTGCCGGTTTTGCCGGCGATAGAAAAACCTTTGGGTTTGGCCCATTTGGCCTCTCCAGAATCTACGGCGTTGACCATCATCAAAGTCATTTGGGCAGCTGCATTTGAAGAGATGACCTGGGTAGGCGGCGGAACGGAAACAGATTTGTTGTTGATTTTATCCACAATTCGGGGTCTGGGTAGAAGTCCGCGGGTGGCAATGGCTGAAACAGCTCGCAGCATCTGCAAAGGGGTAACGGCTATGCCCTGACCAAAAGAGGCAGTAGCCAAGTCAATATCCACCCAAGTAGATTCCGGTCGAAGAGACGGTGAACTCTCCTCCTGTAAATCTACCTTCGATAGTTGGCCAATTCCGAATTTTTTTAGATATGTAATCAATTTGCGTTTCCCCAATCTCCGGCCAACAAATGCCATGCCCACGTTGTCTGAGTGTTGGATGATTTCAGTCATTGTACTTTGGGGATAATATTTGTCATTCCAAGTCTTGATGACATAATCAGAAACGGCTACCGGGCCAGAGCATGTGTCACAAATCGTGTCTGGTTGGACGGCTTGGGTGTCTAACGCTGCCGCCATGACCAGGACCTTGAATGTGGACCCAGGTTCGTACGCATCAGAGATAATGGGGTTTTTGTAAAGCGACTGATCAAATTCTCCAAAACTGGCCGGGTCGTAATTGGGGAGACTGACCATAGCCAAAATTCGGCCGGTGGACGGCTCCATGATAGTCACCGTACCGGAAACGGCACTATATCTAGTAAGAGCGGCAGATAACTTTTGGTAGGCAATAAATTGCAGGGTTCGGTCTATGGAGGTTGTTAAAGTACTGCCGGGTTGAGGGAGTAAGAGGTTTTGGTCTCCGATTAAAATTGGCCTGTTTAGAGCGTCTTTTTCCTGAACCAATTTACCGGGTGTGCCGGTGAGCTGGCGATTGTAGTAGCCTTCCAGACCAAAGTAACCTTGGGGGCGGCCGGAAGCATCCTGACCTACAAAGCCCAAAAAATGGGCGCTGGAGCTGGCTTCGGGATAATACCGGTCCGGGTCCGGTTCAAACCCCACACCGGTTAATTTCAGATCCTGGATCTGGTCGCGGACGGGGGTGGATAGGTAGCGGGCAATTAAATACCAACTCAAATTGTCCGGGATGGCTGACAGCCGGGCACTGGCTGAAGCCGGGAGAATTTGATTGAGTTTTGGGGAAAATACAAACTGTTTGGGATTGACGTAAAATAAATAGGCTTCTTTGTTGGTGACTAAAGGAAATCCGTCCGAGCTCAAAATTTCACCCCGGGGACTGGGCAACTCCAGAAAACTTTGTCTTTGGGAAACCGCCTCTGACGCCAAACCGGCAGCTTTGACAACCTGCCAATAGCCCAGGCGCAACATAATACTCAGGGAAAAGAGCGCAAAAAATACCTGGATGACGACCAGACGCCATTTCATGGCCGGGCGGCCGCCACGGGAAGAGGGATCAGGAAATTGACGGAGCGGGGCTGCAGATTGAGACGCTCGGCCAAGACCCAAATATGAGACAGGGATGAAGCGGAATAGATGGACTCCCGCAAGCGTTGGTTCTCGGCAGCCAAAGTCTGGGCTCGATTTTGCAGGCCTGCCAGATGAGCGCCTTGCGTGGCCCGGCCAAAGGACAAAACTACCTGCCCGGAAAGCAGGATGAGGTTAAGAATGATTAAAAGTTTTAACATAAGCTCTAAGCTTGGCACCTTTTTCGCCGATAACGGGTTTGGGAGTGAGAGTAGCCATATCTTTCAGTGTTTGCTTGACCAGTCTATCCTCGAGTGAATGAAAGCTGATAACTACCAGCCGCCCCTCGGGAGCCAAAATTTCTTTGGCTTGAGGCAAAACAGCCGCGAGGGCTCCTAGCTCGTCGTTGACGGTGATGCGGAGAGCTTGAAAGGCTTGGCGGGACCACTTACCGGTTATGCTGGCCAGTTGGTCAGTGGTTGTTAGCGGACGGGCAGCAATAATCTTGGCAGCTAGTAGTTTGGCGACCGGTATCTCGCCGTAGTCTTTGAAAAGACTGGTTAACTGGTTGGCAGATAACTGATTAACCAGTGTGCCCGCGGTGTTGGGCAATGCCGGGTCCATACGCATATCCAACGGTCCAGGGAGTTGAAATGAGAATCCCCGACCAGGAATATTTATTTGATGCTCCGATACTCCCAAATCCAGCAGAACCCCCTGCACCGGCTGCCAATTATGTGTCTGGACAACTTCGGCCAGATGGATAAAGTTGGCCTGGACTTTGGTTAGCCCGTCAAGATCAGGGCAGGCTTGTAAAGCTTCTGGATCTTGATCAAGGCCTAGGACTAGTCCCCCAAGGCGAATGATTTCAGTAGTATGTCCCCCACCGCCTAAAGTGCAATCAACATAATGGCCACCAGGTTTGACGGCTAAAAAGTGACAAGCAGATTGTAAAAGAACAGGATTATGATATCTCAAGTTTTTCAGCTATCTCCTCCCGTTGACTATTAATAGTGGCGGTATAGCTGACAAACTTGGATTTATCCCAAATTTCCACCCTGTCTACTGCGCCCGCGATAATGCAGACCGATTTGAGGCTAGCAAACTCGCGCAGATAGTCGGGAACGAGTATCCGCCCCAGAGAATCAATGTCTACCTCTGTGGCGCCGTAGGACAGGCTACGCGTGAAACTGCGCGCAGTCTGCTTGGTTATGGGTAATTGGGATAACTTGGTAATGAGCGAGTCCCACGTGGCTTTGGCATATAAAAATAAACAACCGTCTAATCCTTGGGACAAGACGGCCCCATCGGCCAGTTGAGAACGGAATTTGCTGGGAATGGAGAGACGGCCTTTGGCCTCGAGGTTGTGCTCGTATTGTCCAATGAACATAACATTGTTTTACCACTTTTTACCACTTCCTACCACTATGAACCTGTTTTCACGCCATGTCAAGGCCAACAAAACACGAAAGCTGTGGTGAATAGGGTCTGACCCTATTCACTAGGAGTGAGGGTGGAGGATGAACCGGCTTTGACGGTGAAGGGGTAGGTGGCGGTGAAGATAGAGCGGCCGGAGGAATCGCGCAGAGCCAGCTCCATGACAGCGTTGGTAATTTTTTCGTGATACGAGAATTTGCCGGAGGATTCGGATCCCAAGAGTTGTTTTTGACTGTAGATGGACTTGCCGGAGATGTTGGCCGTGGCATTGACACCGGTTTGCAACTTGCTGCTTTTGACCATAGCGTCGTAAATGAGGTTGTATTCGAGCTGATTGGCATTGAGGTTGGATAACGATACGGTCACATAGTGGCCGTCAGAGCTGAATTTCAATTCGATCTGGGGCTGCTTGTCCGGCGCGAGCTGAACAGCCACGTCGGGAATGGGAGTTGGGGTCGCTAAGGGTGAATTGGGTTTACCTTTGAAGTACAAAACAATTCCGGCGCTAATTCCCAGAGCCACAACCGCACTCGCAATGGGCAGCCACTTATTCATTAGTTCACTTTAGCTGGTCCTGGAAATAACTGTCAAGTTCAGAGACCGGCATGCGAACTTGTTGAGCGGTGTCTCTGTCTCGCACGGTGACGGTATCATCTTCTAGAGTTTGGTAATCTACCGTTACACACCACGGGGTACCGATTTCATCTTGGGCGTAATATCTCTTGCCAATGTTGCCCCGGTCGTCCCAGGCGCATGAGAATTGAGATTTGAGAGAGAGATAGAGAGTCCGAGCTTTGGATACCAAATTTTCTTTGTTGGCAACTAATGGGAAAACCGCCACTTTGTAAGGAGCCAGTCTGTAGGGAAATCTCATGACAACTCGATTTTTTTCAGTATCTTCCCAATATGAGTTGAGAAGGATTATGGTTAGCAGGCGGGACAGACCAAAAGTGGGTTCGACCACATGGGGTATGAATTTGCGGCCGGAAATAGCGTCTGTGTATTGCAAGTCCACTCCGGATTTGGCCATATGGTTTTTAAGGTCAAAATCGGTTCTGTAAGCCAAGCCCCACATTTCTTTGAAACCCCAAGGGAATTGATATTCCAAATCCTCCGTACGTTTTGAATAATGGCTGAGCTCCTCGGGCTTATGGGTCCGCCAACGAAGTTTATCAACTCCAAGACCAAGGCTGAGAGCGAACTTATACATTTCCGTTTTCCAGCTCTCGAATTCTTTCTCCCAATTATCCGGATCGACGAAGTACTCAAATTCGGCCAAATCAAACTCCAAAGTTCTGAAAGTAAATTTACCCATAGTGATTTCATTTCGAAAAGCCTTACCAGATTGAGCCAAGCCAAAGGGAAGTTTGGGATGAAAATTGTCCAAAACTAACTTGAAGTTAACAAACATACCCTGGGCCAGCTCGCCACGCAAGTAAACGGTATTTTTCCCGGAAGTAATGATACCTATCTGGGTTTCAAATAATTGATTGAAGTTTCGGCTCTTAGTCCAAGTAGTTTTGCCACATTTAGGACAAAGTATGTTGTGATCAGAGATGATTTTATCGAGTTCTGGAAGAAGCTTACCTTCGACATTCCCAATTTTCGGCAGAGCGTCTTCGATCAAGTGGTCTGCGCGCGTGCGATACTGGCAAGAGGTGCAATCAACCAGAACGTTAGTGAAGCTTTCCGTATGGCCGGAGGCCTCCCAAACTTTGGGGCTCATGAGAATGGCTGTGTCCAACCCCAAAATATTGTCTCTTCGGTTAACAAAAAAATCCCACCAGTAGTTTTGTAGGTTGCGTTTCAGCTCTACCCCCACCGGGCCGTAATCATATGTGTTAGCCAAACCGCCGTAAATCTCACTTCCGGGGTAGACAAATCCCCTCCTCTTGCACAGGCTGACAATTTTTTCCATGAGATCCATATGGTTATTTTAACCTATTTAGAAGTTTTGGGGAATTGAGGGGGCGATTGATAAGACTTTCGATGAATTGATCAACTTCACCAGTAAAATCTTTGGTCCGCGGCCAGTAACCCAGCTCCCGCAGGAGTTGCAATTTCCAATTTTCAATTTTCAATTTCCAATCAATTTTTAAATTTCCAATTTCGGAAAGAGACCGCCGTAAAATCTCAAAAATTTCCTGATGGGGTTGATGGTCGGGAGTTAATTTGTCTATCACTTCGACGAGTTGATAAGCCAGGTTGACCCGGCCAAGGTGCTTGCGCCAGCCGGAATAGGTTTCCAATATCTGGACTTCGGCTAGGGTGTCTAACTCTCCTTTGCCCTTAATAAAAGAGACTTTGACTTCATTAAATAACTCCAGAGATCCGGCGCGCTTAGAAGTGGGTTTGCGTAATCCCCGGGCAACGGCGGCCACTTTGCCGTGATTTTTGGTATAAAACGTAATTAGCTTGTCTGCTTCGCCTAGGTTTGACCGCTTGAGGACTACTCCCCGATCAGAATATGAATTCATGATCGGCATTCAGAATGAATTCGGGGTAGGTTTTTCCATTGACTTTGAAAGTGTAGGGGAAGTTTTTGGATCCGCCTTGCTTTTGAATGAGCATCTTGTAAGGGGATTTAATTTTTATGGGCAATTTGTATTTGAGAGTAATGGTGCGCACGTTAAGCGGGGTGACCGAGAAGAAACCCTCAAAGACGGTTTTACCCAGGTCCTCGGAGGTTTTTTGACCGGTTTCAAATCCCTTGGCCTCGATGAGTTCGCTGCCTTTGGGCACGTAAACCCGCAGCCAATCCCGGAATACACCGTTGAGCTTAAGACTGGTACCTTTTTCGACGAAATATTCTTGGGGATTCTTGTAGGTCAGAGTCAGGGTTTTGGTTACCGTGCCGTCTCCGCCCACGTCGATTTTTTGATCGGCGGCATAGGTGACCCAGACGTTAGTTTTGGCTCCGGCAAAATTGGTGTCCACCACCATGAGATAATCACCGTCCGTCTCACGAACCCGGCCGGCTAAATTAAAGCTCTCGATGGCGCTTTGAATGGTGGGGTCTATAAAGTAAAACTGGACGTGTTTGCCGTTGATGGCGGAGATGGCGGTATTGAAGAGATCTGACATTTTGCTCTTGGGTTGGGCAAAAACATTGGTCATAACCGAGTGCATCATGGGGCCAATAAAAGATTTGCGGTCGCCATAATTTCGGGGAGCGAAAACGATCTTGCCAGAAACCGAATCCCAGACCACCGGGCCCTCCTGATCGGCAAATTTTTCTAGCTCATAAAAAACCTGCGGACAATTGCAGCGCTTGTCGATTTCGGCACTGTAATTGCCAAAGCCGGAGACGCCGATGGGACCGGTAACTTTGAGCAGGTCGACCAACACCTTGGTGTCGACGGCGATAATACCGTCCACCGCCGGTGACTTGGTGAGTTGATAGTTGGGATAAAAGGTGTCCATAGAAACTTTGAAGTCTGGGGACAAATTTTGATCGCGCAGGTACCAGTAAGGGACATTGGGCAAGTATTTTTTGATGGGTTCGGGAGCGGGTAGTTTCTTGGGGAATTTGTCGTCTAAGGTATAAATATCGTTGGACTGAATGATATTGATTTTGCCTTTAGAAACCTCGATTACGGCGTAAGCGGTCATAAACCCACCAGTAGGTCTAAGTTCTGCGTCGTTTTGAAAAAGAACCAGATACCGACGGGGTTTATCTTTGCCTAAGATATATGGAGCGGATTCCAGTAGCGGCTTGGCATCGTTGACTAGACTGGAGGCTTGATCGATGAGAGCTATTCCGGAAGTAAGTTGTGATTGGTATTTAGGGTAACGCGCGGGTTTGATTTTGTCGGCTTCGGCTCTGGCGGTAGCGAGTTTTTCTCCTATAAGGGTTAGCTGGGGCCGGACTTTGTCCAAAGTTTCAACGACAAAATTAACTCGGTCTTGGGCGGTTTTCATACCATCGCCGGAAGTGGATAGACCTTTGAGCCCCACCAAATCAGCGTACGGCGCGATGGCGTCAACAGTAATTTTAGCGGCTGCTAAAACTTCGACCCCGGCTTTTAAACCGTGCTGACCATCAGCATAGTACAGATTAGCCACAGGAATTATCTTCAACCAGGACAAACGCGCGTAGTCCCGGGACAGGTCTGCCAAATCTTTTTCCACCACATCCAGCTGGGCGTCAACAGCTTTGAGATCTTGAGCTTTAGCGGCGGCCACAACGGTGGCCCCGGAAGCTTTGAGACGGTCGACCGAGACTGTCAATTTTTTGACCGACGGGAGAAGGATGGCGGTTAAAATAGCTGCCAAGCCGGCCAGAACGATTAGGACAATGAGGGCAACCTTAAAAAATACGGGGAATTTGCGGCTTTCGAGGGGATGAACTATAGTCTCTTCTTGCATGGCAGGATTAGACAGCCCCTTTGCCGGATAACATGACAAAAGGGGTTTTGAACAATATTTTTAAATCATACCATAGGTTCATATTATCTCTATCCGCTTGTCAAAATTGATGGCACTCCGGCCGGAAACCTGCCATTGGCCGGTAATTCCTGGCCGGACTGAAAGAGCTTTTTTGACCAGATCTTTAGTGTGGGGATATTTGAGTTGTTGTTCTTCCAGCTCGTCTGCAAAATACGGCCTGGGGCCAATAAGGCTCATATCCCCCTTTAAGATATTTAACATTTGAGGAACTTCGTCTAATGAGAATTTGCGGATAAATTTGCCGACTTTGGTAACCCGGGAGTCTTGGGTAAGTTTGTAACTGCTTTTTTTATATTCTTCGTATAATTTTTTCAATGTGGGATCAGTACGCAGGCGGATGTGGGCGTCGGGAATCATGGAGCGGAACTTGTGGAGTTGAAATA
>LCOA01000019.1 GCA_001002405.1 Candidatus Amesbacteria bacterium GW2011_GWA1_47_20
AATAATCCTGTCTCGGTGCAGATAGTAAGTTGAGTTTCTAATTCAAGAGCGGAACCGTAGGCGATACCGAGAAACTGTTGAAATTCGCCATGGGATTTGAGGTACATACTGAACGCTAAACGCTGATTTCTAAACGCTATCTTAACAAAAATCGCCCGGCGATTACGAGGGGCGATTTTTGCGCTTGTGCTCAAAGTTACTGAGCAGGTTGGTCTGTAGGTGTCACTGGAGCGGCTGGGGCTGTAGGAGCAGCTGGCATGGCGCCGGCGGCATCGCTGACGGCAGCTTGAGCTGCAGCTACATCTACTGGTTTATTTTCGGTTGCGCATTGTTCACACACCCAGACGGTTTTGCCGTCGTTGGTGGTAACCGCGTGACAATTTGAACAGGTTACTGGTGTTTGATCCAATTAAATCACCTCACTCTCTAACTAAAGTATATCATTAACAAGTCAATGATATCTCTCGTTGAGCTCGTGATAGCATGGTAAAATAATTTCGCTGGCCAGGATGGTAGAGCGGTCAAATACACGACTCTGTAAAAGTCGCGCCTCACGGCTACGAAGGTTCGAATCCTTCTCCTGGCACCCAGCCCGGATAGTTCAACGGCAGAACGAATCCATGGTAAGGATTAGATTAGAGTTCGACTCTCTATCCGGGCTCATTAAATTCTGGTGTAATACACGGAGCGGCCGTGGTGGCCGTGGGCAAACAGCAGACCCAGAGAGGCCATTTTGGACAGATCCCGGGAGGCGGTAATTTGAGAGATTTTTAAAAGCTTTTGCACCTGGCGGTTGGTGATGGAGGAGCCGGGGGCTTCCAGACGGGTGAGTAGGGTTTTTTGGCGGTCTGACAAGCTCCACAGTCCTTTAGGGGATTCGGTGGAGGGAGCTAGGACGGCCCGTTGGGTCAAGGCGTATTGGTATAACGCAGCTTGGGCATAAAAATCTACCCACTGGGTAATACTGGTAGAGGTGGCGTTGGTAGTTAGGAGCTGGGAGTAAGTATCGCGGTTTTTGAGCCAGAATTCGTCGATGCACACTAGTCCATGACAGTCGTAGCCGCGGCGGTGGAGATAAACCTGGGGGACGAGATAGCTATAGGGAGGAACGAAGGCCAGGTGGGCAATGGCGGCTTGCAAGATGGGATGCAACCCAGGGGAATCGAGGTATTCCAGAACTGGTGTTGTTCCTGCGGGTAGATCTGTAGTCCAGCTTTGGCGGATACGGTCTAGGGCTGCGCGGCGCCCTCCCCAAGCGGTTAAATAACCTTGGGTGGCTTTCCATTGCAGTTCCATGAGCCGGGCAGGGGGGAGGGGAGTAGTAAGAATCTCACTTCTGAAGTTGTCGATTTTTACCAGGCAGCTTTTTAATCCCGGAGAAAGATTAAAGGACAGGGAGATCATTAAAATAAGCGTATAACATAAAATGAGGCTAGTCAAGAGGCAAATGATAAGATTACGATAAGATTAAAAATGGGCGTTGACAACATATTAATAAAAGCTACATACTGAATATTAGAAAGCGAGGTGATAGTGCATGCTGTTACAGAGCATTGGAACAACTGAACTTCTAATAATTGCCGGCATACTGCTGGTGATGTTTGGGAGTTCTAAGCTGCCCCAATTGGCTAAAGGTATTTCCGATTCAGTTCGGGAATTCAAAAAAGCTTCTGCTGACTGAGGCGAATAGTATGGTAACTACTAAACACAAATCACTAATCGTAGTTACCTTGGTTGGTGCGGCTCTGATATCCGCTACGGGTGTCGGGGCCGCGGCCGGCTCTATTCAGTCATGCACCGTCAGCTCCAGCTGTACTGTAGGAGAATTTGTATATGATGATGAGTATACCCCCGTGACTGGAGGAACGTGCATTATTACTGCTCGTGATCCCAATGGGGTAGTATATATTGACCCAACTGCCATGACTTACACGTCTGATGGGTGGTTCTCGTATCAGTTTACGGCGCCAACCACAACGGGATATTACCGGGCCCAGGTGTGCTGTACTATCGGAACCGAATACATGTGTTTGGATAAAAGCTGGGAAGTGGTGGCGGCGGCGGCGTCCGTGCCGTCGGCGGGCGACATTGCCAGCGCGGTGTGGGGTTACTCCAGCCGGACGATGTCTGGTTTCGGGACACTGGCAGCCGACGTGTGGAACCGCATTCCTAGGACGTTGACGGCAGGTTCCGTTGAATCGGCAGATTTGACTAAAATTAAACAGACGGGAGATGCGAATCGACTGCTTTTAGAGCGATTAGTGAACAAACCCATTATCCAGAATTTTATTGAAGAAGATATCCCGGAAGTGGGGACCAAAATTGAAGAAACTAGAACGGTAGCCAATCAATTGTTTATGAGCGGGCAGTTTGTGGTGAGCAAAACTGGAGTAGTGTCTCTGAAGTGGGGGCAACTAACTGATAGTGAACTATCCAAAAGTATGGTAGAAATCGGAAAAACGCTGGGGGAAGAAACTGATTCAGTGGCCACTAATACTATGTTTGGGCAATTGGCCAGTTTGAAAGCGGCTTGGGGTTGGAAGGAACTGGACATTGCGTATGATCAGGCTAAGGCGGTCAAGCAGGCCATGGCGGACCGGAGATTCTCGGGGGTAAAATCTTTGACTAGCTTTGCAGCCGCGTTGGAAAAAGCGGTGGGAAGTGTTGTGGCCCGGGTGGATGAGGTAGAGAAATTGGCAGCGGTGTTGGAGGAGAAGCAAATAGAGGCAGATAAAATGCTGGCGGGTGGGGCTACCCAGACCCGGGTGGATCAATTGGTAAAAGCAGTTTTGGCGGTGAACAGACTGCCCAAAGTAGAACGGGCTTTGGCGCCTAGTTTTGCCGCGGATACATCGGAGAAGAGGTTGAAAAACCGGGTGTTGGCGGTTCGGGGGCTGATTGGAGCCAACAAAAAGTTTTTGGCCAAGGGGATGACCGGGTCGGTGGATTACACCTGGCTGGAAGTGGGCAGCATCGTCTTTAAATCGTTGGTGACCAATCCGTCGCTTTTGATTAGCCAGACGGTGGAGCTGAAGTACTATTTGCCAGAGGAGATTAAGAAGGAAGATATACTGCAGACAGACGCGGGGCTGGAGGTCAAATTTGACGCGGAAAAGAATCAATATTATGTAGAAGGGCAGTATCTTTTGAAGCCAGGAGAAAGCCGGACGCTGGCGGTGAGGACGACTGACATTTGGATAATTTCTCAAGAGATGGTGGACAGTGTGAGAAAACAGGCGGTGGAATTGGCCAGGCCCTTAGAAAAAACGGCCTATTTTGCCCAAAGCATTACTTTGAAAAGCGACATTGATGTGGCCTTGGACAAAGTCTTGGCTTTGCAAAAAACAGCCGTGACTCCGGAACAGAAGATCCGGGCTTACCGGGAGGCCCAGATTGAAATGAATGGAGCCGCAGACAAAATGGATAAGCTGAAAGACTTGGTGACCCAGGCCAGTGCTAGCACCAACCTGTTTGGTTTTGTGGGCGGATCGCAGACCATGGCCGTGTGGGGACTGATTATCATCTTAGTAGCTGGGTTTGTATTTCTGGCTATATACATGCGGACCTTAAACGGTGGTGGGGGTGAGGTAAAAATGGAAGAGCCAAAAGTATACCGGACGGGACAAGGAAAGATGGCAATAGCGGTTCTGGTCGGAGTGCTGACGGCCGGGATGACGGGGATGGTTTCCTGGAAAGTAAATTCAGGGCCGGCTCCTATGGTTTTGGGTGTAGGTGGGCCGGATATAGTCAGGGTGATAGTGCCTACTGGGGGAACGGTAAATGTGCTGTTGTCCACGTCTGTGAAGTCTGGAGTCGTGGCTAGACTAAATATGTCCACGGAGGCGATTAGGTTGGCCCAGGACGCCAAATGGGTGCAGGTGGCTGCGGAGGATCAATCATGGCAGGGCTGGGTAGCCCGCGAATTTGTGGTAGAATCAGGGGGAGAATGATACCTAAAAGATTACAAGGAGTGTTGTGGTCCAAAAGAGTGTCTAAATTGGATAAAAAGAGGGACGCGGCTTATATTGTGCATCAAGTGTTGGCTCATGGGGGATGGCAGGACTTGGGCTGGCTGATTCGAACCTATGGTCTAGGTAGAATTAAAAGGGTTTTTCTAGACAACCCCTTTAGGGGTTATAGGCCGGAGAAATTGAATTTTGCCGCGAGAATTCTATTGGGCTTAAAAGGTTTTGACGAGGGGAAATATGGTCAAACTCAACTTGGACGTTCTAGATAAACCTAGGCAAGATTTGTGGGAGAAGTTGGAAGTTTTTAAGCGGAGCGGGGTCTTGGGCGGAGGCACAGCGATTGCTCTGCAAATTGGGCATCGGGTGTCTTTGGATTTTGATATTTTCACTGAAGGTGGGATAAGCAGCCGGATGAGAAATAAAGCTTTGTCTGTTTTGGATAGGCCGGTGGTGGTGGAGATAGATAATCCAGAGCTGTTAACTTTGATGTCTAAGAGTGGTTTGAGGCTGACTATCCTGGAATATTCGTATTCGCCATTGTATCCAGTGATAAAAACTAAAGGATTACCCCTTTTTGATCTGGCGGATTTGGCCTCCAACAAGGCCTTTACGATTGGAAGAAGGGGTAAATGGCGGGACTATGTGGATTTGTATTTTTTATTGAAGGAGGGTCATGTGACTCTGGCACAAGTTGTTAGAGATGCGAGGAAAAGGTTTGGGGACGAATTTGCGCCTAGGCTGTTTTTGGAGCAATTGGCGTACACCAAAGACTTGGGGAAGATGGAGATTGATTTTCTGCGGGGGGCGGTCGGTTCGAAAGAAGCAACCGATTTTTTTGGAGGGGAAGTAAAAACCTATGTGCGGTCGCACCTTAAATGAAGAGGTTGTAAGCCCAATGAAGTAGGATGGCGGCGATGAGGGCCAGAGGAAAGAAGCGGCGGGGGAAGAGGCTCAAGATGAGAAAAGTGGAAGCGTGTAGGGGTACGGTGTAGACCAGACGCGAGAGGGCAGTGGGGGAGTTGAAGAGATAGAAAACGGCTTCAGAGAGAGCAAACACAGTTCCGGATAGGAGAGCAGTTTTGGCAGTCGGTTTGCCCCACCACACAAGTATGGCTTTGACCAATTCTTCGATTATGTGCGGGTAGGGTAGGACAAACTCGATGGGCCAGATCAAAAATGGGGCGATGGCCGCAAACAGGGGGAGAAGGTTACTTCTCATCGCTCTTGAAGGCCTTTTTGAACTCTTTGATGGATTCGCCGATACCTTTACCTAATTCGGGGAGCTTTTTTCCGCCAAAAAGAATCAACAACACGACGGCGATGATAATGAGTTCGGTGGTTCCAATACTTTTAAACACGCTGTCTCACCCCCTTTGATGGCTCTTTAACAAGAGCCGGTTCAATATTAACGTAAGCTCAAAGAGAATTACAAGAGGCAGAGTGAGGAGAACGTCGGACAATACGTCCGTGGGGGGAAGCATGATGGAAAAGATGAAGGAGGAGAGATAGGCCCAGGGACGCTGTTTGGCCAGCCAGGCGTATTTGACGGCCTTAAAATGCACCAGGGCGGTCAGAACCAGGGGGAACTGAAAAGCCAGGCCCATGAGCGAGGAAGTGGTGATAATGGCGGTAAGCAGAGCCGAAACGTCCAGGTAATTGCCGATGTTGAGTTTGGTGGCGCTGGCTTGGAAGAGGACGACTACGTATTTCATCATCAAAACGCCGAAAGCAAAACCGGCGGCAAAAAGCACCAGGGCTAGGGGGAGCATAAAGACGACTAAGCGATACTCTGGGTCTTTGAGGGCCGGCTTAAGAAAGGACAGGAGTTGCCAAATGACGAAGGGAATGGCGGAGACGAGGCCAATCAAGAGGGCAGAGGACATGGCCAGCTCCACGTATTGGAAAGGGGAAGTAAAAACGATATTGATGCCGTCTAGCTGCAGCATTTTGACCATGGCGGCCACGATGCGGTCGTAGTAAAAGAAGCCCAAGAAACCGGAGACAAGCATTACGGACACGGCTAAAAGCAGGCGCTTTCTGATCTCAAGAAGGTACGGGAAGTACTTGTTGATTGTATCCTCGGCGGTCATGAAATTAGTGTAGCACAAAAGCTTGATGTGGGAAGCATGCTGGCGAAAATTTCTGCTTGCTCGAGAGCGTCATCAAGGGCGTTGTGGGTGTGGGGAGTTTTTGGAGGGTAGAGGGAACGGATCTTCTTTTTGGTGGTTTCGCTCCAGGAAGATCTATGCTTGCCCATGAAATAAGCTTTGATATCTAGACCGCTGATGCCGAAAGGATTGCGGTTGAGGAATTTAATGAAATACCAATGGATGAACGACCAGTCAAATGTGGCATTGAATGCTACAAATACCGGCCGGTTGTCACCGGATACTTTGTTAATCCAGAGGCTAAATTGAGCCATAGCTTGCGCAGGTTCGGTACCGGTAGCCTTAAGTTTCTCAAGAGAGAATCCATTTACCTCAAGCGCTTGGTGTATGAAGTTGTGGTTGATGGGTTTCAATTCGACGTAAAAAGTTTGGGTGGGCTGATTTATTACACAGGCCCCGAAAGATAGGAGACTGTATTCCCCTGGAATTGGACCGGAGGTTTCCACGTCGACGGAGATGTAGAGCTCTGGGGTTGACATAAATGCGATTATATGCGGAAACAATTAAACGTAATTCGCCTTGATTACTCTTCTTTAGTGTCTTTGGCCCCTTTTTTAAATTCACCGATGGCTTCACCGATACCTTTAAAGAATTCGGGAATCTTTTTTCCGCCGAAGAAGATGAGCAGGAGTAAAACAACGACAATTAGTTCAGGAGCGGCAATATTTTTAAACATCTGGCTGGTCACCCCCCTCAATTTCTTTCTTGATTTTTTTGATTTCCTTGGAAGATTCGCCTAGGCCGCGGGCCAGCTCCTTGAGCTTCTGGGAGCCGAAGAAAATGACTAAAATAATCCCTATAATTATAAGCTCGCTGGCGCCGATATTGGAAAACATACAGTTTTATTTGTCTTTAGTGGCTTTTTTGAACTCTTTGACGGCTTCGCCCAAACCTTTGATGAATTCGGGGATTTTCCTGCCGCCAAAAAGAACTATCAGAATTAAGGCGATAATAATAATTTCTGGAGTACCGAGATTGCTAAGCATGGTCTTGTGAAGCACCCCCTTCCTCTGTGAGCTCTTTTTTGATCTTTTTGACTTCTTTGGCTGATTCACCCAAGCCTCGGGATAGTTCTTTGACCTTGGCGCCGCCGAAGAAGACGAGAAGTAGAACGCCGATGATGATGATTTCCGGAAGGCCGATGTTTTTAACAAAGTCGAACATTAGTTTTAGAATACACGCATTACTTAAGAGATGCAAGAGTGGCTTTGGTCTTGTGATAAAATTGATCGTATGATCGGTAACAGACCCTATTTTTTGTGGGATTACGACCTGACAGAGCGGGGGGTACGGGAGGTTTTGAGGGGAAGCAACCAAACAGATAAGATTTGGATGCTGTCAAGGATTTTGGAGAGTGCCCGTTTTGAGGACGTGTGGAAGTATATCTCATTGTCTGAAGTCAAATCAATGTTTCATTTGTTAAAACTTAAACCTGCCGTGCGCCGGGCTTGGGAGCACGCTTTGACTGTATGGCAATAGATTATCAGCTTCAAGACCAGTTTTTGGAGGAGTTTTTCTCTGGCCGTTTTGCCCAGGATTTCTACTTGACGGGTGGGACAGCCTTGGCCAGGTTTTACTTTCATCACCGGGAGAGTGAGGATTTGGATTTATTTACTCAAAATCAGGAGATAGATTTCGCCGCAGTCAATATTCATATGGAGGGAATAAATAGAAAGTTGGGCTTGAAAACAGTAAACCAAGTGGTAACTAATACATATTTACAGTTTATCGTAGAAAATGAGGCCGGACAGAGATTAAAAGTGGATTTGGTGAAAGATGTTCCAGTTCGGTTTGGCGATGTAGAAGCCCGGGGCAAAATTAGACTGGACTGTTTGGAAAACATCGGCTCAAACAAAGTGTTGGCAGTATTCGGTCGAACAGACCACAAAGATTTTGTTGATTTGTATTATATCCTTCAAGAAACCAGCTTAACGTTTGAATACTTGATAGGGTTAGCGAAGAAAAAGGACTTGGGGTTAAGCGAGTTTTATTTAGCCAACTCAATCGATCAGATTCAGGGTGTGGTACGAATGCCGGTACTGCTTAAACCCTTGAATACAAAGAAGTATCTAGCTTTTTATAAGGATTTGTCGAAAAAACTGCTGTTGAAAATAAAGCCAGGGAGCAAGTGAAGGATTATTTAGGAGATGCAAGAGTGGCTTTGACGGCTTGAAGGAAGACGTCAAAATCTTTGAGGTCATCGCGGATAATTTTGTACAGTTCTTCGGCTGTGACCTGGGCGTAGAAGTGGACTAGACGGTTTCTGTATTTGGCCATTTCGGTGAGGCGGGTTTGGGCAAAATCTGCTGGCACGAAGCCAAACTCACCCATTTTAAGAGCGATTTCTTTGTATTGAGTAGCGGTGGCTCCAGGGATGCGAGAGAGAAGGTGAGAGCTGATATTAAAAACTCCTTCCAGTGCCCGATGGAGATGAAATTGAGCCAGTTTCCAGCCCGATCCAGAAGAAAAAGTGGCCAGGTCCTGTTTGCCTAAGTTGACCAGTTCGGTCAACTCGGTTTGGATACCCTCCATTCTTTTGAGGACGACATCTTTTTCAATTGGTAACTGGGTCATATACGGGCCAGGGTAGCTTGTTGGAATAAATAGCGGTAAGGAGCGAAATCGCTGTAGTCGAGCATGACTTTTTGGCGGAAGTTGGCAAAGTCGACTGGACTTTTGGCGTAGAGCACTTGGCCGTAGGTGCTGGCGTGGTTTAAAAGTTCTCCGGGGGCAACCGAAGCAAAAACAATGTCAATGTCTACTAGTTTTTGAATCTTGCCGGAGAGCAGATCATATACCAGGTCATATGATTTTTTTGTGTCAGGGCCAAAAACTAAGATGTCATAATCGCTGGCAGGGGAGGAGATATTCTGGGCTTGGGAGCCAAAAAGAACCAGCATGGAGATGCCGGCAGAATTCAGAAGATCTTTCTCTTGATCGGTAAAGTTCAGGTTTGTCACTAAGAAGATTGTAGCACACGTTGCTACTTGAGCGAGGCCAGAGTGGCTTTGGTTTTGGCGTCTTTGAGGGTCTTACCGGTGGTACCTGAAGTTAAATGGCCAGAAATAACCTCGTCCCAGACGGCGTTGGCAACTTCAGTGGCATTGAGACCGCCAGCCTGGGTCTCGACGTAGGTGTCGTAGCCGGCGGGGTAAGTAGTGTTGCCAGCAGTATTTTTGTTGAAAGTGTGGCCGGAGCGGACGTGGGTACGCAAGGGTCCGGCGCCAATGGTAATGCCGTAACCGGTGTGCTGGTAAATAAGGTTGTTTTCTAAAACGTTATCTGCAAGTCCAGTTCCTGCCAGGGAGACACCGTTTTTATTGTCAAAGATAATACAGCGGGAAACAAAGGCTTCGGTGGTAGTATCTCCCAGCTTGACGCCGTCTCCGGTGCCAGATGCACCACAGTGTTCAATGACACAGCTTTGGATTTGGGTGCGGGAAGAGGTGGAGACATTAACGCCGTGACCACGGACGTTGGCAATCCAACAATCCTGGATAAAAGCGTTGTTGGCGGAGACGCTGATGGCGTCCTGGGTGCCGGTCGTTGCGGTACCTATATACAGTCCAGAGACTTCCACACCAGCAGCAGCCACAGTAACAGTTGGGGATGTAGTGGCAGTGGGAATTAGTCTAAAAGATTGGCCTGGGCCCATGACTTTGAGATTGGCTGTGGTGATGTTTAGAGTTTCGGTAACGGTGGTAGTGCCTGATGTGTTGGATGCCAAGCAAAAAATGGTGTCACCGGTGCCGGCGGAGGCCAGAGTTTGGGCTTTGGAAAAAGTGGCCACGGCTTTGCCGGGAGTGGTGCCGTCATTGGTGTCGCTGCCGCTGCCGGGATTGGGATTCCAATACCAGAAACTACCCACTTGGCGTTGTTTGCCCCGGAGTGAGTTTATGAGATAAATTAAATGATCGTCTGATGGGGGAGTGGCGATGGTGGCCGAAGAAGATTGGGCGATGACCACCTGGGTATAGGCTGTAGGGTAAATGGGGTTCATGGATGCCCCATTGGCATCGAGAGCCACCAAGTTGCCTCCAGAAATAGTACAAAGAACCTCGGGGGGCGTATCAGTTCCATCGCGAGCCTGAAAGGAGACCTTAGCATTTTGCAGCTCGGCCGTAATTCCCACAAATATGCCTCCACCCAACGTTTGTTTGCCGAAGGTTTTGACCAAAATGGGGTAGGTGAGGCTGGAAGGCTCATCTTCCCA
>LCOA01000020.1 GCA_001002405.1 Candidatus Amesbacteria bacterium GW2011_GWA1_47_20
ATCGCGGGCGGTATGGAAATTGAGGCGGTTAGAGGCGAGTATGACTTGACTCGGGAGCAGGTCCTGGCCGCGCTCCAATACGCCGCAGCCATTGTTTCTTCAGAACAATTTTTATCGGCATGAATGCCGTAATTGACGAAGATCTTCACCGATCACTAAAATTAGTTCTTGAGGCCCTAGGCTTCACTGTATTTGATGTCTGTGATCACGGCTTGCGAGGCTGTCCAGACTCGGAAATATTCTCCTTCGCCAAACAAAAGAAGGCCGTTCTCTTCACAGCTGATTTAGGATTTGCCAATATCTTACAATTTCCTCCGGGCACCCACCCCGGAATAGTCGTTCTCCGCTTTCCCAACGAGTTATCAACTCAATTGATTAATCAAAGAGTTTTTCAGTTACTGTCACAACTAAATGAGGAAAATTATCGCCAAAATACTGTTATCGTCTCGCCTAGCCAACTTCGAATCCGATCAAATAAACACTAATATGGAAATTAAGGTTTTTCTTCTTAAAGCGTTTGGGGTAGATGAGAGCGGAGGAAATCCGGCAGGAGTTGTATTGAACGCGGAGGATTTAACGGAGGAACAAAAGAAAACAATTTCTAGAGAAGTAGGTTTTTCAGAAACAGCTTTCGTGGAAAAATCAGACAGAGCAGATTTTAAGGTTACTTTTTTCACCCCTACTAATGAAGTAGATATGTGCGGACACGCTACGATAGCCACATACTCTCTATTGTTTCAGAATGGGATAATAAAACCAGGTAATTATATCCAGGAGATAAAAGCTGGAGAGCTGGGGATATCTGTAAACGATGGTGGGTTAGTGACCATGGAGCAAAAGCTGCCGATATTTTCAGAGTTTATTGATGCACCGGAGATTCATAATGTTTTTGGGAAAGTGAACTTCATAGAGGGATTAATACCCCAAATTGTATCAACGGGATTAAGAGATATCATATTACCAGTAAGAAATCGTGAAGAATTATTTTCTATGAGGCCAAATTATAAGAAAATGGCCGATTTTAACAACAGAACCGACACCATAGGAACACATGCCTTTACGTTAGATGTAATAAAACAAGAGTCTGTCGCTAATTGTCGAAACTTTGCCCCACTATATGGCATTAATGAAGAGTCCGCTACCGGAAGTTCAAATGGAGCACTGGCCTGTTACTTGTTTAAATACGGGAAATTAGCAACTGGAAACTTAACCAAATTACAATTTGAGCAAGGATATTCGATGCAAAAGCCATCGCAGATCACAGTTTATCTGCAAACTAGGCAGGGAAACATCTCAAAAGTTGAAGTAGGTGGGAAGGCAATAATATTTGGGGAAAAAGAGCTCAATCTTGTTGATTAGGAAGCTCCCTACATCTTAATCTCAATATCCACTCCGGCAGGCAGTTCCAGATTAGAAAGTGATTCAATAGTCTTTGGAGTCGGATCCAAGATGTCTATCAAGCGTTTGTGGACCAGCATTTCGAAGTGTTCCCGGGCGTTTTTGTCCACGTGAGGCGAAGAGGTCACCACAATCAATTTTCGATCGGTAGGCAAAGGAATGGGACCCGACACTTTAGCACCTGTGGCTAAAGCCGTTTCTAGTATTTTAGCCGCCGTCTCGTCTACTACTCGGTAGTCAAATGACTTCAAGCGGACACGTAGTCTTCCTTTTGCCATATTAAAGAGCTATAAGTTAAGCGATGATTTTGGTCACCGCGCCTGCTCCCACGGTCTTGCCGCCTTCGCGGATAGCAAACCGCAGTCCCTCTTCCAAAGCTACTGGAGCAATTAGCTTCACTTTCACTTTTGCGTTGTCTCCCGGCATGACCATCTCTACTCCAGCCGCCAACGTCACTTCTCCGGTTACGTCTGTGGTCCGGATATAAAACTGTGGTCGGTATCCGGAGAAGAACGATGTATGCCGTCCGCCTTCCTCCTTGGTCAAAACGTATACTTCGGCGTCAAATTCAGTATGTGGCGTAATTGTGCCTGGCTTGGCTAGCACTTGGCCTCTTTCCACTTGGTCTTTTTCAATTCCCCTAAGGAGTATCCCCACATTGTCTCCAGCCAAACCTTCATCCAGCTGTTTTCTAAACATTTCCACTCCCGTGACTACCGTGCTTTGGGTGGGCTTGATACCCACAATCTCAATCGTGTCGTTAATTTTCACTTTCCCGCGCTCAATTCTTCCTGTGACCACGGTTCCCCGGCCCTTGATGGAGAACACGTCTTCCACCGGCATCAAGAACGGCTTGTCCAATTCCCGCACCGGATCGGGGATAAAATCATCTACCGCTTTCACTAGCTCCAAAATCTTCTCTTCATATTTAGGGTCACCTTCTTGGGCTTTCAAAGCCGATCCGCGAATAATTGGCGTCTTGTCGCCGGGATAACCATACTTAGTCAGCAGTTCTCTCACTTCCATCTCTACCAAGTCCAGAAGTTCCGCGTCATCCACCATGTCACACTTGTTCAAAAATACCACGATAGCCGGCACGTTTACCTGTTTGGCCAACAGAATGTGTTCGCGGGTTTGGGGCATGGGTCCATCGGGAGCAGACACTACCAAAATAGCTCCGTCCATTTGAGCCGCGCCCGTAATCATGTTCTTGATGTAATCGGCGTGCCCCGGAGCATCGATGTGCGCGTAATGCCTTTTGTCGGTCTCGTATTCCTGGTGAGACAGGTTAATGGTTACTCCGCGGGCTTTCTCTTCGGGGGCGGAATCAATTTCCTCATATTTCTTGGCGACCGCCATTCCCTTTTTGGCCAAGACCATGGTGATAGCCGACGTCAAGGTCGTCTTCCCGTGGTCCACATGACCAATAGTTCCAATGTTGACGTGGGGTTTGTTTCTGACAAATGTAGCCATAGCGAAAAATTTTTAATCGTTAGATATAAAATTTTGAGATATATGAAAGAATCCACAAGCATAAGCGAGTGGTAAGTTTTCCTTCATATAGAACGCTCTCAATTCTAAACGAAAAGATTTTTCTACGCAAGAGGGAAATTCGCGGTCCACAAGGGGAATGAGCTGTATGCTCGCCAGAGTATATAGAGTATATTTAAAACATGGACAGGGTCGATGAAGTCATAGTCAGAGCCAAAGAATTTTTGAAGAAGGCCAAGCGAGACGCCGCCCATGATCTTGAACACCATACGGATGTCTGGGAGAACTGTCAAAGAATAATTAAACACGAACAACTAAAGGTCGATATGGATTTGCTAAAGATTTCTACCTATTGGCACGACGTCGTGGTAGGAGAACAAAAGTGGCCATCAAAAATAATGGTGGAAGACACATGCCAACTACTTGCGAGGATTCTTCCAGTCCATGGCTTTTCTGAAAATGAAATATACATTATCACTGAAACCGTACGCCACCACGAATTTCGCGACACACCAACAACACACGAGGGTTTGATCCTACAAGATGCTGACAAACTCGATACGCTCTCACAAAAACGATGGGAACGAACTATCCAGGCTTTTAAAAAAGGCGAGATGAAGGAAGAAACATTCCTTTTATATAGCCGAACCTTCTTCAAATGGGTTCCCATTCTAAGCGCGACATTTCATTTCAGATACAGCAGACAATCAGCAGACAAAAGTGTCCAAATGTTTTGGGGGGACAAAGAGTACCGAGAGCTAATTGAGAGCTTAGGGCTAATAACAGAGTATCGAAAGGCGAAAGTAGACATGAACACTGGAAAAACCAAAATAACGAGAATATTTATTCGTCTACATAGCCTATGGACTAAGGTACGAATTAATACTCATCAACGATTCAAATACGCCAATCTTTAGCCGTCTTTTATTCTACGACTAGACATCTTATTTTCTAGGCAAGCCCCAAAAATTGGTCTACCCTTGGTAAATCTTTTTCGCCAAATACATTGAAGTGCTCCCCATCGTTAATCACCAGCTCGCTATTTACCAACAACCTGTGCAACAGCAGCCCCCGTTCAGCCGGCATAAACAAGTCTTTTTCCCCGTTGAAAATAATCGTCCTATTTTTAATCTTTTTCAAAAGTTCTGTATTGTCTGCCCCGTGTATAAATCTAACTATTTCGGCCTCTTCCTCCACCGGTATCTCCCGCACCAAATTAATATTATGCTCCATGTCCCGGTTATATTCCTCAATTTCTTCTTTTGTCCCGTTAAATGAACTACCCAGTCTATAAAACACGGCCAATACAGGAATCGGCAGCTTTAGAACCCAACTCATTATCTTAAGAATCCAAGTATTTCTGAACAGTCCCAAGATAAAATTAAAGAATGGTGAATCGGCCTTTAGATAAGGCCCGGTAGACATAAACAGCAATTTAGCCTCTGGATATTCCAGCGCCACATGAGGCAGCACCAATCCTCCCAAGGAAATCCCCACCGCAAAATCCAACCCCTGCCCCTCCAATAATTCTTTCACTTTTCCCACCACATTTTTAGGATCAAATACATAACCGCGCACAAACATATCCGGAGTTAACACCCGGTAACCCTGTTTTCTTAAATGCTCCGTCAGGAAATATTTATCAACTCTATGTTCAGGCCAGCCGTGAAGGATCAACGCGTTTTTCATCATTCCATCGTTGCTTCAGGTCCTTTGTTTCTAAAAGCCCTCACAAATCTTTCCGCCAGTTTGTCATCCCAAGAATCCATTTTTAATATTCTGTCCCAAGCCACAAAAATAATTGGCTTATCAATCGTCGGATTAGGTTGCACAATAAGTTTTTTTAACTCCATTTTCTTGGCCCAATCTGCCAAAACCAGGGCCAGCGCGCAATCGGCCTTAAATGTCCCACTCTCTGTCGCCACCCCATCGTCTTCGTGGGCTTCCACTTTAGAAATTAGAAATTCGAAATTAGAAATTTGGAGTCCACAATTGTAGTGGACGATAATGTAACCGTGTTCCAGCGAGTGAATAAGTTTGTACTTGTCTTGCGCCTCGCCATAAATTCCGGGTCTGATCCAATCCGGGTCATGCGGTCCCGAGGTGGGGGGATTGGAATTATATTCAAACTCGTCTAGTTTAGCGTGCTCCCAATGTTCCCGTCCCTGGTCCGCCACCGCTTCTCCTGGCAAACTTGCCCCTCCGTTAACCAACCACCACCCCACTCCGGCCAGTAATAACAATAGAGCGATCAATCCGTAAACCACAAATTTAACTTGCATATTCGTGATATTATATCAGGGTATGAGATTGTATAAATTTACGGCTGTTCTCACCCCCACAAAAGAAGGTTCTGAAATGTACTACCAAGTGAGAGTGCCCGCCTTATCCGAGGTGGTCACTTTTGGATCCTCGGTTGAGGAAGCAATTTTTATGGCTCAAGACGCCCTAGAATTAGTAGTTTTATCTCGCCTTGAAGAGGGAGAAGAGATTCCCGAAGACAAAAAACCTGCTAAATTATCCAAAGGGGTAATCGCCAAGAAGTTTTGGTATCAGTTGCCCACAATGTAAGCGCTGTTCCTGTTGATCATGCCAAATTTGCCTTCTCTTAAAGCCCGAGATGTTCTCTCAATTCTTTTTGCGCATGGGTTTGAAAAAGTCCGCACTTCTGGAAGCCACATTCGTTTGCGTAAAGGAAAGTGTCTTGTAACTGTCCCTTATCACAACAGAGACGTACCAACGGGCACTTTAAAATCGATTACTAAACAGGCGGGCTTAACAATGGAAGAATTTCTCTCAAAGCATTAGTTTGTGGCCGTTTTACCAGATTTAGCAATGATGTTCTCAGCAATGTTCTTGGGTACTTCTTCGTAATGGGACGGCTCCATATAGTACGTAGCTCGGCCTTGAGACATGGACCGCAGTTTTGTCGAATAGCCCGACAGTTCGGCCAGAGGCACATACGCGTTAATAATTGTCAGATGCCCCCGTTTGTCAGTTCCCAAAATCTGCGCCCGCTTGCTGGATAAATCTCCGATCACGTCACCCATGTACTCCTCCGGGGTAGACACCTCCACCTTCATGATCGGTTCTAGAAGGCATGGGTCGGCCAACTTCACCCCGTGTTGAAACGCCATCGATCCGGCAATCTTAAATGCCATTTCCGAAGAATCCACGTCATGATACGATCCGTCGTACAAGGTGGCTTTCATGTCCACTCCTGGAAAACCTGCCAGCACGCCATTTTCCATAGCCTCCCTGATTCCTTTTTCAATTGGGGCAATAAATTCACTCGGAATGGCACCTCCCTTAATGGCGTCCTCAAATTCAAACCCGGTTCCTCTGGGCAGCGGCTCTAGTTTTATCCAGCAGTGACCATACTGTCCTCGACCTCCGGACTGGCGAATATATTTTCCTTCAGCCTCGGCAGTTTTTCGGATGGTTTCCTTGTAAGCTACTTGGGGAGCCCCCGTGGCTGCCTCTACTCCGAATTCTCTTTTCATTCGGTCTACAATAATTTCCAAGTGCAGTTCACCCATTCCCGAAATAATTGTCTGCCCAGTTTCCAAGTTGGACTTGATCCTAAAGGTAGGATCCTCGTCCGATAATTTGTTCAGGGCCAACCCCATCTTTTCTTGATCCTGTTTAGTTTTGGGCTCAATAGCCAGCGAGATAACTGGTTCCGGAAACGTAATAGACTCGAGTACAATTGGTGCACCTTTCTCACAGAGAGTATGTCCTGTACTCGTCTCCCGTAGTCCTACCAAAGCTACAATCTCTCCCGCATAGGCAGCGTCGATTTCTTCCCGTTTATTGGCATGCATCAAAAGCATCCGCGAGATGCGTTCCTCTTTGTCTTTCGTGGCATTGTATATACCTTGCCCGGAGGTTAATTTCCCCGAATAAATTCTTAAGTATGTCAGCCGGCCCACATGCGGATCAGTTTGGATCTTAAATGCCAGCCCGCAGAATTTTTCTTCATTAATGGTTTTTCTCACTTCTTCTCCACCCGTCTTGGGATTAACTCCTTTGACATGATCCACGTCAACGGGGGACGGTAAGTATTCCACTACTGCGTCCAATAGCGGTTGTACACCCTTGTTTCGTAAAGACGCTCCTGCGTACATGGGTACCAATTTATATGCAATCACGGCTTTTCTTAGAGCTACTTTCAGTTCGGCAACGCCAGGTTCTTCACCAGCCAAGAATTTAGTTAGCAAGTCGTCATCAGTTTCTGAAATTTGTTCGATTAATTTTGCCCGCCATTTCTCTACCACGTCTTTCATGTCTGCCGGCACTTCTTCTTCCACAAACTTGGCCCCAGTTTCATCACCTTGCCAAATCAAAGCCTTGCGTTCCAAAAGCAGTACCACGCCGCGAAAAGTATTTTCGGCGCCAATTGGATATGCCATAATCGCCGGATTAGCACCCAGTCTATCAATAACCGCTTTGACTGTGCCTTCAAAGTTCGCCCCGAGCTTATCCACTTTGTTTACAAATATAATCCGGGGCACTTTATATTTATCTGCTTGTCTCCACACCGTTTCGGTTTGTGATTGTACGGTTTCTTCCGCGTCCAATACGGTCACCGCCCCATCTAGAACGCGCAGCGATCTTTCCACCTCGGCCGTAAAATCTACGTGTCCTGGGGTATCGATAATATTTACCCGGTAAGATCCAGTGGGGATGGGGGAGTTGGGGTCATTGACCGTCCAGAAAGTCGTGGTTGCGGCCGAGACAATAGTAATACCTCTTTCTTTTTCTTGCTCCATCCAGTCCATTTGCGTATCACCTTCATCAATATCTCCGATTTTGTAAGATTTCCCTGTATAAAACAAAATTCGCTCGGTGGTGGTCGTTTTCCCCGCATCGATATGGGCGATTATGCCAATATTCCGCACCCGATCCAACGGCACAATTCTATTAGTAGTCTTTATATCCGAAGCCATAGCATGTAATTTTAACACACTGGCATCATTAGCAGTCTTGGGGTACAATTGCCAGTACTAGTATGGCTGCAAAGAGAGATTATTACGACATCTTAGGCGTTTCCAAAACAGCATCTGACGCTGAGATTAAATCGGCCTACCGCAAAATGGCTATGCAATGGCACCCGGACAAAAACAAATCCCCCGAGGCAGAAGAGAAGTTCAAAGAGATCAACGAAGCATATCAAATTCTCTCCAATCCCCAAAAGAAACAAACCTACGACCAATTTGGTCACACTCCTCCTGGTGGACAAGGTTTTGGTGGTTTTCAGCAACAAGGTCCCTTCCAATATTATTATTCCACTTCAGGTGGGGGAAATCCTTTTGGAGACATGGGAGACCCCTTCGAAATTTTTGAACAATTTTTTGGTGGAGCTTCACCTTTTGGTCGTGGTCGACCCGCCAAGCTCCATTACTCTATTAGAATTCCTTTTAAGCTCGCCATTTCCGGGGGCACCGAGACAGTTACTATAGATGGTCAGCGCCATACTATTAAGATTCCCGCCGGCGCCGATACCGGCACGCATCTCCGCTTCACCGACTTCGACATTACATTTGAAGTTGAACCGGACCCGGTTTTCCGCCGCGAGGGCGCAGACATTTATGTAGATCACAAAATTCCCTTCACCCTGGCAATTTTAGGAGGCTCCACCAAAGTTCCCACTCTAGATAAAGATCTCGAACTTAAAATTCGCCCTGGCACTCAACCCGGCACCATGGTTCGCCTCTCCGGCCACGGTGCCCCCAATCTGCACGCCATTTCCCGCGCCTCCCGCGGCGACTTCTATATCCGCCTGGTCATCGATCTCCCCTCCCATCTCTCCCACCGCCAAAAACAACTCCTGGAAGAATTTGGGGAAAGTTCCACCTCTTAGGTGGAACAATATTTAAGATTTAAGAGGGGAGTTAGGAGGGGTGATACAAAACGCGGGGGTGGTATAACGCGTTAGCTTCTGTTAAAATTGCGCGAGTTATGGCCAAAGTTTTACAAGCCAGAACCGAATTTGCCTCTGCCCTAAATCAGGTGGCGCACGAGCGCAATCTTGATCCCGAAGTGGTTTTAGACACCATCAAGCAGGCCATTGTTGCCGCTTTCAGGAAAGACCACCCCGATCAATACGACGAGACCAAAACCTACGATTCCGACCTCGACGCCCAGACCGGCGAACACCGGGTATTTGTTTTAGAAGGCAAGAAACGAGTAGATATCACTCCTCCGGGCTTTGGCCGCATTGCTGCCCAAACCGCCAAGCAAGTCATTTTACAAAAGATCCGGGAAGCCGAAAAATCAGCTACCGTGGCCGAATACGAAAAGCGTCTAGGTTCTCTAGTCAACGGCATGATTCTTAGGTTCATCGGCAATGAAATTATTGTGGATATCGGTAAGGCCGAAGCCGTCATGCCCGCCTCTGAGCAAGTTTACTCTGAGGACTATCACATTAATCAACGTCTGACTTTCTATTTAGATAGCATTCGTGATTCCCTGCGTGGCCGGGAAGTGGTTGTTTCCCGGGCCAATACCGGGTTGATTAAAGAATTGTTCAAAAGGGAAGTCCCCGAGGTTAATTCCGGAGCAGTGGAAATTAAAGCTATTGCCCGCGATCCCGGATCCCGCACCAAAATTGCTGTTTACTCGCACCAATCCGGCGTGGACCCGGTTGGTTCCTGTGTGGGGCAAAAGGGTGTTCGCGTCCAAGCTGTTCCACCGGTTTGACGGTCAAGGTCAATGCCAAGAAGTTAACGGCCGAAGTCACTGCTCCAGCCGACCAACTCTCTCTGGCCATCGGCCGCGAAGGTCAAAACGCCAAGCTGGCCGGCAAGCTCGCCGGTTACCATATCGACATCAAGAGCGAGCCAGAAGCCAAAGGCACCTCAGAAAAGAAAGAAGACCAAGTTTCAGATGATATCCCACAATGAAATGCAAACTCGACCACCCATTGTTGTCATTTTGGGCCATGTAGATCATGGCAAAACTTCTCTTCTCGACGCACTTCGTAAATCCGACGTCGCCACTCGTGAAGTCGGGGGAATAACCCAAAACATCACCTCTTTTCAACTAACGACCAAGGACCAACAGCCAGTGACCTTTATAGACACTCCTGGTCACGCTGCTTTTTCAGCCATGCGTGCCCGCGGGGGCAAGATTGCCGATTTGGCCATTTTAGTTGTGTCTGCCGTCGACGGCGTCATGCCCCAGACCCAGGAATCTATTGCTACCATCAAATCTGCCGCCATCCCCACCATTGTAGTCATCACCAAAATGGACCTGCCAGGCGCTTCTGCCGAGACGGTCAAATCCCAACTGGTGGAAAACGGTGTTTTGGTTGAAGGCTTTGGCGGTGACGTTCCGGCTGTCGCCGTTTCTGCAAAGACCGGTGCCGGATTGCCTGAACTTTTAGAAATGATTTATTTAATGTCTAGCCTCCAACCCCCAACCTCCGATTCATCAGGCTCTTTAGAGTGTGTCGTCTTGGAGTCGCATCTGGATACTCGGCGGGGGCCGCTGGCTACAGTCATTGTCAAAAGCGGCACGCTTCAAATTGGCCAAGAGTTATATTTGGATAAATTAGTGGGTACAGCCAAAGCTCTTTCTGTAAATCCCGCCCCTCCCTCTACCCCTGTGGAAATTCTCGGTCTCACTTCCGTCGTCCCCGTCGGCTCCGTGCTATCTTCTGCTATCCAATCTCAAAATCCAACTTCTAGCCTCAAGCGTCCACCCTCAACGGAGCCCAAAGTTAAGCTCATTCTCAAAGCCAACGTTTTAGGTTCTCTCGAAGCCATTCTGGCCTCGCTTCCTTCCGAAGTGGAAGTCGTCTTTTCCGGCACAGGGGACTTCAATGAATCCGACGTCCTCATGGCCCAATCCATCGATGCCTCTCTCTTCGGCTTTGGTGTCAAAATCCCAGGGAGCGTTGTTAAACTCGCCGAAACCGAAAAGATAACTATCCGGAATTTTAATATCATTTATGAGCTATTGGACGCTGTAGAAAAATTAGTCCATCCCCAGGAAACGGAGACCGTTGTCGGTCGGGCCCAAATCTTGGCCGAATTTAAGATAGATGCTCTGCGCGTCGCTGGGTGCAAATGTACCGAAGGGGAAATACTCAAGACCAATTCAATTCGGATTGGCGACAAGCTTACTAGAATAAAATCCCTCAAAATTGCCAAATCCGAGGCCGAAAAAGTAAAGTCTGGCCAGGAATTCGGCGTTGTTTTTTCTCCCCCAGTTGACTTCAAGATCGGCGATACTATAATTGCCGTCACTATCCATGGTACCAGTTGATACCAATCAATTTAAGGGCCTGCTGGATTCTGCTCATTCGGTAGCCGTACTCCTCCCCAAAAACCCTTCGTTCGATGCGGTGGCCGCCGCTCTCTCCCTCAAGCTTTCTCTAGACCAATTCGGCAAGCCCACATCCGTTGCTTGCTCCGACCCCATGACCGTGGAGTTTCACCGTCTAGTGGGAGCAGACACGGTTACTTCCAATTTCGGTAGCCGCAATCTGATTATCACTTTCCCCGGTCAAACGGAAATTGTGGATAAGATCAGTTACCACCTCGATGATCGGGGCGAATTAAATCTGGTTGTTACCCCCAAACCCAATACCCCCGGAATTGACCATCGCAAGCTGAATTTTATCTCTGGTGGCGCTCAGGCCGACCTGATCGTTCTGGTCGCCGAAGCAGAAGTCCCGGAGGTTTTTGCCCAGACCAAACAGTTTTCCTTATCCGGTTCTGAAGAAGTAGCCAAGTTGCTGGAAACTCTCAAGCTCCCCATTTCTAACGACGCCGCTTCCAATCTTCTGGCTGGTTTAGAAAAATCTACTTCTAATTTTACTGCCAACGTTACCGCCGACACTTTTGAGGTTGCCGCGGCCCTCATGCGCCACGGCGCCCGCCGCCACGACGTCTTCATCCCCACCCCTCCGACCCCCGACGCTCCGATTGATCCGTCACCCGACTGGTACACCCCCAAAGTCTTTAGTGGCACCACCGTTTCGTAATTTGTGGTATAATACAAACTAGTAAGAGACATTAACGAGAGTTTGTTTCGCAATTAGAGACTCACTTTCGCTCTACCTCTTACACTTATTATGGCTTTAGATCCAAAATCCAAAGTTGACGTCATCAAGAAATTTGCCCAAGGCAAAGGGGATACCGGTTCTCCGGAAGTTCAGGCCGCCCTGCTCACCGAAAAAATCAATAAGTTAGTCGAACACTTGCAGGCCCACAAAAAAGATGAGCATTCCAGGAGGGGTCTGTTGTCCATGGTCAACAAACGCCGCCGGCTTTTATTCTATTTACAAAAGAAGGACATTAAAAGATATAATGACCTTTCCAAGAAATTGGGTTTATCTAAATGAAGATTGTTAGCAAGACCTTAGAATTAGCCGGACGTACACTAACTCTGGAAGTTGGCCGCTTTGCCAGCCGGGCCACCAGCGCGGTTTTTGCCCGTTATGGTGATACCACCCTTTTGGCCACAGTTGTTTTAGGTAAAGAAGACCTCAAGAAAGATTATTTTCCTTTGTCTGTCGAGTACCAGGAACGCCTGTATGCCGGAGGCCGTATCAAAGGCTCCCGCTGGGTCAAACGCGAAGGCCGTCCCACCGACGCCGAAGTTCTCTCCGCCCGTCTCACCGATCGCTCCATCCGCCCCCTTTTTCCTAAAGGCCTTAAAAACGAAGTCCAGGTTATCA
Organism: Candidatus Amesbacteria bacterium GW2011_GWA1_47_20; assembly: GCA_001002405.1. Lineage (GTDB taxonomy): Bacteria > Patescibacteriota > Microgenomatia > CAZETR01 > Amesbacteraceae > GWC2-45-19. The sequence continues at coordinate 12,578 of LCOA01000020.1, forward strand.
TCACCGTCCTTTCTGTAGACACCACCAATGACGCCGATGTTTTAGGTCTCATCGCCAC
>LCOA01000021.1 GCA_001002405.1 Candidatus Amesbacteria bacterium GW2011_GWA1_47_20
TTCTTCCGCCGCCCTGGCTGATAATTCGTATGCCGAATTCAAGAGGAGAGTGGGTAACAAGGTGACCCCCCAAGCCTATTCCGGCTTATTAACTACCGGTTACTGGCAAGTCGGTGCCTCCGGCACCAGTCTCGGCGGAGCGGTAGGAGATAACGTGGTGGTTATTCTGTCCGAAGGACCGGTCACTATTACCAGCAACCTTACTCTGGGCAGCCAGGGTATCCTGATCGTCATTGCCAAAGGAAATATTACGGTAAATCCGGCAGTAAACAACATTCAGGGGTTATTTTTAACCGATGTCACATTCGCCACCGGCGATTCGGCCACCCCTCTGGTAATTGACGGATCGGTAGCTGCCCTAACCGGCGTTACCCTGCAGCGCACCACTACCGGAGCCACCCCCGCCGAGCTGTTTGTGCATCATCCCGAATACCTGGCCCGTATTCCCGCCCCCGTCCTCAACCGCAACCAATTCAAATCAGAAGAACACCCGTAAATTATTCCCTATTTCTCAAATTAATTTCTGTTCTGAAGTCTACTGTAGATTTTTCAGTTGTAAAAGTCGCGTTTTTCACCTGCAAGTTAAAACTTACGTTAACCTTATTGACTAGGGCAGGATCTGGATCGTCACAACTAATAGTGCAGGTAGTCATTTCCACTTTATCGCTTGTCAAGCTAGCGCTATTAGAAGCTATATAGTACGGCCCCGCTCCTTTACAAGATAGTTCCGCCAGGTCACTATCATCTGCCCGGGGTTGAAATGTCACAGAGTTGTTTCCGCACAACGTCACATCGGTGGAAAATTTCAGCAATTGCGTCATTATATTTACCACATAAGTTCCTTCACTTTTTACCAAAGACACAGCCGAGGCTTTTTTGGCAGCCTGAAGAGTGGCCACCAACATCACTGTCGTAATCGTTCCCAGCATGGCAATCAGACCCATAACGACAACTAATTCAATGAGGGTAAAGGCTTTTTGCATACTAGTATTGATTCAACTCGGTCGTTTGAGTGGAATTAAATGTCTTCCCAGCTTCCGCCCAACTCACAGTTACAGTCACGGTTACTTTCTCCGGTATTCCACTAACCTTTGTACAGGTGGCATTTCTGGTAAATCCACCTGTGAGAGTGCCATCTAGAGTGTCACACGAATAACTAGTAAAAAAGTCACTCCATCCTTTGGTAGTTCTTTCAGTCCTTATCATTTCCACCGCTTCCTGTGCATACACATCAGCTTGGGATTTAGACCTCGAAAAGTTAGACGTGGTCAGAGACCGGGTGGATAACTGCGCCATACCCACCAGCACCAACGCCGCCACCGCAATAGCTAACAGGACCTCCACCAGCATCTGTCCAGTTCTCATTGCACCTCTCCTGATCCACTCACTGTAACTGTCTGTGTTGTTCCACTCCCTGAAACTGTAATTGTTGCCGCTGTTGCTCCCAAAGCCAAAGGATTAAATAATACCGTCGGAGTAGGGGAGTTGGTAATTCCCATAGCATACGTCGTAGTTTTATCAAAAAATTTCGTCCCCCCACATACTCCCTCCAACACATATCCATTACTTTGTACTCTGACCTGCCATCCGTCCAATGGGGCTGCGCATGCGATCGTATCTTTCTTCCCAGCCAGCGCATTTTCCCGGGCAATCTTCATAGTAGTTGACAGACCTTCTGCAGCCTGGATCACCGCTTGCCGCCTTTGCGCTTGTTGAGAAATACTCATACCAGTTCCAATCAGAATGGCAATCACGCCAAAGCCTACTATTAGCTCAACTATGGTAAATCCGCGCCTCATGGATTGCTCACACAATACGCACCAGCAGGGTTTTCTAAAGTCGCACACAAGATGTATGCCGTACCCGCCGGGGTAAATGCATAGGCTTGTTTAGTTTTAGGATCCGTTGGCACGGTCCCCATATATGTTGGAGATAAAGTACCGGTTCCTGCAGGATACGCCCCGATATCACTTCTGTATATCTCCAGGGCTGATTGAATGGCTGTCAGATCAGCTTTCCGTTTGGTATCCCTTCCTCTTTGCAAATTAGTGGAAATACTGATCAACACGGTAGATCCGGCCAACACCCCGATAATCGACATCACAATGATTAGTTCTACTAAAGTGAACCCTGATCTAGTTTTCCGCATACCAATTACATTGTATATCTTTTTTGTATTGCTTGTCAGCCTTGTACTCCAAACTGATGCAGAGTTTGTATTTAGTTCGTTCCGGATTAACCGAGTACACATATTTCCAGCCTTTGTAAGAGAAGGGGTCGATAGGTAATTTCTTTATATAACTTACTCCGTCTTCATCCTCAATGCCACCCTGACCCCACACACACGCCTCCCTCCGACCGTAGCCGCAAGCAGCGATTTGGCCATCCGTAGCCTGCGGTAGCGCCTGATGATCTTCCAGATATGTCGCCAACGCTCTACCCACCAGTTCCACGTCCGCCTTTCTCTGTGCATCCCGGGTTTTCATCTGGCTCACTCTTAACTGCACTCCCGAAATTCCCAAAATCACCACCACCACCCCGGCCACAAATAGCACCTCACCCCGTTTCCACTCAAGTATGGAAAACATACTTTATTATCTTATCACCCCACACGTAGCCGATCCACGCTCCCAAAATCAGCCACGGTCCAAAAGCCATCTTACTTTTCATCTTCTTCTTGCCAAAAGCTAGAAGCCAAAGACCATAAGCCGCACCAGCTACAAATGCAGTCCACAAAGCTGGTGCAACCCGCGGCCACCCCAACCACCATCCCATAACTGCCGCAATCCCAATATCTCCCTCTCCCATCCCTCTTTTTTTAGTCAACACCCGGATCCCCCCGATCACCCCAATTCCCACCAACAGTCCATAAATACTTGATACTTGATACTTGATACTTAATACAGCTAACACCGCCCACGCTCCCACCAGCCAATCACTAACTAACATTGTTTCCCAATCCATCACGGCTATCACCACCGTCACCCACAAAATAGCCATCAATGACCATGAATGACCATTTATGACCACAAATGACAATCCCAAAAAAAGCTCAACTATCAAATTCCGCAAGGTGATAGACGACCTGCAGTACCGGCACTTACCCCCCAACATCAAATACGAAACAACCGGAACCAAATCCCAAATTCCCAACCCGTGCCCGCATTTATCACAATGCGACCGGCCGACCCACCACGATTCCCGGCGGGGTAGGCGATCAATTACTGCGTTCGCCGCGCTCCCCGCCGCTGCTCCTAATGCCAACCAGATTAAGGTTTGCACGCCGATCCGCTCCAAGGACAGCTCACACCCGTTGTCGAATCATACCTCCAGGTGGCGTAGCCCAAGTATTTCTTGGCTTTCAGCTGCCCGGTAACCACCACGCTAGTGCATGTTGATCCGCCGGTACACCCGCCCGGTGCCGCTGTAAAAGTATATGCCGAATATCCGGTCGGGGCCGAGGGCGACCGAACCAGATCTCCGTTGGCCACAATTTGAGCCGTAGACGCGGGATAAAAGCCGTTTTGGCTGGCTGCGTAAGATTGGGAAGCTGACGCCAATTGGCCGATGTCGTTTTGTACTTTGGCGTCGTTGGCTGCGTTGATTTTATCTGCCGGATCGATGATGACCACCACCCCGCCGGCCAGTACTGCCAGCACACCCATGACTACTAGCAGTTCCATTAATGTAAAACCTTTTTTAATCACTTATTTCTCACCGCCTTCGTCATAGCTTATTGGTAATTCCGTAAATCGGCATGATAATGGCATACATCAAAAATCCAACTCCCAGGGCCATTACTATCAATATGACGGGCTCCAAGGCTGTTGTCAAGTTCTTCACCTTTTGTTCACTCTCGCTTTCAAAGAAAGTGGACAGCTTGGCCAGTACATCGTCCAGCTTGCCAGTCTCCTCTCCCACGGCAATCATTTGCCCTACGATAGGCGGGAAACTATCCGCTTCCGCGAAAGAAACTGCTAGCGGAAACCCTTTCTCTACCCGTTTGGCAATCGTTCTCATTTCTGCCTCTACAATCACGTTTCCTACCGCCCCGGCCACAATGTTCAGGGCTTCCACGATGGCTACTCCAGATCCCACCAGAAGAGCCAAAGTCCTGGTTAGTTCTGTCAGCATCGTCTCCTTCGCCAGAGACCCCATTACCGGAAATTTATACACCAGGCGGTCCCACCATCTCCGTCCGGCCGCCGTCTTCATATACCCCCCCATCACCCCCACTGCTCCAAACACCCCAATCGCTATCAACAACCAGTAATGCATAAACACGTCAGACACTCCCACTACTATCCGGGTCGCCAGCGGCAATTGGGAGTCAAACTGCCGGTAGACCTCGGTCAGTTTAGGAATCACTACCACCATCATCAGAATCATCACCGCCACCATGCCGATTAGAATTATGGCGGGGTAAATCATGGCCGAAATCACCTTGCCCTTAAACACCCGGCCTTTTTCCAAAGTATCCGATAGCCGGGTCAGAATCGTTTCCACTACCCCCGCCGTTTCTCCAGCTTTGACGAGAGCCACATACACTTTAGAAAATAGTTTCGGATGTTTGCTCATCGCCTCCGACAAACTCACACCAGCTTGGACATCTCCCATGATTTGTTCTACGGCTGGGGCCAGCGCCGGTCCGGCTTGCAACCGCAGTAAATTCAGAGCATCGGTAATGGGTAGTCCGGCATTAATCATAGTCGCCAATTGCCGGGTAAAATTGGTCACTTCCGATGGATTAACCCGGCCCCAGCCAAAATTAAATTCAGCCAACTCCCGAGACACCGAAATTACCAGCAGTTTTTTATCCCGCAACATGGCGGCCGCACTTTTAGCGTCAGGTGCCTCCATAGCTCCCTTAATCTCCAGTCCATGCGGATCACGGGCTTTGTACCGGAATTTCATTTGCCCCTCCTCAATCCATATGCTTGAGCCACTTCCAAAGTAATAGTTCCAGCCTTTACCAGCGCTTCCAAATTAGATTCCAGGCTCACCATGCCCATCTCTGCCGAGGTGGTAATAATGTTGTCTAGGGTATGCGTCCGGCCTTCGCGGATGGCCGTTTTTACCGCCCCGGATCCCAACATAATTTCGTAAGCCACCACTCTTCCGCCCGTGGTTTTAGGCACCAGTCTTTGGGACAACACCGCCTCCAAATTTGCCGAGAGTTGCAATCTGGCCTGGGCCTGCTGGGATTCCGGAAACACATCCACTATCCGGTCCACCGTTTGCGCCGCCGAGTTAGTATGCAACGTCGCAAACACCAGATGTCCCGTTTCGGCAATGGTCAGAGCCGCCGCAATGGTCTCAAAATCCCGCATTTCCCCAATCAACACTACATCCGGATCCTCCCGCAATACCGACCGCAGTGCAATCTCCCAAGAATGCGTATCCTGCCGGATTTCCCGCTGTGACACCAGTGCCTTGGTCGAAGCGTATACATATTCCACCGGATCCTCAATCGTCACAATATGCACCGGCCGCGTTTTGTTGATTTCTTCCAGCATGGCCGCCAGGGTCGTAGACTTACCGTGCCCCGTCGGTCCCGTTACCAAAATAAATCCTTGCTTTAATGCCGCGAACTGATGGCAAATCTTTGGCAATCCCAATTCTTCAATCCCCGGAATCACCGCCGGTACCAGTCGAAACGCCGCCGCCATCGATCCTTTTTGTTGGTAAGCATTCACCCTGAATCTAGCTTTTTCGGCCAGGGTAAAAGAAAAATCTAATTCCCGGTTTACAGTAAGTACCTCTTTTTGCTCGGCCGATAGCACCCCGTTAATCAACTGTCCCGCCGACAGCGGAGTCACTGCTGCTTCACCAGCCACCGGCACCAAAGCCCCATCCAACCTAACCGTGGGTGGAGCCCCCACCACCACATGCAAATCCGACGCCTTGTTATCGACCACATATTGCAATAGTTCTTGAATAGTTTTCATTTATTCTTGTGCGACGCGCAAAACTTCATCAATTGTCGTCACTCCTTCGACCACCTTCAAATAACCATCCTGTTTCATGGTAATCATGCCTTCCTCCACCGCCAATTTTTCAATTTCTCCGGCTGGTGCGTGCTCTAAAATCAGTCTCCCGATTTTTTCAGAGACCGGTAGCACTTCGAATACCCCCACCCGTCCCCGGTATCCTGTCCGCCCGCACTCATCGCACCCCTCGCCCTTAAACAATTGAGTAGTGGGTGTAAATAACTTACCCAAAATATTTTTGATGTCCTCTAGCACTTCCGGCGCGGGCGTATATGGTTTTTTACACATCTGACAAATTTTCCTGGCCACCCGCTGGCCTACGATGCAGGTCATGGTAGAAGCCAACAGATACGGTTCCGCCTTCATATCCAAAAGCCGGGGCAATGCCCCCGAAGCCGAGCTAGTGTGCAGTGTCGAAAACACCAAATGCCCGGTTAAGGCCGCCTGAGTGGCCAAATCTGCCGTCTCCTGATCCCGGACTTCTCCTACCATAATCACGTTCGGATCCTGCCGCAAAAACGCCCGCAACCCCGAAGCAAAAGTCAGTCCCGCCAGGGGATTAACCTGCACCTGATTTACTCCGGCGATCTGATATTCCACCGGGTCTTCAATCGTCACCACGTTTACTTTGACTGTGTTAATTCGCGACAACACCGAATACAGCGTGGTCGTTTTTCCCGATCCGGTGGGTCCCGTCACCAGAATAATTCCGTGCGGCCGCAGGATAGATTCTTCCAAATTTTTTAGGGCCCGGCCTCTAAGACCCAATTCCTGTAAGGTGGGCACGCCGCCGGACTTTTTCAAAAGCCGCATCACGATCTTTTCCCCAAAAGCTGTGGGGAGAGTAGACACCCGCAAATCCACCTCTTCTGTTTCCGTGCGGAAGTTAAATCTGCCGTCCTGGGGAATTCTTTTTTCGTCAATCTTCATATCCGCCAAAATCTTTATTCTGGAAATCAAGGCCTCGTGAATCCTCCTCGGCAATACCAATTTTTCGTGCAAGATGCCGTCAATCCGGTATCTCACCCTCGTCCGGCCTTCCATGGGTTCAATGTGCACGTCGCTCGACCGGGATCTCATGGCAAATTCCAACACAGTGGTCACAATTTTGGCAATCGGGGCTTCTTTGATGACATCTCCCATGCGCCGGATATCCACAGTTTTTACTTCCGCCGCTGTTTCTCCTCCCGCTTCTTTCAGAGCCGCCGTTACTTCACCTGACAGGCTTTGTTCATATCGGTCTTCAATCGCCTTGATGACGTCTGCAGGTAGTGAGGCATATGGCTTAATTCTCAATTTCGATTTTTTCTCCAGAAATTCAATGGCCGCCAGATCCACCGGATTGGCCATAGCTACCCACAGCTCCCGCGTTTCAGGTTTGTAATCAAAAGGCATAACGGTAAACCGTTGCGCCACCGGCTGATCAATATACGAAATAGCTATGGGAGAAATAGCTTGTTCGGAAAGTTTAATAAACGGCACGTTATAAAAAGCGGCTCTAGCCATGGTCACTTCTTCTGCGGTAGTTTTACCCTGATCTACCAGCCACTCGGTGGCTTTCTTGCCTGTAGACACAAAGGCCATCTGGGCATTCCTGGCATCCTCAGCTGTTACTTTTTTTTCTTTTAGCAGGACATCCACCACTCCCGCATCGTCCGCATTCTGGGCAGGCATACTATAATAGTAGTACATGCACGCATTCTTAACAACAGTTAACCCCGAGCTTGCCGAGGGGCTTGACACCCTACACATCTCCCCGGACAAATCCATCGGCATCGACGAAGTCCGCGCCATCCAGCATTTCCTGTCCCGCAAACCCACCCAATCCGACCACAATACCGTGGTCATCCACCAAGCTCACCTACTCACCCTACCCGCTCAACACGCTCTCCTCAAAACTCTCGAGGAGCCACCCCCCGGCGCCCTCATCTACCTAATTACCTCCCAGCCAGATTCGCTCTTACCCACCATCCTCTCCCGCGTTCAGATTATTCCCGCTCCCTATATGTCCTATAAGTTCGATGCGACCTATATGACCTATACGTCGGATTTACTAAAAAAGCTCCAGTCATCCGGGGTAGGGGACCGCCTCAAAATCCTCGAAGAGCAGGAATTCACCCGCGAATCGGCCTTAAAGTTTCTCGACGACCTTGAAAGATTGCTCCACTCCAACTTAGACTTAGACTTAGACTATCAACTGATAGTCGACACCCGCAGGTATCTTAAAGCCAACGTGAACCTCAAGCTCTGTCTGACTCATTTGGCCTTGATGTGACCTCAAAATCTTGATATCATGATCATAATATGGCCAAAGCCGCGCCCACAGACTACATGGCTTCTTCCATCCAAGTCCTAGAGGGACTTGAACCCGTCCGCAAACGCCCCGGCATGTACATTGGATCCACAGACAGTAAGGGTCTGCACCACCTTATTTGGGAAATTGCTGACAATTCCATCGATGAAGCCCTGGCAGGTTATGCCAAACACATCTGGCTCACTATTCACAAAGACGGATCACTCTCCGTTCAAGATGACGGCCGGGGTATCCCGGTAGACATCCATCCTAAAGCCAAGGTCTCCGCTTTGGAACTAACCATGACCAAGCTGCATGCCGGAGGCAAATTCGACGAAAAAACTTACAAGGTCTCCGGCGGTCTGCATGGAGTAGGCGCTTCCGTCACCAACGCTCTGTCAGACACCATGCGCGTGGAGGTCCGCCGCGACGGCAAAACCTACTTTCAGGAATACAAAAAGGGCATCCCTAAAGCCAAGGTTCAAATCACCCCGCACCCCCAGAACACACTGAATTCCCCGACTGGAACCTTCACCGTTTTTAAGCCCGACTCCACCATGTTTACCACCATCGATTGGGACTACTCCCTTATCGAAACTTCCGTCAGAAATCGGGCCTACCTCATCGCCGGTCTGCATTTTTACTTAACTGATGAAAGAACGGGCACCTCCAAGCAATTTTATTTCGAAGGCGGTATCAAATCTCTAGTTGCCCACACCAACCGCGACAAAAAGACCCTCACTGCTCCCATTTATATCAAAAAAACCGCAGATCATACTGAAGTCGAGGTAGCCTTACAGTACAACGATGGTTTCAACGAAGTTATCGAGTCTTTCGTCAACGTCATCAACACCGTCGACGGCGGCACCCACGTCACCGGCTTTAGAATTGCTCTCACCCGGGCTATCAACGACTACGCCAAAAAAATCGGGGCCATCAAAGACTCCGAAAATTCTCTGACCGGCGAAGATATGCGCGAGGGTCTGACTGCCATCATCTTCGTCAAAATTCCCACCCAATCTATTCAGTTCGAATCCCAAACCAAAGCCAAGCTCAATAATCCCGAAACCCAAGGCTTCGTGAACACTGTCGTTAAAGAAGGCCTGGATACTTATTTCGAG
>LCOA01000022.1 GCA_001002405.1 Candidatus Amesbacteria bacterium GW2011_GWA1_47_20
AAGCGAAAATTTTGGCAGTATCGGACTCAGCAAGTCACATGACCGATACGGTTTATATAGAAATGGCCAACAGGGGTGACAGAGAAGCTGCTATTGCTAAACTTGAGCGAGACTTGAGAGACATTTTTATTTTCCCAGAGCTAAGAAAGGAAATAATGTCTCTTTATCAAGGATGGAAATCCCTCCTGATTGCCTATCCCAATAGATAGAGTTCGTATCCAATCTTGGAGTGCAATCGTTTGATATACTTGTCCAAAGCTAGATTTTTTGGGGTGATCGACGGGATTCGAACCCGCAACCGCCAGATCCACAATCTGGCACTCTAACCATTGAGCTACGATCACCAGAAACCAAGTCCATTTTACCATCTACCCTTAATCAGTGCCTCCGGGAAGAATCGAACTTCCACCGCTTGTTCCGAAGACAAGCACTCTATCCGTTGAGCTACGGAGGCCTACAATTCCCATTTTACTCCCAGCTCTCAAAAATAGTACAATAACTCCATGAAGGTACTATTCATTTCCGCCGAAGTCGCACCCTACTCTTTCATTGGTGGTCTAGCCCAAGTTTCATTTTTCCTTCCCCGTGCTCTCAAAAAATTAGGGGTTGATATCCGCATTTTTACTCCCAAATACGGAACATTTAACGAGAAACTTTATCCTACCCAAATGGTCTATCAAGGCTTGAAAGTCCCTACTGGCGAAAAACCCGACTCCGGTTACCCCCAGGAATTAATCTGCAACATCAAAACCCTCAAGGTCCAAAAAAAGGATGAGCCGGTTGTTTATTTCTTAGAAAACATGGAATACTACGAAAAGAGAGCCAATGTCTACAACTACTCCGACGATCATATCCGCTTCGGTCTACTTAGCCGCGCGGCCCTCGAATTTGTCAAAAAACACGAATTCATTCCCGATACCATCCACGCCAATGACTGGCACAGTAGTTATATTCTCAACTATCTTCGCCACTCTTACCAGGACAATCCTACTCTCAAAAAAATCGCGACTCTCCTTTCCATTCACAATCTTTACCATGGGATTTCATTCGATCATGATCACGCCTCCGAAATGGATTTTGACGATGGCAAGGGCTCGCTGGCCTCTTTTTTCAGCGACCGCTTTCTCAAACAAAACCCCCTCAAACGCGGGATCGTTAATGCAGACATCATTAATACCGTTTCTCGTACTTACGCCCACGAAATTCTTACCGAAGAATACGCCCCCTACCTCTACAACCTTTTCCGTGAACTGCGCGGCAAGCTCTTTGGTATCCTCAACGGCCTGGATTACCAGGAATTTAACCCTTCTTCCGACAAAATAATCAAAAAAAACTATTCCTCCTCTAACATCCGGCCCCGTCAGGAAAACAAATCCGACCTCCAGCAGGAATTCGGACTCAACCTTTCCCCTCGCACCCCGCTTCTGGCTTTCTATGGCCGGCTGGATGGCCAAAAAGGTCTAGACCTAATCTTAGAAACCATCGACTTTGTTCTAACCGAGCTCGATGTCCAACTGGTCATCGTAGGGAGCGGCGACGATTATTATCGCGACTTTTTCTCATCTTTGGAGAAAAAATATCCAGGCCGGGTTGGTACTCACCTTATGTTCGATTCGTCGCTACCCAAAAAAATCATTTCCGGCGCCGACATCCTCCTCATGCCCAGTTTGTTCGAGCCTGGCGGTATTGTCGCCATGGAAGCCCAGCGTTACGGCTGCGTCCCCGTGGCCAGATCCACCGGCGGATTGGCCGACTCCATCGAAAATTTCGACTCCCTCTCGCACAAAGGCACAGGCTTTACTTTCCGGACATACTCCGCTATGGGCTTTATGACAGCCATCGTCCGGGCCCTGGAAACCTATCATAGCCCCAATATCTGGAACAAAATTATTGTCCAAGCCATGAAAAAAAACTTCTCCTGGGACAACTCCGCCCACCAATACCTGGAACTTTATCAAAAAACCTGCAAATTCCGCAGCCTGGCCCTTCTCTCCCGCCCTCATTTCGACTTTTCCAAGTTATAATTGCTATGTACTGGGCCAACTTTCTCCACATCTACCAACCCTCTGGCCAACAGCCTGACATTTTAGAAGCGGTTGTCGCTCAAAGTTACCGCCCCCTTATTGCCGGAATTCTCAAAAACCCCCGTGCAAAATTAACATTAAATGTTACCGGAGCTCTGCTTGAATTGTTTGATAAACACGGATATTTCGATCTTATTGATGATCTAAAAGCCGCCGGTACCGCAGGACAAATTGAATTCACCGGATCGGCCAAATATCACACCTTACTACCATTTTTAAGTCCCGACGACATCATCCACCAAATTAAGATCAACGATGAAACCAGCCGCTTTTATCTTGGGCGGGCTTACAATCCCCGAGGTTTTTTCCCACCGGAAATGGCATACCATCCAAAGCTGGCGCCAATTTTGGCCAGTTTAGGATATTCATGGGTAATCATTGATGAAATAGCTTTTAACGGCCAAGTGGAAAAAGTCGATTACACCAAAACTTATAAAGTTAAGGGCACTTCTTTGAGAGTATTCTTCAGAGAAAGACGGCTCAGCAATCTGATTATGAGTGCCGCTGTCAGAAATTGCGGGTCACTTAAAGAGGCTCTGGGTTCAGGTTTGCATAGTTCCCGCTATGTGATTACCGGCATGGACGGTGAAACATTCGGACATCATCGACCCGGACTTGAAAATTTGTTATTCGAAATTTTTATCGATCCAGCATTTCATTTGTTAACCATATCCCAGTTATCAGACTTATACCCCAAACCACTTTCTGTAAAACCACTAATATCCACTTGGGCCAGTAGTGAACAAAATATAGATGACAAATCCCAATTTTTATCCTGGAAAGACCCTAAAAACGCTATTCATGAACTGCAGTGGAAACTTTACAATCTGGCCCTCAATTTATCAAAGAATACAGATCGCGAAAAAATGGATATCGCTTCCGCCAGCGATCATTTCTTTTGGGCTTCAGCCAAACCTTGGTGGAGCCTAGAAATGATCGAAGAAGGTGCCTATCGGCTCCTTGACGTGATCGAGAGCGTTCCCCATGTAGACCTGACTTTGCTGGTCCAGGCCAAGAATTATTACCAGCAAATTATTTCCGTCGCCTTCGATTGGCAACGCCACAACCGTGTCCGCAAACTTAGCCGTGAACAAAAATCTCTAATGCGCATTCCTTTCAAAGATCGGACATTGGCGGTAGGGGGAGAACAGGAAACCGTATTTTTTGCATTTCTAGATATGATGAAAAAACAGGAAGAAAAAGCTGTTCAGAACCAGGAATATGAAAGCGCCATCATGTGGCGTGACGCCATTTACAAACTGCAAAATAAACTCGATATTTATGACACTGTCCACGCCGTGGATTTATTAAGAGTTACGGTAGGAAACTCCCAAATGGAGAAAGTTATTCAGCAATACAAAGCCCAATATCACAAGATCCGCTCCGGACAACCGGAACAAAGATGAAAAATCAAACCATCGCTTATTTATGCGCCGAATTCGCTCTCGATTCGGCTCTTCCCACCTACGCAGGAGGCCTCGGGGTGCTAGCCGGCGATATTGTCATGGAAGCCAACCTCCAAAATACAAACCTCATAGCCATAGGCCTTTTTTACCGCCTGGGTTACACGGGCGACAATTTGACTCAAGCCCAAACTCCACAGGAGCATCGCCTAGAAAAAGTCGCAACTATCAAAATTCCTATAGAGGATCACTATATTTCTGTCCGCTGTTGGAAAAAGCAACAGGAAACAATCCCCGTTTATTTTCTGGACACCTTTGATTCCTCCAATTCTGAAACAGATCGGAAAATTACCGATATTTTGTATCCATCGAGCTCTGAAATCAAACTCAAGCAAGAAATAGTTTTAGGTATTGGAGCTCTCAAATTACTGGAAGCGCTAAACATCCATCCCCGGATCTATCATTTAAACGAGGGTCACTCTGCTTTCCTTGTCCTGGGGCTGATCCGCCACGAAATGATCGAGCACAAAATAAATTTCGATCAGGCTCGGGATATGGTCAGGCAAAAAGTTGTCTTCACCAATCACACTCTTTTACCTGCCGGTAACGAAGTTTATAGCTCTCTTCTTGTAAGTTCCCACCTCAAAAAATATTCCGAACAAATTCAGGTCCCAGTCGACCAGTTAATCGCACCGGGTCTCATACCTCGGTCAAACGATTTTTCTCTCACTCTGTTCTGCCTTCGCCTGGCGGGTCGCACAAACGCCGTTAGTCATATTCATTCCCAAAAAGCAGCGGGGATTTGGCCCCACCATCCTATGCTCCCCATCACCAATGGCATTTTTATTCCCCGTTGGGATCGCCTTCTCTCCTCCGACCCAGCCAACATTTGGACAGCTCACCAACAGTGCAAAAAGGCTCTTCTTGAGTACATCGCCAAACAAACCGGCCACCAATGGCCCGCAGACGTACCCCTAATTGGTTGGGCCCGCCGCATTGTCAGCTACAAACGTCCCACTGCCATTCTACAAGATCCAAACCGGCTGACTACTCTGAACGCAAATTTCGTCTTCTCAGGCAAAACCCACAGCGCCGATGAAACCGGGCTCCAACTGTTTAATCAAATGGCCGGCTCCATCTCCTCTATCTCCAAAAGCGCCGTTTTTCTCCCCGAATATTCACTGGACCTGGCCGCACTTCTCACCGCCGGCTGCGACGTCTGGCTTAACACTCCCGTCGTCGGTTTTGAAGCTTGTGGCACCAGTGGCATGAAAGCCTGTCTCAATGGCGTCCTCCCCCTAACTACCAACGACGGTTGGATCGGCGAAGTTGACCTCTCGAATATCGGTTGGCTAGCCGATGACACTGATATTACAGGCAGCCTCCTTTCCCTCCTCAAAGACCAAATCATCCCCGAATACGCTATCCGACCATCCTGGATTCGCCGTCAACTCGCCGCCCGCCAACTTATTTTTGATCACTTTAGCACAACCCATACTCTATCAGAGTATCAAAACCTTCTCTACAACATCCAGAGCTAGTTTTTGAAAAAGTTCGCACTGCTTTTGGCAAATTACCGTGAATCTCCGGGCTCACCCCTCGCTTTGCTCAGGGTTCGTCCTTTTCCGCCAAACACCGGCTCGGACATTTTTTTCCTCAAAGCAAACGCAAAAATTTTAAGGTCATTTGCCAATGAAGTACATAGCCTACTGCCGGAAAAGTACAGACGAGAAAGACCGTCAGATTTTGAGTATCGAGTCTCAGATCCAAGAAATCAAGGATTTTGCTCAAAAACAGAATTTGGAGATTGTCGAGTTTGCTACTGAAGCCAAGACTGCCAAAGTGCCAGGGCGTTTAGTTTTTGAGCAAGTCCTAAAGAAAATAGAGAAAGGGGAAGCTCAGGGAATTGTCTCCTGGCATCCAGACAGATTAGCCAGAAACTCTGTCGATGGAGGCAGGATTATTTACCTACTCGATACTGGTAAATTACTAGACCTTAAATTCCCGTCTTTCTGGTTTGAAAATTCACCCCAAGGAAAATTTGTTCTCAATATGGCCTTTGGTCAATCTAAATATTATGTAGATAATCTGTCTGAAAATGTTAAGCGGGGACTCAGACAACAACTCCGAAACGGTGTCTGGCCAACCAAATCTCCATATGGCTACATTTACAACAAACCAGGAAAAAAACATGAGATTGATCCAAATAAATCAAAACTCATCAAAAAGATTTTTCAGAAGTACGCCTGTGGTGAGTGGAGTCAAACACAAATTGCAAATGTACTATTTGAACATGGCTACCAAAGAAAGAATGGCAAACCACTTTCATTAAATGAAGTAGTCCATCTGCTAACTAACAAATTCTACATCGGAGCTTTCAAATACAATAACGAATGGCACGAAGCGTCACACGAGAGATTTATAAGTAAAAATCTTTTTGATGATGTCCAAAGAAAATTAAAAGAGAATAAAAAACAATTTAGAAATCTTAAATTTCCCTTTTTGGGGCTGGTTAAGTGTGGTGAGTGCGGAGCCAGTATCACTGCCGAGCGCAAATTCAAATTCTACAAACGTACCAGAGGCCAGGTGGAGTATGTTTACTACCGCTGTACCAAAAAGCTCAAACCTTGTTCACAAAAATATATTCAAGAGCATGTACTAGAACAACAACTCCGAAAAATCGTATTAGATGCATCTTTACCCCATGCCTGGGCAGAGAATTGGAATAAGTGGTTAGATAGAGACGAGATTATAGAAAGACAACAGACTAGTCAGAGAATAATAGAAACAGAAAGTGACACGAAGAAGTTGGATGAAAAACTAAACACACTTCTGGATGGATATTTAGATGGAACGATTGAAGCCAATAGTTACAAAAATAAGAAGAATGAACTATTTGAAAACAAAGTGATATTGCAAGACCAAATCATCAAACTTCAAACCCAAGGCTCAACTTGGCTCGGACCAATGAGAGAGTTCATACAAAAGGCGGTAAATGGGGACAAAACCGCGCGCGCAAAAAATAATCCCGACGAACTTTGTTCTGTCGGGAAAAACACCGGCTCGGACTACTTTTTGACTAACCGGCAACTGGGCGTCAGATACAAAATGGGCTTTGCCGAGCTCGCTTCCCGCGGGGACTCCCTTTGTGAGCGAGTGAAGGGAATCGAACCCTCGTCACCAGTTTGGAAAACTGGCGCTCTACCATTGAGCTACACTCGCAGGCTTTGGCAGGCGGGGAAAACTCGTATTCTACCATTGAATTACACCCGCAATTTGTCTTAAAGCTGGATACCCGTACTGGGCTCGAACCTATCAAAGCATATCACACCAGAGTTGGGTATTCAGCTTTTAGCTTTAAAGAACCATTTAAAGATTAATAGTTTTGACGTTTAAGAAAGAATGGATTTAATCCTATTCTTAACTTTTTCTTCTATTTCCGGATTGTAATCCAGGGCCTCTTGTTTAATAAGCTTGTGGGTATATTCAGAAAAGATATCGATTAACATATTCATTTTGTGTTTCATTTCGTCTACGGTCTCAAGATTCCTTAAGGGTTGAATTCTTTCTATCACATCATTGTCCAAAGCTTGTTCAATGTGCTTCATTGGGTTATATTCAACTTCTTTTTTGTAATACACCCTAAGAAGTTTGCAAAGGGCCACATATAACCAGGCCCAATAACCCGCGGCTGCAAACCAGTACTCCTTTCTCTCAAAATAGGGAGGAATACCTAGGACAAAATACCAAAATGCATTATTAATTTCATCAAATTTTTGTTGTGAAGTCTTTTGCTGTTTTGGTTTTATCGAAGCTTTTATTTTGTTATCCAGCAGACTGGTTTTATCGAACGATAGTGTGTACCCATTAGGGAAATAATTGATAGCCCTATTTTCAATCCGGTCGAAATCGGATAATGGGGTAATATGAAATTGAAGGTCAACAAAATCATTGGTCACAAAGATTTTCTCAAGATATCCCACTGAGGTTTCAATTAAAACTGGCTCGAAGTTACTCTCGAACCAGCTTCTGAAGTTGTTTAGATAATCTTTGCAATTCTCGTCCTTAACTACAATTTCCAGATCAACATCCGAGTATTCTGTGGGTTTATGGTCGCTGGCTTCCGAAAATGAACCGTAAACAATAAAGGCAAGCACTTCGCCTTGAGAATAAGTTTTATCTTGAAGAGATTTGATTAATTTTCGTATTCTC
This sequence comes from Candidatus Amesbacteria bacterium GW2011_GWA1_47_20, assembly GCA_001002405.1. Taxonomy (GTDB): domain Bacteria; phylum Patescibacteriota; class Microgenomatia; order CAZETR01; family Amesbacteraceae; genus GWC2-45-19. The sequence goes on from LCOA01000022.1 coordinate 7,700, forward strand.
TCTAACCTTTCAGAAATATTTGAACCCATAATTTTATCTTATCAAATAGCAAAATAAATAACAAAAGGTCCAATTCCCGTACCTAGTATAAAACTTTTCAGACTACTGTAAAACTATCCAAAAATCGGGCTCGAACTGGGAAAAAGGTTGATTCCAAGGCTAAAACAGAGAAAAGTTCAATGAAAGTCCGGTATGGAGCTGGATACCGTACTGGGCTCGAACCTATCAAAGTATATCACACCAGAGTTAGGTTTAGAACTTTCAGCCTTAAAAGAACACCTCGGTTTATCCAGCTTCGCATTTGCATAAGCAATTATATCCG
>LCOA01000023.1 GCA_001002405.1 Candidatus Amesbacteria bacterium GW2011_GWA1_47_20
GGCAGTAAATGACGACACTAATAACGCCATGATTAGAAGATTTTCCGGCATTAACCTGACAACCGGCAAATGGTATCACGTGGCAGGTACATATGACGGAGGCACTTCAAACACCGGACTTCACATTTACATCAATGGTATTCTTGCTGATGGAACAGTAGATTCTTCAGGAACTTTTGCCGCTTTAAGGGACACCGCAGGAACAATAAGCCTGGGAAAAATGCCTCGTTCAGGCATAACCGACTATATGAATGGGTCTGTAGACGAGGCCAGAATTTCCAATTCTGTCCGATCCGCTGATCTCATTCGCCAAGCTTACGAGGTAGGCAAGAGAACGCATCCCATCACTATTGATTTCAAAAGCACGCTAGATAGTTCAAATCTCATCACCGGCTCCGGCGACACCTCCTTTGCCCTTCCCGCCTCGGCCCCCAATATCAACAAAGGCGAGAAAATCATCGTCAAGGAAAACGTGGCCGGCACGGAATATATCGCCCAAGGCACAGTTTCTGCTATTACTTACGCCTCCGGCTCCAGCAATCCCAACGCGGCCACCCAAGACCAAAGTACACAGTCCAACACCACAACCATCACTGTCACTTCGTGGGACTCCGGCTCTACTTTCCCCGGATCGGGCTTCACCGCCAATACCACCGTCTTCAAATGGCAGAGAGAGATCTTCGATCTCACACAAATTCCACTAACAACCCAAAGAGACGGAATCACACGAATTACACTAAGAGTTACCGACGCCGCCCAGGGAGCCACCGTATATTGGGATGATATCGAATCCGCCGATTACTCGGACGGTCCCCGTGCAATTATAGGCTCTACTGTGGCCCGCTACTTCCAATACCGGGCCATTCTCAACGGCTCGCCTACTCTCAACTCCGTAACTATAAACTATAATTCCGGCACTAACCCCCTGCCGCCAAAGACTAAAGACTCGTCGACAGATTTCAGCGCCACCGGCTCATCTAACAATCGCGTTACCGACACCGGTTCCAGCAATTCCCCTCAATTAGAGCTCGCTTACAAAGAACTCACCACGGATATTAATACTCAAGCCCTGTACCATTTTAGTAGCGGCGCTTGCGCCACCGATAGTTCCGGCAATGCGTACACTCTTACCGCCAACGGCGGTATGACCTGCGCCACCGGCGGCAAATTCGGCTTCGGCGCCAGCGGTTTTGCCACTACCCCCGTCAGCTACTCTCAAGCTACAGTTCTAGATGTAGCTCTGGGTTCAGGAACCATTGAGGCTTGGATTAACCCCGCCAATCTTTCCGCTGTCCAAACTATTCTCTATGCCGACTCCACCAGCGACACCTTGCTCACCCTTGGCACCAGCGGCCAAATCAATTTCTCCACTTCCGGCAGCACTAACCTTGCCACCGGGAACAGTCTTGTCGCCGCCAGTTCTTGGTACCACATTGCCGCCGTTTGGACCACTACCGGCCACAAAATTTACGTCAACGGCGTCGAACAGGCCTCCGACACCAATACCACCACCCACTCCAGCCAAGATTACACTACATATATAGGAGTAGGATCTGGTGGTAACACCCTTCCCTTCAGCAGCTTCATTGACGACATCCGCATTACCAAAGTTGCCCGCACGCCCGAAGAAATCAAACTTGATGCCCAGAGACGGCCATATGGCGTGTATACTTCCGACGTTATCAATCTAGGAAGCAATATATCAAGTATAGATAACTTACGTTGGGCCGAAAATGGGGTGGGCACCGGTGACGGGGAAACGCCATATTCTACCAACGCTCTGGTCGCTCAATGGAATTTTAATGAGACATCGGGAACAACAGCCGCCTCCGCAGGCTCCTGCGGAGCCAGCTGCAACGGCACCCTCACTTCATTCGCCTCAACTGCCAGTCAAGACCAAGCCGCCGGCACCGGTTGGACTGCTGCCAACCGCCGCTTCGGCGCCGGGGCTCTCATGTTTGATGGTACAGACGATCTCGTTGATGTAGGCTCAAATGCAGCACTTGATTTCGGCACTGGTAACTTTACTTATGAAGCTTGGATCAAAAGATCCAAAACAGGATCAAGTGATGCCATTATCGCCCAAGACCCAAACACGAACCCAAATAAGGCTCTCATGGTAGTAAATACAAACGTTGCTAGAATTAAATGTAAAGATTCGGGGGGTGTCGGTGCAACATTAGATGGCAATAAAATCGTAACTGACGGACAATGGCATCATATCGTCGGAGTCAGAAATGGAACAACGGTAAATCTCTATGTTGATGGCATGCTTGATGCCACCAGCACGAGTGGTACTGCGAATAGTTGTGACGCTGCTACAACCACAAGGATCGGGGCTCGTAATGCCGCAGGGCTTAATGCATTCACCGGTATCATAGATGCAGCCCGCATCTACTCCCGCGCTCTCTCCGCTTCCGAGATTCTTAGCAACTACCAGGCCGGAAATGTGGAGCTGCAAACCAGAACAGGAACTACCACTGCCCCCAACGACGGCACTTGGGAAGAATGGCGACCAGCCGGAAATTCCACCGAAATCCAGCTGGATAATCTCCAAACCCTCTCTCCTGTCCAAAAAATTTCCACCACAAATCTAGTTGGTTACTGGAAATTGGACGAGGTTTCGGGAAACCGGGCTGATTCAGCCGGATCAAATACTTTGACAGATAATGCTACTGTCACTTCTAAGACAGGGCACCTTAATCTTGCCGGGCAGTTTACCGCGGCAAATAGTGAATATTTAAGTATTACCGATAATGCGGCTTTAAGTATTGGCAGTGGAGTTAACCTGACCATTTCCTGCTGGATGTATTTGGACTCGGTATCAAACCAAAGAACATGCGCAGGCAAACGAACCGGAGCCGGCGCCGCTGAGTATGACCTTATGTATGTCAATGCCACCAACCGCTTTAGATTCAGGGTATTAAACTCGGGAGGAACAGACACTACAGTCAATGCCGATGCGTTTGGCGGGCCAACCACCGGGACTTGGTATTTTGTCACCGCTTGGTACGACGCCACTGCCGCAACAGCAAATATTCAAATAAATAATGGTGCTATAAATACGACCAGTTCAGCTGTTACACCGTTTGATGGTAGCGGTGACTTTAATCTTGGCCGTACTGCCGATAACACAAATTATATGGATGGACGTTTGGATGAAGTGGCCATGTGGAAGCGAGTGTTGACGGCGGATGAACGCAAGCGCTTATATGAAGATGGGCTAGACAAAACCAATGATTCGGTGGTGGGGGGAATTAACCGCTCGATTGATACCACAACCAAATTTGAAGGCTCAGGATCGGAAAAATTAACCATCGGCGCCCCGCAAGTTGACTCCTCCACCGTCGCCCTCTGGCATATGGATGAGACATCTGGAAGTGGTGCTTATATCAAAGATTCAACTGTCAATGCCAACAATGGCACACCAACTGGAACTACATCTGTCGATGGGTTTTATGGAAAGGCAAGGAGTTTTAATGGGACGAGTGATTATGTGGACATAGGAAGCGAATCGAGTTTGAGTCTTGGGTCTGAATTTGCAATTGAAGCGTGGATAAAACTAGATGTAACGAGTAAAACACACGCAATCTACTCAAAGGGAACAAATGAGTTCTTCGTTGAAAACGCGGCTTCACCGCGATTTGGTTATTACAACGGAGCTTCAGTATTCAGCACCAGTACACTCACTGCGGGTAGATGGTATCATGTTGCCATTTCACACACTGGCACTTCTGTGACGTTTTATCTAAATGGTGCGAGTGACGGGACACAAACACTAGCAAACGGAGAATGGACTTCAACTAATGGATTTATAGGCCAATGGACAACCGGTGTCGAGCGTTTAGACGGGACGATTGACGAATTTCGCATCTCCAACATCGCCCGATCAGCTGAGGAAATTGCCGAGGCTTATCGCGCCGGCCGGGACCACCGGCTGACTCGCTCCTTCGGCTCCGCTCAGGACCTATCGGCCAAGACGAAGTTACCATTCTACATTGCAGCCGATAGGCCCGGAACATATCTGCAAGCCACCATCGGCGAATCGGCCTTCGCCAACTACGAACCCGACTCCAACACTATTGGACTATGGCATTTAGAAGAAGACTTGGGTTCAGCAGATACTACTGCATTTTTGAAAGATTCGTCGGGTAATGGGGCTAATATGGATCCAGGTACTGGTGCAGCTTATCCAAGTTTTGTGCAAGGGAAAATAGGTAAAGCTAGATATTTTGATGGTGGAGATTCGGCTTCAGCCACAGTTTCTAATCCAGCTTATGTCAATACTTTAGATTTATGGATCAAGCCCACGTCTTCTGTAGCCAGCAAAACTATCGTTACCAATTTGACAACTAATGCCAGTTCACAGCCAGTATATGGAGGCTGTACTGGAGTCGCGTTGACTCTTGATGTCTGGACTCATATCGCTGCCACCTCAACTAGTTCTTCTGTTTGCTCGCTCTACCAAAATGGAGTATTAACGGCCACAGGCGCTACTGGAGTAACATTTGGAACAACTTTGAATGCTGGAGCTACTAGTTTTATTGGCACTCTTGACGAGATTCGGCTTTCGAACAATGTCCGTACTGCCGATGAAATCCGCCAGGCGTATGAGGTGGGCAAGAGAACTCACTCCATCACCATCGATTTTGTCACCAGTCCGCAGGCCGCGTATTCATCGGGCACGTCGGTCACCATTAATAATCCCTCCGGCACCACCAATCTCACCGACACCTTAAGTATCGGCGACACCATTATTTTTAAGGAAAACGTCGCCGGCACGGAAACCGTCTCCCAAGCCGTAGTTACCGGAATTACGAATAATACCGGTTATGGAACCGTGACTCTGCAGTCCGCTCCCACCTTCCCATCGGGAGGCTTCACCACTGCGGCCACTGTCTTTAAATTCCAGAGAGAGTATTTTGATGTCTCTGGAATCCTGAGCTCGTCGAAGGATGGCATAACTAGAATTACTCTGCGCGTCACCGATGGCAATGAGGGCAGAAACGTCTGGATCGACGACCTTAAATCCGCGGGACCATATCTCACCAACCCCACTTCCCGCACTCTCTCTGTCACTTCCACTCCCCAAAAATACGTCCAGTATCGCATCATCTTTAGTACCACGGACACCGCCGTATCTGGCAATGTCACCTCCGTTACCCTCCAGGCCCACGCCGGGCCTATGAAAGTCACTGGAGCCGATACTTTCACCGCCTCCGGCTCCTTCGACCGCGATGGCAACGTTCTACTTGGCAGTAATAACGTCAAAGACGTCCAATTCTACGACCGCACCAAAGATCAACTCTCCTACGCCCTCAATTTCGATGGTTCAAACGACTTAGTTTCCGTTACCAGTTCTTCAAGCGCCAATGGCTTGACCACCATGACAGTCGAGGGCTGGATTTACACGAATGGAGCCGGTGGTGGAAATTTCGGCAGAATTATTAGAAAAGGTAATACGGCATCACCAAGCGGATCAAACATGTACTGGGATGTTCACATCGGCAGCTCAGCTGCCAATTATCTCACTTTTAGAGCTGGATATTTAACGAATTTTGGTCAGTGGGACACCCCCACTATTACATTGCTAAACACATGGACACATTTTGCCGTCGTCTACACTCATGGAGATCCAAACAATAACCCAACTATGTATATCAACGGTTCGGCGGTAACCGCAACAAGAAGCTCAAACCCTTCTGGGTCCCCAATCAGCGATAATACTACCATGGCCATTGGAGACTGGGGCACTGGAACCCGATCTTTCAATGGAATCATTGACGAATTAGCAGTTTTTAATACCACTCGCACCGCCACCCAAATTGCTGCCGACTATAACGCCAGAAGACTGTCAAATACCATAACCGGTCTGGTTGGCCTGTGGCACTTTGACGAAGGGGCCGGCACCGCCGCCTTCGACTCTTCCGGCAACGCCAACAACGGCACTCTCACCGGCATGGTCCCTGCAGACAACTGGGTCAACAGTTTTTCGGACAAAGATCAATCCGCTCTCTCCCAACAAGTTCTGGGTATCGACCCCAACTGGCCCTCCGGCCCGGTGCGTACTAGCTCAACTCTAAATTTCAATGGTTCCTCAAGCTATATAAATCTGGGGTCACCATCAAGTTTAGACTTAGCTGGTCCATTTACATATGAAGCCTGGATCAAAACGAGCACTGCAACCGCAGCTGTAATTATTACCTATGGCACTGCGTCACAATGGTATTCTCACTTCGGCACTGACACCACCGGCGTCTTATACTGGGCTGGCTACAACGGCTCCTCCGTTACCAGCATCTACGGAACCACTGTTGTAACCGATGGCAACTGGCACCACGTGGCTATTGTATACAACGGGGGCACCAGCGAAACCTTATATGTAGATGGCAAACTAGACAAATCAGAAACTCCCGGTATCAGTAGTATTTCAACTCCAGTTGGATCCAGAACCATCATTGGAGCTAAATTTGATTTAGCTTCACAGTTCTTCAATGGTCTAATAGATGAAACGGCAATTTTTAACTCTGCCCGCACGGCGGCTCAAATCTCATCAGATTACAATGCTAGACGCCTCAAGGGCAACGAAACTAATCTCCAAGGTCTGTGGCATTTCGACGAAGGTACGGATAATACCTGTTCCGGAGGAACCAACGACATTTGCGACGCTTCCAGCAATAGTAACGACGGACCAAGTACGGGCTCCCCCACTTGGGTTACCGACGCCCGAACTATCATGGACAACAATGCTCAATATATAAAGCTCAGTGCAAGCTCGTCCACTGCCACTGATAAGGGCCTAGAAATTTATGCCGTCTCTACTACTCAATTTAAATACAGATGGACCGGAGATCAAGTGTGGTCATCCGCACAAGATTTCTCCAGTTACAGTTACAGTTCACCGTCACAATTAGGCACCACTGGAGTCTACGTTGGCTTTGATACTACCAACGGCACCTTTGGCGACGAAAGTTATTTCCTCATTCCCTCCTGGGCCATCCAGCAATTCGGCCCATACCGGGGCACCAGAAGAAGTTTCCCTGAACGCAGCTATCTAGTCGCCACCGACAAGGGCGTAGACATTATTGATGCTGACGACAATACTCTTTGGATGCGCATCGAAAACGGCACCGGCCGATCCCTAGGAGCATTTACAAATAACAACCCGGCATCGGTATTTATGACCCAAGGCCAGCTCTTCGTCGGCACCTACAATCCCAGCTCCGCGGAAGCTACAGGACTATATAGATTTGATTTCAACCGCGATAAAATTTTTAGGTACAACGATACAAACAAGACCACCAACACGGTAAACATCGCCAAAAGAAACACCGCCGATTCCTCTTATGGCTCCAAACACTACTGGTATAACTCAATTTAGTGTTCAAACGCCCTCAACCCCCCGCAGATATTCTGATGTTTCAAGCGACGCATACCAAAGGGTTAGGCTCGTTGAAAACTTCTCTTCCGGAAGTGTAGGCGACCTGTATGCCCTGAATACGACTCAACAGCAACTCGAACGCTGGAATAACGTAATAGATGATATTGCCAACAAGCTCGGCGGCACTCCAGACGCCAAATATGATGAAACTGGAGCCACCCCCACTGCACCGGCTCTCTTTGCCACCGCCCAAGCGGTCTACGATCTGGCTGTTACTCCCGCCACCTCTACAGTCGTCGCTGCTGATGCCACGGTCTACGTTGCCCACGCAGGCGGAACTACCGTCGTCAATGAAAACCGCACCACTCTCGCCTCCGGTTCCGTCAAATACTACACAAAGGATTATATTACTGAAGAAATGGTCAGCGACATCCGTGGCATGTGGCCACTAAACGGATCGGGTTCTATAGCCAACAACGCGGTTATTTCCGATACTTCCCTAAAAGTCTCCAAACTCACGGCGGGAAACGCTAATGGTACCGGTATGAGCTACGTTTCAGCTATTAGAGGTACCGGAGTGAGCCTAGATGGAACAGATGATTATCTATGCGCTGATTCAGCCAGTGATGGCACCTGCGATAATGCAGTCACTAACCTAAATCCTACCGGCTCCCAGGGTTTTTCTGTCGGCCTTTGGGTCAAATTCAATAACACCACCGGGGACCAAAGACCAATAGACAACCATGGATCAGGAGGATATTCCATTGCTATAAACAGAACCAGTATTAACTGTACTACCAGCAACTTGTGTTTTGTCGCAAGAGACACGTCCGGAACCCCTACCGACCGGGCCGTTAATGTGGCTATTCCCTCCGCCGGAGTCTGGCACTTCGTTGTAGGAGTCCTCGATCCCGCCAACTCAAAAGTCAGAATTTATGTTGATGGTATAGAAGCCGGAAACGCCACAGCCGGAGTAGATGGCTTAATCGCCCCAACCACAACCTGGTGTATCAGTGGTAATGCTGGCGCAGCCACATGTAAAGAGGCTACAAACACTCCTCTAAATGGATCTGTCGATGAACCATTTGTGGTAGGAAAAGCCCTCTCCGCTACTCAAATCCAGCAAATGTATGTCTCCGGTCTTGAAGCTTTAAATAATAAATATAGAGTAAGGCTAGCTTCCGATGCCATAAATCAACTCGCAGGAAGCACAAACACAACAACCGCAGTTGCTTCAAATAAACTAAACCAAACCGGCACAACCCGCGCACAAAGACTATATGTTGGAACAAATGGAGCCTCCCAGGATGACGGAATTTTGTCTAGAATTTTGGTGAATGGTGATATACGCGATAGAGAATACGACGAATCGACGACAGACCCCATTCTGACCGACAACGACATCAGCTCCGTCTCTGTGAGTAACGACGGCGCGTACATCGTCGTCGGCACCGACGACCAGGGCATCACCGTCATCCAAAATGGATCTACGGCCAACAGGTTGCGAAGCGGAGGCAGGGTTCAGGGACCTTACAAAAGACCAAGTAATTAAAAATAATATGTTTTACACTTATGTACTACTCAGCCTGAAAGACAACAGGCTATACACCGGATCCTCATCTGATTT
>LCOA01000024.1 GCA_001002405.1 Candidatus Amesbacteria bacterium GW2011_GWA1_47_20
TTTTTTGTATCCTTGAGAAAGTTCGTTTTTGGTGTGCTTTAAGTAATCGTCAGGTGTAACGTCTTCGTCTTGGAGACGGCTGAAATGCTGCAAGAGAGCGGAGACAAATTTATGGGGATTACCTAGCGGTCTGTATAAGTCTAAGTCTAAGTCAAAGAGATGGCGACGAAGAAGGTCTACCGAATCGGCCTCGGTCATGAGCTTGTAACCAGTGTCCAAACCTATTGATAGTCCTTCGTCACGTAAAATACGGTCACAAAAGCTGTGAAAGGTCATGACCCACATTTGGGTGTAGCCGTAGGGCATGGCTACATCAATGCGTTCCTGCATTTCTTTGGCGGCTTTTTCGGTAAAAGTGAGAGCGAGAATTTCGCTGGGCTGGGCTAGACTTTCAGCAATGAGCCGCTTGACCCGTTCGGTAACGACGGTGGTCTTACCTGTGCCAGCGCCGGCGATGATCAGAAGTGGGCCAGTTTTGTGCTGAATTGCTTCTATTTGTTGATTGTTCAGTTTCTTGTCATCGACCATGAGGTCAATTCTACCACCGGTATCACCCCCTTTCGTTCCCCCTCTTAATTTAAAAGGGGGAAACCCGAAGGGAGAGGGTGATACAATACCGACCTATGATCATGTGTGGCATGGATGAAGTGGGAAGAGGGGCGCTCGCTGGACCACTGGTGGCTGCAGCCACAGTGCTCAGCCCGCAACGCTCAACGCTCAAATTAAACGACAGCAAAAAACTGATTCATGATTTACGATTCAAGATTTACGAGAAGATTAAGAAATCTGGGGCGGTGATTGCGGTGGAGGAGATTTCGGCTAGACAGATAAACACCAAGGGGATGGGGTGGGCAAATAAAGAAATATTCCGGAGACTAAAAAATAAAATTCCGGCAGATAAATACATGGCTGACGGAAATTTAAAAATTGCCGGCATTACTAGCGTCGTCAAAGCTGACACTAAAATTCCAGAGGTCATGGCAGCATCAATTATCGCTAAGGTGTGGCGAGATAAGCACATGATTAGACTGCATGATGAGCACCCGATTTACGGATGGCAATCGAATAAAGGCTATGGCACCAAATATCACATCGCCGCCATTCGGGAACATGGGATAACTAAATATCACAGAAGTAAATTTGTGAGAACGGCACTTATACCTCACCCCTTTCGTTCCCCTCTCCTATAATAGGAGAGGGGTTAGGGGAGAGGTATCACCCATGGATCACGTCGCAATTATGAACAAGAAATTTGGCGATTTGATTGCCAAGATTTTGAGTGGAGAGAAGAAAATTGAGTCCAGGTGGAGCAAAAATAAAATTGCGCCATGGAACCGAGTCAAGCGTGGTGACAGGATTTATTTTAAGGACTCAGGCGGGCCGGTAATTGCCGTGGCAGAAATAGAAAAAGTAAGACAGTTTGAGAAAAAGGATTTTGATAAAGCCAGAGAGTTATTTAGTGTCCCTGATGCTTGGACTAAGGGAAAAAACTATTGTGTGTTGATGTGGCTCAAGAATCCGAAAAAGATTAGGTCATTTAAAATCAATAAATTCGGCTTCGGCTCCGTCGCGGCATGGTTGCGTACAGGAGATATTGAAAAAATTAAGGTTGATTGACAGCGATTAGTTTGACTTGGGCGAATTCCTGAATACCAATTTCTCCATATTCTCGGCCCATACCGCTCTTTTTATAACCTCCGAAAGGACAGGATGATTTGAAGTAGTTATCGGTGTTTATGGCTACAACCCCGCTGTTTAGTCTTTTGGCTATTCGTTCTCCCTTTTTGAGGTCGGTTGTATAGATCTCCGAAGTTAGACCGTATTCTGTGTTATTGGCCATTTCGACGACTTGATCTTCTGTTTCAAAAGAAACTACTGGGAGAACCGGACCAAAGACCTCTTCTCTGCTACCACCTCTTCTAGTTTGGTTACTTGTTTGGGAAAGACTAGGGGACCAAAATCTACTTCTTCTAAGGGGTTGCCGATTTTGACTTGTTTTAATCTGTCTACGAACTTCTGTAGAACTTGGTCATATACCGGCTTCTCGATAAATAGTCTTTTGACTGCGCTACAAACTTGGCCGCAATTTAAGAATCTGGCCCAATAGAGATTCTCCATAGTCACCTCCAGATCGGCATCGACAAAAACTATACCCGCACTGCTCCCGCCCATTTCACATATAGCCTTAACAAATTTTTCTCCACATTTCTTGTAAATTTCTAATCCGGCCTTAGTGCTGCCCGTAAACCATACCAGGTCTATGGGGGCGTCGATCAACATTCGACCTACGTCTTTACTACCAATGATGAGATTGAATACTCCGTCAGGAAATCCACTTTCCATGAGTAAGTCGGCACACATAGACAGTTCTATATTGCTCTTTACCTTTATCCAATACTTTCTTGTCCTCAAGGGCTTTGGGGCCTTCGTTAATATAGTAGTCGACAAATTCTAATTCGAAAATTATGTCCTCTTGCGATTGGCGAAGAGGCTTACCCATTTCTTGCGAGACAAGTTTGGCTATGTCCTCTTTGTGGTCTGCAATTTTCTGACGATATTTTTTAAGATAGTCAACTCTTTCAGAAACCGGGCTGAATCTCCAAGTCTTAAAAGCAGATTTGGCCTTGGAGACCGCATCTAATACTTGAACCTGGCTTGTAATCTCTAGTTCGTCAATTACTGACTGGTCATGAGGATTGATTGATTTAAGTTTCATGTGCCCAACGGTATTGATTCTAGCATTTGAAGACCATTTCGGCCAAGTGATTGGTAATAACTTGTCTGCTCCGGATTTTCGTCTTGGTTTGCTTTTTGGAGAAATGTTGGGATGAGAAGATTGGAAACATAAGTGGCTTTAATAATAGTTGAAAGAACGGAGAGTTCGTAATCTGAAAGTGAACGATGTTTAAGATAGACCTCGACAACGCTTTTATAAATCGTCACCGATGCGGATGGGTTGTTAATTGGGTCAAAACAAAACAAAGCAATAAACGTACCCAGGTCAAAAATTGTGTGGCTATAATCACAACTGGCCAGATCAAGTATGCAGTACTCTCCTTTTGAGTTCTTCATGGCATTTTCTCGGTGAAGATCGAAGTGAACTATTGATTTAGAGAGACGAGAAAGGTCAATTAGAGACAAGTCTCTTGTAACTTTCTGTGTTAAAGATAAATCCTGGGGATTCAAGTACTTTTGTTTGTTTGCGTATTCTCGCAGCAGGTGGAGTGTTAGCCACATATCGTAATTGGCGTGGGTGGAGAAGTGTAGAGTGTGAATCTGGGCAAGAATCTTAGTCATGTTTTGAAGGTCAAGCGAAGTGGGTGGCACATCAGTGAATTTTTGGCCATCGAAATAGTCCATAACTATCAAGTATGTTCCCGGAGAGGTTTCCAATTCGTATAGAAAATCTCCCCGCTGACTTTTATAAAGCTTGGGAACCGGGATACCTCCTTCATAAAAACTGAAGATGGAAGCGACATTGCCGTCTATCGCTGGCTTATCCTTGTGCTTAGAGAAGATCTTTATAACAAATTTTCCTTGCGAGGTTGTTAACAGATTATTAAGTTCTTCGTAGCCTACATACATGGGGTCTATTGTTTTTACCTCTCCCAGTTGGTAAGACATGACCACCTCTTCTGCTATCTGAAATAAAGATGTTTTGATGTTTACACGAGAGAGAAGGTCGTTGAGAGTAATTTTTTGCATCAGGCTTTCATTTTATTACCTTATAGTGAAGTTGGATTGTTTGGGGAGAAAGCATTTTTGATTCAATAAATTCTAGGGGGTATTCAAATTCGCCTGCGGTAAACATGGGCATGCCTTCTCCAAACAACAGAGGTTCGATATCCAGATATATTTTGTCCACTAAGTTTTCTTTCATAAAAGTTCCAAACGTCTGGCTACCTCCACAAACAACTACCTCGTCTTTACCGTCATGGCTGGCTATTTCTAGAGCTTCTTTGGGAGATTTAGCAAGTTTTATATTTGGGTGTTTGGTATCGAGGCGGTTTTGATGAGTTAAGATAATGTGTAAACCATCAGCATTTGGCCATTCGGGAATTTCCATCTTATTGAAGGCGTCAAAAGTCTTTCGACCCATAATTACAACACCAGCTTTACGACAAATATCGTTGAAGCTTTTAAGATCTTCCGATGATGGCCAATCAGAATTACCGTCTTTCTTGGCTATCATGCTGTTTGCGGTAATTGCTATGTAAAGAATTGCTTTCATACTTTTATTTCAGCGGGTTGAGAACTTTGATGTCTGGCATAGGAAAGTGGCGGGTGTTTAAAGTTACGACAGTCAACCCATTCAATCTGGCCGTCGCGGCAATCATACAATCTAAAGTGCTTATGTTGACCAATTTCTTATGAAATTGATTCCAATACAAACCTGCCTCTCTAGCTATTTCTAATGAAACTGGAATTACCCACTGGTTTTTAAAAAAATCTTCTACACCTGATAGTTCTGTAGGAAATGCATTTTTATAAACTTCGGCGACAGTGATAGCAGATATAGAGGTGAAATTTTGGGAAGAAAGTCTCTCTATAGCGGAAACTAAAAGTTTGTGCTTTCTGAGTATCCAAATGGCAATATCACTATCCAGGATATACATCAAATTTCCTTTCGTCAGCCATTCTTGATTGTCTTAACCATTTCTCTACCTTTGCACGGGTTGCCCATTCAGGATGATTTCTGGCAGTAAAAGTACCAGCTACGCGTTTTAACATCGCTTTATACGCTACAGGATCCCACCTTTGAGTCCTGGTTATTTGTACGATCTCCTCGCCCTTTTTGGAATCTTTAATAATAATGGTATCTCCATGCGAAGCCAGTCCAATATAATAGGATAGATCATTTCTAAAATCACTTATTGAAACTGTTTGAGTCATGTTTTTATATTAGTACAATATGTACAGATTGTCAAGACTTTTTAATACGTGGGAAACATTATGTCATTTTTGGCATCTTCAAGATATTTCTCGGGGTTGAAAGGAATCTGAAAAGCTTTCTCGAGGATAATTTTGGCTATGAAGGCGTTGCCGAGTTGGTTGGGGTGAAGGAAATCTATTCCCCCGGGCTTTATTCCCGCTACGTCGTTGCCGTTTATATTTATGAGCGTATAAAGTTTAGTTAAATCTAGCTTTTGAAATTCTGTGAATAGGTCCGCACTGATTATTTTGGAGTCAGGAGAAAGTTGGGTGAAACAAGGATAGTATGTCTTTTGATAGTTAGTATTAGCTAGATTGTTGCTGGCTGCAGGGTTAGAACAAAGGATTATTTGTCCGGTAAATTTGGTTAGTGTTCTTTTTATGTTTTCAAGATATTCTGCTGGGGTAAGTTTTGTAAATCTGTCGTTATCTCCTAGTTGGTAGATAACGAGGTCAAAATCAGTGGGAATCGTACCATTTTCGACAAATTTTCTTATGTCTGTGGTTGTGGAACCATCAAATTCGTAATTAAAACAGCGGATGCCCCAAGAGGGTAGTTTCCAGTCATCGAGAAGTTTTGTTAGTTCAAGCTGAAAGACATACTCAAGAATCTCCCGCCAGTTGGGATGAACCCACTCGGCTGAAGTAATTGAGTCACCAATGAAAGCAATTTTCAAACTCTTCTTGGATTCTAGGGCTGATTTAATTGTTTGAGTAAGGCTGGTCATGGCTTCAATTCTAACACTGCGGCGTATAATCAGAATGTGGGATTGGCATACTTTAAAGACCAACTTAAGAAAAAGCATTGGGTGAGAGGAAGTATTTGGGAACTTGACTGGTATCTCGACGTATTTTTTGCCGAAATCGCGGCTTTTGGCAACTATCCTTTTTATTTGGGGTATGAGCAAGCTGTTTTGGGAGATGAGTACCTGGACCCAACTGGTTGGAAAAATGTGGTAGCAGACCATTTAAATTTCTTCAGTAATTCATCAGCTGTAAAGAAACTAATTATCAACCAAAATACAATCTTAAATAGAGCTGATAGCCTGATAAAAGGAATGAAAAAGGGGAAGTTTGAATTGAAAGAATATAAAAAAATTCAGTTGTGGCTATCCCAACTCATGTCATCAGTAACGGTTCTCTTTGACCCATTAATTAATTCAGAAATTGAAAAGGTTTCTTTGAAAGACGGTGTTAACAAGGACAGTCTTTTTGGATATGTAGTGGACCAATCTTCCCATACAGCGCTGGGTAATAGTAATCAACAGCTACTTTCTTTGTATCATCGAAGCCAAGATGTTTTTGAAAGTGCTGGCTTTGAGTTAGACAAGTTACCATCTAATGTAAGACGGGCCATGGAGCAGCACTCAAAGAGGTTCGGCTGGATAAATACTGGTGAAAAGGGGTCAGATGAATGGACCGCAAAAGAATTTTTATCTCAATTGAAACCTTTGATAAATATTCCCGCAAAACAAATCACTGCTGAGCGAAGAATTGACATCAAAGACCGATCGTCCAAGGAATTGCTCAGTTCAATTATTCAAATAAATATCAATGATAATGATGCTGCTGATAAGCAGGTAGAATTGGATTTTCTGTTCCAAAAATTCTTGGCTGCTAACTTAAAAGAGAGATATGTTGAAAAAATTCTGGAGAATTTAACCTTCGAGGAGATATTACAGGTTTTGGATAACCCTGGTTTAGTCAATTCTAGATTTTACTCAAGGGTAAATAACTGGAGAGCCGTTTGGCAGGAAAACGACGGGTTAGAGTTCCATTATTTTTCGGATCAAAAAGACTTCGACAATGTGGTGCGCTTGGTTCCGACCGGCGTGTCGAGCAATAAAATCTCAGGAAGTGTCGCGTGTAAAGGGTTTGTGGAAGGTAAGGCTAGAGTGATTAGAACACAGAAAGATCTTGAGATGTTTGTGAAAGGAGAAGTGCTAATAGCCGAGAAAACTCAGCCGAAGTATGTGCCTTATATGGTGAAGGCAGCGGCGATCGTGACTGATATTGGAGGGATTACTTCGCACGCAGCCATCATTTCTCGAGAATTTGAGATACCCTGCATTGTAGGAACAGAAAATGCCACGAAAATCTTGAAAACTGGTGACATGGTGGTAGTAGACGCTAATGTGGGCGTAGTAACTAAGAAGTGAGCTGATCCGACTCTTTTGGTTCCTTGAGGGTTTGAGTTTGAGAGAGTTTTTGGCCCATGACGGTGAAGGACTGGTTGACAGAGCTCATGGTGTTGTAGGAATTGGTGACGTGGCGGCCGAGGACGCCCAGGTTTTCTTCCACTTTGGAATAGTCTTTTTGAATGGCGCGAAGAAGTTGGAATACTTGACGGGATTTGGTTTCCAGTTCTTTGCCCTGGAAAGACTGCAATAAGACCTGGAGATGAGCATATAAAGTGTTTGGAGACACGGGATAGACGCGGGCATTGCATGCGGTTGAAGTTCTCCATGGGGAATTTGGAATCGATACAGAGAAGCCCTGCGTCGGTTTTGAGAACGGCGTCCACAATGCCGCCCGTTTTGAAGCGATATTGGAGATGGAAAGCGTTTTTGGGAAAGGTCTGACCGATCATTTCCTTAAGAACTTCTTCGCCGATGCCACCCCGAAGTTTGGGGGACTGAAGAAATTCCTGGAGAGATTTGATACCCCGGCCGACTTCGGACATTTCCCCCAGATTTTTCTGGACATCAGAGATGACCCGGGCCGCGTTATCTAATCTGTCGTTGAGCTGGGAGGAGGTAGATTTGAGCCAGTCGGTAAGAATGGGGTCTTGGGTCGGTCTTTGGTTCAACCATTGGCGCAGTAAAAAAAGAGTGATGCCAAAACCGGCTATAATGACTGCAATGACAAGGAAAAAAAGACCCATATCGAGTCTAATCATAGCACTTCTGGCCTGGATGGGGGTGGGGTTGACAGTGTGGAAACTACCACCAGTATGGTGGAGCGAGATGTTGGTCATTGGCCTTTTGTCACTGGCTTTAGTTTTGACGGTGGCCTGGGGAATTGGAAAAAGAAAACTGGGGGTGATGCTGGCATTGGCCATTGTGGGACTACTTCTAATGCAGAGGTTTAGAATCTTAGACTGGACGACGGTGGGATTGTGGTTGGTAGTAGTGGGGTTGATCTCTTTGGTTAATTGAAGTAGAATCCGGCCATGCAAGTATCGAAGAAGAAAATGAACGCGACACTGGAGAAACAGCTGTTCTTTATGCTGTGGCAATTGATAACGGATTTGAAAAATCCTAAAGAGGTGGAATTGGTGTGGAGTGATCTGTTGTCTAAAACCGAATTGACAACGGTGGCTAAAAGGCTGGCTGTTGCCTACTGGCTATCTAAAAAGAGGAGTTACGAGAATATTAAACAAAATCTGAAAGTGTCTTCCGCAACGGTGGCTGAAGTGCAAAGAAACTTAAAGAAACCGGGGTGGAAATTAGCAATGCAAAAAATTACAGCTGATGAATGGGCAAATGTCTGGGAACAAAAAATCAAGCGTGTTTTCAAAAAATGAACACGTTCAGGAATTGGTGAGGATTTCAGGAGAGCTGGCTGATATTGGTAACGCCGCCGGATTGTTGTCGTGGGACCAGGAAACATATATGCCGGTAAAGGGGGCGGAGGCGCGAGCGAAGCAATTAGCAACCCTGGCGGGGATATATCATGAGAAGTTGACCAGTTTGACAGTTAAACAGTTAATCAATCAAGTTAAGAAGTTAAAGAAGTTAAATATTTACAGTGCTGCCCTATTGAGGGAGATAGGGAGGGTGTATCGGAAAGAAAACAGATTGCCCAAGAAATTGGTGGAGGAGTTAAGCGAGGTCACAAGTCGGGCCTTTGACGTGTGGCAAAAGGCAAAAAAGGAGAGTAATTTCGCATTATTTGAGAAGGACTTGGCGAGGGTTGTGAGATTAAATATAACCGCAGCCAAGCTATTGAGAGAAAAGGGGCAAACTGTATATGATGCCATGCTGGACGATTATGAACACGGGCTAACGGAGAAAGAGGCGGAAAGAGTGTTTAGGGAAGTCCAGCCTAAACTGACGGCCCTGGCGAAGAAGTTAAGTAAAATAACTGCGGGGGCGGACAGTAAAATAGCTAACAAGGGCTATAAGTGGGAAAAACAGTGGGGTTTGGGAATGCGGATTATTAAAGATATGGGATATGATCTGGAAGCTGGAAGGCAAGATACATCGGCCCACCCATTTACGACCGGGTTTGGAACGGGAGATGTAAGGATCACCACCTGGAAAAATGAGTCAGACTTGCGACCGGCTTTGTTTGCCACGATTCACGAAACCGGACATGCATTGTATGAGCAGGGAATTGATCCGCGATTGGAAAGAGCGATTCTGGGAGGAGGAACGGGGTTAGCAATGCACGAGTCTCAATCTAGGATGTGGGAAAACATGGTAGGAAGAAGCGAATGGTTCTGGAAAAAATACTATCCGCAAGCACAACAGGCATTCCAGGCACTACAGGCAGTGAGCAGGCAGGAGTTCGTAAAGGCTATAAATGTGGTGCGGCCGTCTTTGATCCGGGTAGAGGCGGATGAAGTGACTTATGGATTACACATTATTATCAGGTTTGAGATCGAGAAAGATCTGGTGAGAGGGAAAATAAAAATTAAGGATTTACCAAAAATCTGGAATCAGAAATACAAGGAGCTTTTGGGGGTAACACCCAAAAATGACCGCGAGGGAGTATTACAAGATGTGCACTGGTCCCACGGATTGTTTGGTTACTTTCCAACTTATTTACTGGGGACAATGATGGCGGCCCAGATTTTTGCAACTGCTCAAAAGCAGATTGATGTAACGAACTTGAAAGCGTTGCGGGAATGGTTGAGGGTGAATATTCACCAATACGGCAAGGTTTACTCATCTTCCGAATTGTTAAAAAGGGTAACCGGAGAACGCCTGAATCCCCAGCACTATATTGACTATCTGGAAGAAAAATTCGCAAAGTTGTATAATCCTCAAGTAATGAACTCAAAAGTTACCATGATGATGACTTCCGTATAGGCGGAGTGGTTCGACGTTGCTCACTACCCCGCCAAAAGCGGGGTTTTTTAGTTTAAAATACCCTTATGAACAAAAAGTTTTATATTACCGCTGCGATCCCATATGTAAATTCTTTACCCCATGTGGGTCATGTTCTGGAGTTTGTCCAGGCTGATGTAATTGCCAGACACCATAAGCTTTTGGCCAATTTGATGTGTGGCAGAAGGGTGGTGATCAAAAGACTCATTTTCCTTCTAGCCAGAAGTTGTGGAAGTTGTGTGAGAAAGATATTTATAAGAAAAAATACAAAGGTTTATATTGTGTTGGTTGTGAAACTTTTTCCGAGAAAGAAGAATTAAATGAGAATGGAGAATGTCTCGAGCATCCAGGAAAAAAGTTGGATGAGGTGGAAGAAGAAAACTATTTTTTCAAACTGTCAAAATACCAGGATCAATTATTAAAACTTATAGAATCTGACGAGCTAGAAATCGTGCCAGATGAAAGAAAAAATGAGGTGCTGGCATTTTTGAAGGGCGGCTTACAAGACATCAGTATTTCCAGATCCAATGAAAGAGCAAAAAACTGGGGGGTACCGGTGCCAGGAGACGACAAACAAAAAATTTATGTTTGGTTTGATGCGCTAAATATCTATCAATCCGGCATAGGATTTGGGTGGGATGAAAAAAAATATAATAAGTGGTGGCCGGCAGATGTACACGTGATTGGCAAAGGAATTATCCGCTTCCACGCCGTATATTGGCCAGCGTTTCTGCTGTCAGCTGGCCTTAAATTACCCAAGAAAATATTTGTGCATGGATACTACACGGTGAACGGATATAAAATGTCCAAAACCATCGGAAACGTATACGATCCTGTTCCCCTGTTGGAAAAGTACGGAGCCGACCCGCTGCGGTACTATTGCCTGGCCAAAACACCACCGTTTACAGATGGTGATTTCTCAGAAGAAAAATTTATTGAGGCTTACAATGCTGATCTAGCGAATGGCTTGGGGAATCTTGTTGCTCGTGTAGCCAAACTTTGCGAGCGTAGCAGCGCTCAACCCTCAGCGCACAACGCTCAATACAGCAAAAACAATCTCGTCGAAGCTTTCAGATTTGATGAAGCACTGAAAGAGATATGGACATGGATTTCGAAACTAGATCAACAAATAGAAAAAGATCAGCCTTGGAAATTGGATAACCAGGACTTAGAAAAAGTTTTGGTGGGGTATGTGGAAAAAATAGTAAAAATTGCAATAGCATTACAACCGTTTTTGCCAGAGACAAGTGAGAAAATTTTGAAGCAGTTTGAGGGACCGAAGATTAAGAGTGAGGCTCCTCTATTTCCCCGTATCAAATAGTTGAAATTTGCCGTCTTCCACCCAAACGGCCTGGCTATTGGTGAGAGTGATAAATGGGTATGGCATTTCGTAAATGTCTGCAAAGGTTTTCATATATTCTGGCTTATCTTCTGGGGTGCCAAAATGAGGAATGACGGAGAAGTTTACGAGATTTAGCCCCGAATATGATTTAAGGTTGGGGGCTTGAGAGGGATCATCTTGGGTTCTGGCCGGAGAGATATCCGGCCCGGCAAGAACAGAGCCGGCGCTGGACCCGATGTAGATGATCCCCCGATCTAGAAGAGTAGATATATTTTCAAACAATCCGGAGTCGTGAAATTTTTGTAAGAGATAGAAGGTGTTCCCTCCAGCTACAAAGATTAACTTTGATAACGAGAGCCGGTTTAGCAGGGCGGGGCCGGTAAGTTGCCGAAGGTCTGTGTCTTGAACAGGAAATCCCAGTTGGATTAATTTGTCTCTGTCCTCTTTGATCCACCATGGGTTGGATGAGTTGTCTGCGGCGTTGGGGATAAATGATACCGGGGTTTGAGATGGGGTGATATTTGCCAATTGAGGAAGAAGGTGGATGACGCGGCTGGCAACAGAGGTTAAAAAACAGGCGCATAAGCCAAGTATAATGGATTGATGATAGATGCGCATTGTCATTTGCAGGAGTTTGAGAATCCGAGTGAGGTAATTTCCGGACTTGAGGCCGTAATTTGCTGCGGCTCTGGGGTAAAAAGCAGCCAAAAAGCAGTCGAACTGGCTTCTAAATACAAAGAGGTGTTTGCAACCGTGGGCGTCCACCCTGAAGATATTAATGACAGAGATGAGAAAGAGCTGCGAAAACTTTTAAAAATGCCTAAGGTTGTGGCGGTGGGAGAATGCGGGCTGGATACTGGTAGTGATGAAGAAGTAGACTTGTTTAAGTTTAATATTGAACTGGCTAAGGAAACCGGCTTGCCACTGGTGGTGCATTGCAGAAACCAGTTTGAAAAGGTGTTTGAGGCGCTAGATTTAGACCGGGTGCAAATGCATTGTTTTACGGGAAACATGGAACAAATGCAGGAGTGTGTAAGACGAGGATGGTATATAGGTTTGGGGGGGATTGTAACTTTCAAAAGCAGTCACGAACTGCGGGAAGTGGCTAAAGAGATTCCAGAAGACAGATTGCTCATTGAAACCGATGCGCCGTATCTGGCACCTGAACCGGTGCGAGGTTCGCGAAATACGCCTCAAAATGTTAAAATCGTGGCAGCCAAAATCTCCGAGGTCAGGGGTACTTCAATTAATCAAATTGAAGAGATAACCACCCAGAACGCGCGGCGATTATTTGGGCTATCATGAACAAAAAAAGGCTTTGGGAAATTTTACCCGGTTTTGTAAGCTGGAACATTATTCTGTTTCTTTTTTGGGGTGGATACTTTTTCCCGGAGGTCACGGCTTATGCCATATTGGCGTTTGAGGTATTTTGGGTATACAAAGGAATATCGCTGGTGGTGGCTGCTGGAATGTCTTATTTAAGAATTCAGGCAGCAGAGAGGCTGGATTGGATGGGCGAGGTAAAAGAGTTTGGTGACTTCAAGAAAGTGAGACACGTGATACTTTTGATGGTGGCCAACGAACCGGCAGACGTATACAAAAAAACTTTGGAGGCATTAGCTCAACAGACATTTCCCTTAAAACAGTTAGCGGTGGTGATGGCTACCGAAGGAAGATTTCCTGATGGAGCAGCGGAGTGTGAGAAATTGAGAAAGACTTTGGGAAAAAAATTTGGTGATTACATTGTTTCGGTGCACCCGGCCAATATTGTGGGCGAAATTAAAGGTAAGTCCTCCAACGAAGCTTGGGCGGCTAAGGAGGCCAAAAGATTTCTGGTGGATGAAAAAGGATACGATATTAAGTATATGACGGTTACCTCAAACGATGCGGACGCAATTTTGCACCGGCAGTATTTTGCTTACCTGACGTTCAAGTTTTTGGATGATCCTAATAGATATATGAAGTTCTGGCAGCCGGCAATTGTTTTTTATAACAACATTTGGAGAATCCCCGCCCCTAACAGAGTGGTAAATACATTTTCTAATATCTGGCAGGTAAGTCTGTTGATGCGCAAAGACAGGCTGGTGAATTTTTCTAACTACACGGCGTCGTTGTTTATGATAGACCAGGTCGGATATTGGGATACGGATGTGATTCCAGAGGACTATAGAATATTTTTTAAAGCTTTCTTTAAGTTGGACGGCCGGGTGGAGGTGGAACCTATATTTTTGCCATCATCGGCGGATGCGGCAGAGTCAACTAGCACCTGGAGAACATTTGTCAACGATTACGAGCAGAAGAAACGGTGGGCATGGGGCGTGTCGGATATCCCTTTATTTATTAAATGGTATTTAAAAGAACCACGAGTGTCTTTCTTTAATAAATCCATCCGAATTTTCCGGCTTCTGGAGGACCACATTATGTGGCCAGTATATTGGTTCTTTATTACTATGGGGGTAACAATTTCGACGCTAGTTAATCCCAATTTCAGCCGGACGACAATTGGATACATGCTGCCGAAATTCTCGTCTACTATTTTGTCCGTGACAACGATTTTCTTGCTATTTTTGCTGATTTTTGAATTCAGGCAAAGACCTAAACCCTCTGAAAGAAAATTTATAAAAATGCTGTTGGCTCCTTTGGAACTGATTTGGATGCCGGTGGTAGGATTTTTCTTTGGAGCACTCCCCGGACTTGACGCGCATACTAGATTAATGTTGGGGAGATATCTTGAATACCGGGTCACAGAAAAAATAGCTTAGTGTTTGATATCATAAGAGATATGACGCAGTGGACTGAAAGCCTGTGGGGAGATGAGGGATTTTCAGCGATAGCTGTTCAGCGCCCATTTGGCCAAATGCTGGGTGTTGTTATGCGTGATACCGCCCCGCCTTTGTTTTATGTTGTTGGTTGGATATGGGGAAGATTGTTTGGATTTTCTGAAGTTTCTTTACGAAGCCTGACACTATTGCTAATGATAGGAACCAGTATTTTCGTAAGTCTAATTGTTTACAAAATCCAAAAGAGTAAGCCTGTTGCGATTTTGGCTGGGTTGTTGGTATTGCTTAACCCTTTCTTGGAAAGATTTGCTTTTGAGTGGAGGATGTATGCAATACTCGCATTTACGGTAACCGGATCAATTTATTTTTGGATGCAAAAGAAGTGGATGGGCTATGTAATCTTTACTTTGGCTGCGCTGTATACTCATCATTTTGCCTTGTTTACTGTGGCTGGGCAGGCATTATGGCATCTGATATTTGAATTCCAATGGAGTAAACCAACCACTTATTTGAAACAATTAAGACCTTATATATTGGTAGGTTTGGGTTATTTACCCTGGATTTATCCTATGTATTTACAGATTACCAGGGTCAAGGGGAGCGGCTTTTGGTTATCTGTCCCACCTGTGTCCCAGTTACCTAAGGAAATTTTTAACTTTGTATCAGCTGGAATTCCCGAGAAGTGGAGATGGATCATGGTGGGTTTAGGACTTCTTCTGGTGAGTAAGAATTGGAGATTGGTAGGCAAATCGTGGGTCAAGCTCTTTGTGGTATTTTTCTCTCCCGTGGTCCTGTCTCTAGTGGTTTCTTACTTACTCACTCCTATTTTTTATGATCGGTATTTATTATCCGTAGTAGTTGGTGTGAGTCTTCTTTTGGCCCTCGGCACCAGGCGGCAGTTAGTGCCTATGTTGTTGGGGCTCGGTTTGATTTATGGCTACTTCAGCTGGAATCAATTTATCCATCCCTCCAAACGGCCGTTTAAGCAATTAGCCGCATATGTTAAATCTGAACAACGATCGGGCGATTACCTGATAAATTACAATGGCCGGGCCCATCATTTGTGGGAAAGTAAATATTACGGTATCCCGGCCCCTATTTACGTTCCAGGGGAACCATTGCCTCTCTATGTAGGAACGGCTCAAATGACTCCCCAGGATACTATCAGTAGCTTGCCCGCCTGGATTTCCGGCAGATTGGGGGTAATCTCCAGCGAACCAGTGGAACAAATCTCTTTACCCGGGTACCGGCTCACCGAAGTCCGGCGTTTTGGTGAGTTGTCTGTTGGTTGGTGGCAATGAACAGAGTTTTGACTTTCTTATTGCTAATGGTGGTTTTGCTGCGTTTGCCTTCTCTTGTTGAACCCAACCGGTATGCTGATGAGGATATATATTTGACTATTGGCATGGCTTTGCGGGAGGGCCGGATCTTGTATCGTGACATCCACGATAATAAACCTCCCCTAATTTACCTTACCGCGGCAGTGGCTCAGAATGTACCCCGTTTTAGATTTATTTTGCTGCTCTGGAATCTGATACATGTGGCAATTTTTTACCAGCTGGCCAAATTAATCATGAGGAATAACCGGCGAGTGGCTGTAGCTGGTTTTTTATTTGTAATGTTGTCTACTTTACCCTTGTTGGAGGGCAATATCGCCAATGGAGAAATTTTTATGATCATGCCGGTCACCGCAGCGATGTGGCTATTCTGGAAGAACCAACTGTCTGGTTCTTTTAAATCCTTTTTAGAGGTGGGGGGGTTGTTGGCTTTCGGTTTTTTATTCAAAGTTACCGCTGTATTTGAGGCTGGAGCGGTAGGAATTTTTCTGTTGTTCTACCAACCGATTTCTAAATCTCTAGTAGATAAAAGGGTCTGGGGATTGTTTCAATTGGACTGGCATATTTGTGGGGGGCCGGAGAAATTTACGTCCGCTCGGCACTACTGCAAAACATTGGTTACTTGTCTTCTTGGACGGGCGGGTCCAGTAGTGGTCTTTTGGAGCGGGCGGGTCTGGTTTTTACACTGATAGGTTTAGTCTTTCTGATGCGCAATAAACTCAACCGCTCTTTTATATTCTTGACCGTATGGTTATTAATGTCTTTGTTGGGGGCATTATTGTCCTCGCGGCCATATCCCCATTATTTGCTGCAAATCACAGCTTCATTTACTCTATTAATAGGAGCTGTTACTCTAACCCGAAGAGCCCTAGCCTGGTTTGTTGTCGCTATAACGACAGCATTTGCCGCATGGCAGATAAAAACGGTCAACTTCTGGTACTACCGTTCCTGGCCTTATTATTTTAATTTTTTACAATACGCGACGGGGAAAATATCTAAACCAGAGTACGATAACTTCTTTCAGGGAGTGTCTAGAAATAAGGCTATCTCAGGTTATGTAAGGCAACACACCCAGCCGGGGGAGCGGATTTTTGTGTGGGGGACAGAACCAACCATTTATGTCTCGGCCAACCGACTACCGGTGGGTAAATATGTAACCAGTTACCACATCCGAGACTTTGACAAGACTGGAGAGACTTTCTCTCAAATTCAAGCGACTCTTCCTAAGACAATCGTAATATTTGCATCAGAGGGTGACTATTTGGGATTTGTCCCCTGGGTCAAATCCCATTATTCGCTTGCCCAAGAAGTGCAGGGTGCGCAAATTTATTTACAACCTAATTTCTGAAGCATACAATCAAATAATGGTCTCCAAAATTAAGGCGTGGATTCTCCTTCATGAGGCGATATTGATAATCCTGGCCGGGGTAGTCTTTTTGCGCGTACCCTCCCTGTTTGAACCGTATTGGTACGGTGATGAGGGAATATATTTGACGATTGGACGGGCGATGCGAAATGGGGTGGAATTGTATAAAGGGATTCATGATAATAAGCCCCCTTTGATATACACGCTGGCGGCGGTAGCCGACGGGAAGCAGTTTTGGTTTAAATTTATACTAATGTTGTGGAGCGTGGCGACAGTGGCGGTGTTTTGGAATATCTCACGGTATCGGGTCTGGCCGACGGCCATTTTTGCTCTACTTACGACGTTACCATTGTTAGAAGGGACTATCGCTAATGCAGAATTGTTTTTCCTGGTGCTAACAATAGGGGCTTGGGGAATGTTGTGGAAAAAAAACGAGCTAAAAACCTGTTTCCTGGCAGGGATTTTGTATGGAATGGCAACGTTGTTTAAAGCGCCGGCGGGATTGGAAGCGGGGGTATGGCCATTAGTATGGCTAATTTATAAAGACAAAGATTGGTGGAAAAAAAGTTTCTGGCTAGGAATAGGGACGGTTTTACCGGTGGGGCTGATGGCTGTATATTTCTTAGGTCGGGGGACACTGCCGGAGTTTTTAACTGCTACAGGAGTGAAATTAATCCCCTACTTGTCAACCTGGAGAGTAGACGTACCAATTCTGGGGACCTTGTTTGGCAGAATTATGTTGCTTCTGGGGTGGGTAGGGTTGATGTTTCAATTGAAAGGAAAATTGTCTAAGATAACGGTCGCTGCGGCGGTGTGGTGGGGAGTGGCGTTGTTTGCAGCGCTTCTTTCAGGACGACCGTATCCGCACTACCTACTGCAAACCGCCCCGGCTATGGTTCTACTGGTTACACAATCGTGGATCTGGCTTGCAGGAGTAGGGGCAATATTGACGATTGTGATAGTAAGTTTTAAATTCTATGGATATCACGATTGGGCGTACTACCAAAACTTTCTAGCTTGGGTAGGAGGAAGGAAAAGTCATGAAGCATATATGCAGTGGTTTAACCCCCAGGTAAAAAATAATTATGAGATAGCCAGGATAATTAAGGCCGGAAGCGGGGAAGGTGAGAGGATTTTCGTGTGGGGCGACGAACCGATGATTTATGCCCTGTCCCGAAGACTGCCGGCAAGTAAATACACGGTAAAATACCACGTAAAAGAATTTGCGGCCCAAGCCGAAACAATAGAAAAATTGGCGGAAACGCTGCCCAGATATATCGTCGTGTGGGGCAATGGAGAAGACCTGCCGGGGCTTACGAATCTGGTAAGACGGGAATATATGCCGGAAGCCAGAGTGGGAGAGGCCGAAGTGTACCGGCTGTTTGATCACCGATTATGATGCAAAAATTGCTACTGTGGAATTGGCGGGTGATGACTGCGGGAGCAGTGGTGGGGGCTGGGCTTTTGGCAATTTATTGGAAAAGTCTGCCGCCGGAAGTGCCGCTTCTGTACAGCCGCCCCTGGGGACAAGACCAGCTGGTGAGTCCGATTTTTTTGATTGTCCCGCCCATATTTGCAGTAGTGGTGGGCGGGCTGTTGGGGTGGCTGGCTAATCAATCGGTGGAGGAAAAGCTACTGCCGATTATCATTCTGGTTTCCAGTATGGTGGTGCAGGTGGTAACTATTTTGGGGTTAATCAGGATTGTGCTGCTGGTAGTATGATGGCTTTTTTAACAGCTGCAGCAGTATCCTGGATAGTGACCTGGTGGGTAGTAAAGAAAGGCAAGTCTTTGGGAATTATCGATGATCCGAAGAAACATAGGCATCCTAAGGTGGTGCATGAGCACCCTGTACCCCGGGGAGGCGGTATTCCCATATTTGCCGCGCTTCTGACGGTGTTGGCGTTTTCGGACGGGAGTAAGCAAATCTGGGGGGTAGTCGCGGGAGCGGCAGTGTTGACGATAATAGGATTTCTGGATGACAGATATGAAGAGAGAATCTCGCCATACTGGCGGTTGGGAATAAACATCCTGGCGGCGCTTTTGGTAATCGGATCAGGAATCGGTATCGCGTACATCACCAATCCCTTGGGGGGAGTAATTGATCTGTCGTGGCCGAGGTGGTGCCTGGGAACACACTGTGTGTGGGTTTTGTCTGACTTGTTTGCCTTGGTGTGGCTGGTGGCAATGCAAAACATCGTGGGTTGGAGCAGTGGAGTGGACGGACAATTGCCGGGGTTTGTGGTAATTGCGGCAGTTACCATTGCGGTTTTGGGGTGGAAATTTAATGCGGATTTCGGCCAGTGGCCGGTAATTACGCTGGCGGCGGTGGTGGCCGGAGCGTACGCTGGATTTTTGCCTTGGAACTGGTATCCACAAAAAATCATGCCGGGGTACGGAGGGAAAAGTTTGGCGGGATTCTTGTTGGGAGTGTTGGCCATTATGTCTGGAGCCAAGGTGGGGGCAATGATGCTGGTCTTGGGAATTCCATTCATTGACGGTGCGTTGGTGGTTATTAAGCGTTTACGAGAGGGGCGCAGCCCGGTGTGGGGTGGGCCGGAACACCTGCATCATTACTTGCTAAAAAGGGGCTGGGGGAAAAGAAGAATCGCTTTGTTTTACTGGGGCGTGGCGGCAGTGATGGCTGTGGCTGCCGTGCAATTGAATAGTAGGTGGAAGTACTTTACAATGGCCACAGCAGTTCTAGTAATCGGCACAGTTATACTATGGTTGCAAGGTTTATTGACTTTCTCAAAACGGCCCGACCCAGACAGTGGGTAAAGAACCTGACGCTATACGCCGGGCTGATATTCACGGGAAATGTACTTTCTGACGCGCTGTGGTGGGTAAACTTCTGGACGGTAACCGAGGCGGTGGCAGCTTTTACGCTGGTGGCTGTCTCGATATATTTCTTAAACGATCTGGTGGATATTAAGGGCGACCAGGCGCATCCGTTTAAGAAATTCCGGCCAGTGGCTATGGGGAGAATATCCAAAACCATGGCGACGGCCGTGTTTCTGGTAGCGGGCGCCGTGGGGTTGGGGTGGGCGAAGAGTTTGTCCCCGTTGTTTTTCCTGACCGTGTTGGGATATTGGTCGCTGCAGATTCTCTACTCTATATATCTAAAAAACGTGGAGGTAGCGGACGTGTTTATTATCGCATTAGGATTCTTTTTGCGGGTGCTGGCAGGGGCGATTGTAATTGATGCGCATTTATCCATCTGGTTTTTGTTGTGCGTGATTTCCGTATCGCTGTTTTTGGCGGCAGGCAAACGCCGGGCAGAGTTGGCAATTTTGACTGAAAAAGGGGCTGCGGCGCACCGGAAAGTGATGGGGAAATACACGACTGATATCTTGGACCGGTATGTGGGCATGTTTGCTACGTCATCGTATCTGTCGTGGGCGCTGTATACGTTTAATTTTTATGAACAAGCGCCATCCTTGGTGCCATCATCTTTGATACTGTTATCCAGAACTCTGACGATTAACAAGTGGCTGATGGCTACCATTCCGGTGGTGATTTTTGGGATCATGCGGTACATCCGCATCATCTACGATGGGGCACGGGCGGAAACTCCGGAGAAAGTCATCTTGTCAGATCTGCCGCTGCTTCTGGCGGTGGCAATGTGGGGAGCGATTGTGGTATCTGTGTTGTACTTGGGACCGAGTTAAATAAAATTCTAAGCTCTAAATTCTAAATACTAAACAATCTTTAATGAACAATTCTCCAAAATTCGATTTGGAAGAAAGAACCCTTAAGTTTGCTGAACGAGTGAACCGATATGTGCGATCGCTACCCAAAACAATTACTAATTTTGAAAACGGTAAGCAGTTAGTCAGGTCTGCTGGCTCCGTGGGAGCAAATTATATTGAGGCAAATGAATCATTAAGCAAGAAGGACTTTGTAATGAGGGTAAAAATTTCCAAGAAAGAAATCAAGGAATCTAGATACTGGATTACCCTAACTGAACCATCACCTGAATTTGAGAGTGAGAAAAGATGGCTAATTGATGAATCTTTAGAACTAATGAAAATTTTTGGGGCGATTGTTGAAAAATCTAAGATTTGAAATTTGAACTTTGTTTAGAGTTTAGGATTTAGGGTTTAGGATTTATTTAAAGATGTCGGCATATTGGGCAGAGATCCAGCCGGAAGAGGTGGCGTCCAGATCAATTTTAATGAGGTACCAACCGGAAGCTTTGTCTAACAGGGGATATTTTTCTCCGGGGTCAACCCGGCCAACTTCTTTGGCTCCAGTAGACGCGGTCTGGCGAACCCGGAGAAAACCGGTGGGGGTATCCTTGATTTCTACGTAGGGTTTGTCCAGGGTAGCGGAGGCAGTAGCGGTGGGCGTGGGAGAAGGCGAGGGAGCGGGAAGTGTAGCCAGTTTGGCGTTGACATTGAGCTTGTAACCCAGGACGGCTTTGGCAAAAACGGTGCGGGGAGAAAAACCGGGGGCGGAAATGCCAATTTGGTGGTCACCCGCTGGAACCGAAGGAATGAGCAAGGGAGAAAAGCCTTGGGGTTGACCGTCGAGAGTCACGGAGGCAGAATCCGGGCTGGAAGTAACGACGGCTAAAGAGGCGATTTTACCTGATTGGGGTTCTAAGTTGACCACTTCACCCGAAGAGGCCAGGTCGGAATCGCCAAAATCCCGCTTGACCACAGTATAAGTATTAGACGTCAGGCGAACTTTGGTCTGGTACGATGTCAGAGCCAAAGAAGTAGAAGTAGGAATGAGCTTGACGGTAACCTCGCCGGATTTGAAAATTTTTTCCAGGGGGGATTGGCCAAGCTGAACATTGTCCACATATACCAAGGAGGTGGGAGTAGATTCAATGCGTAATCCAGCGTTGGGCTTCTTTCCTTGAAAGTAACTGAAAACGCCAAAACCGATGGCTCCGGCGCCGGCCAAGATCAAAATTATGGCCACAATTTTCTTTCCCACGAGCAAATCTTACCACATTTGGCTGTATAATTGGCTTCATCGGCCGGGTGTCGAAGTGGTAACGAAGCGGTCTGCAAAACCGCGATGCAGGGGTTCGATTCCCCTCCCGGCCTCAAAGTTGACTTTTGGGGTACTATAGGCTATACTGCAAAGCAGTTCTCCCCAGTATATGAGGGAGAATTTTTTTTATGTGGAAATATCTGACAAAGATGAGTCGATTGGTCAGGCCGTGGGTGGCCCATAAAGGCCTGAAGCGGACGGTGGGGCTAGTGATGGCCGTTCTGGCCGTGGCTACGGCCGTGTGGGGGCCAATCCCCTCTCTAGCCTCGGATGTGGGCGGCCCAGTGGGCCTGGCGGTGCTGCCTGAAGGGGGAATCGAGATAGTAACCCAGGAAACGGCTCAAGTGCCAGTGGAAAACTACAAAGTGTCCCAAGGTTACCGCTTCTACCACCCCGGCATGGATTTGGCGGCCAAAATTGGCGAGCCGGTTAAGCCTATGGCTAAAGGCAAGGTAATTTTGGTGCAAAAAGACCGCTGGAACTACGGCCAGCATGTGGTGGTAGATCACGGAGAATACCAGACGCTATACGCTCATTTGTCCAAAATCAACGTGGCCGAGGGCCAAGAGGTGGATACGGAGACGGTTTTGGGTGAGATTGGCTCAACCGGCCGGTCTACCGGGCCGCATTTGCATTTGGAAATACGAGAAGGCAACCGGACCGTCAACCCCAAGTCTGTGCTGGATGTTAAGTAAGTTTTTGCAGATCTTTGTCAAAGGTCTCCAGTTTTATCTTTTTGTATTTAGACACTGCTAGGGCCCAGCAGTCAGCATAGCTAAAATTGGTGGCCACAAATTGCCCCAAAGAGGCAACGAGGAGCTTCTTTCTGGGATTTATGACCCAAGATTGGGAAATAATATCCACCAACTGTTTGACAATGTCCTCTTTGGGGAGTTTATAAAAGGACTTAAGCACCCAGACAACTTCGGCTATTATGACTTCGTCAAAGTACATCAACATCTTTCCCGACTGGGCTTGAACAAACAATTTTTTGGCCTGGGGAGAAAGAACAGGATGGTCACCAAGAAGGTGATGGACTATGATATTGGCGTCTATGAAAAGAGTTTTCTTCATTCAGATTAATATTTGGCGCCGAGCATAAAACCTGCCGCTTCACGGGCAGCTGCGTAGTTGGTTTGTTTAATTGGGGACTTGAGGGAACCGTAAGTTTGGTTTGCCACGTCTGTTTTCTGGGCCTTTTTCAGTTTGACTACCCGTTCTTTGGCATCGACCTCAAAATGGACTTTGTCACCAGCAATGAGACCGAGATAAGATCGAAGGGGCTCGGGAATGGTGGCTTGGCCTTTGGAAGT
>LCOA01000025.1 GCA_001002405.1 Candidatus Amesbacteria bacterium GW2011_GWA1_47_20
TGGACAGAATTGGGAGTTGGGATACGTTTTCCCGATTTAGATAAAGCATATCTTTGGGGGCTTGTGATCCCACACCTTATGGTTCAATCTTGGAGAGGAATGAAATTTTTGGAACATGTAGAGATAATTGATCCTGGACACACATTGGCTTCCTGCTGGTATGCAGGCGGTGATAGAAAATTGGAGAAGTCTTATACCGAGCATTTATCAGAAGCGGGGATTCCTTATTTGAAACTGCAAGTTTTGAGAGCGATGATATTGAATCAGCGTCCTGTCGAGGGGGAATTGAAAAATGCTGCACAGAAGTTGAGACATTTCGGGATAGACGTTGACGATGTAGAAGAATAATCTGCTACTAGTTTTACTGGCTGATCGAGGTGATAGAATTGAGAGGTGAAACCGCAAAAGTTGCCGTACGATAAATTTTTAGAAAGCTTCAAGCTGGCGCCGCGGATTGCGGTGGATTTGTGGATGAAAAATGAAAATGGGGGGGGTGCTTTATACCAAAAGGGATGTGGAACCATATAAAGGCATGTGGCACTTACCAGGGAGTTTTTTGCTGCTGGGAGAGACAGTTGATGAGTGTGTAAAGAGGCTGGCGGAAGAGGAATTGGGTCTAAAGGTTGAGGAAAACGGCTTCAAGTTACGATATCTTGATGAGGATTTACAAGAACCTAGGGGGCACGTGGTTCATTTAGTTTATGAAGTGCGGGTTAAGAAATCAGAAGTTGCTGAGATAGAAAGCAAGAAGTTCTTTTTTGAGCCTCCTGCTGATATGATTCCGACACACAGAAATATCTTTTTGAATGTGTCGTGATTTTGCCAGTTGGACGAAACCGAAGTAGTTGACGCGGTTGTATGGAAAGGATACAATGCTTGTACTTCGATTACACTCAGTATAAAATATGGATACGATGACGATAAATATTTCTATGCCCAAGGGTTTGTATGCCCAAGCAAAAAGGCGGGCGAAAAAATATCACTACACTTCAGTGAGCGAAGTGATCCGTGATGCGTTGCGGTGATGGTTGAATGACAATTTGACTAGGAATGGATTTACACCTGAATTTGAAGAGGAAACTTTGAAAGCTGAAAAAGAACCTTTGAAAAATGATATAGTATGGAATGGAAAGGGTTCCTTCGTCGATTTTGTTTTGAGGGAAGGCAAGAAGAAATAGCGCAGCGGGTGCAGTGGTTTAAGAAAAATCCTGACGATACTCGATTGGATAATCACGAACTAACTAAGAAGATGGCGGGGCAGTGGCGGTTGTCTGTGCGGCATGTAACTGTACGGTTGAGGTGATATTTGGAGGCGATGAAATAACCGTGGCCAGTCAATACTGTGATGGAAGTGGGTGTATTAAAGGAGATACGGTAACCGCGCTAAACAGAGCTAATTTGGGTTTAAAAGTGAGGATAGTTTGAAGTAGTGGGAAGTAGTATTCTAATATCTCTAATATCCAGCTCTTATTTCCGCCTGCCTTACTAGCTTTGAAACAGTTGTACCCCACCCCCCTTTTCTTATCCGGCTTTGAAGCGTTCTAGGGTTTATTCCAAACGCGGTTTTGAAATCTATAGGATTTTTTACTGATGGCCGTGAGTATGAAGGGTTGGTTAAGATAGCCTGCGAAAGTATTTTCAGGGCTGCTTCTTTTGTTGAAAATTGAGGCGGTCTTTCAGGTACGGATCCAATTGAGCATTCGATATCTGATATAACTTGGCTGAGAGATATTTCCCAACCCCGTCCGTTTGCCAATCTTATAATGAATGTGGGACTTACTCCGAATACCTCTCGAAAGTTGGTTGTTCGATAGAACTTCAGTGTGGGGGTTTTAACGAGACGCGTTGTGAGTAAATGAGCCATTAGTTGAATTAGATCGTTGGGGGTCTGGCACTCCCGATAATCATTTACCGTAACTATTTTGTGATTGGCGTGACGTTCTGACGCAGCATGAATGAGCTCCGAAATTGAAATACCCCATCTTCTTGATCTTATTCTTTGTTTGAGAGCGGATGGGTGTATGCCGAAAATAGCTTTAAATTCTCGGGTATTTGTTATATAAGGTAAGCTTTTTCCATCTAAGCTAGCGATAATACTAGAGAAATGCTCAATAGTAGTATCGAGTGAGGAAAATGTCTTGAGGTATGATGGCGTTCCTACCTGCTCCTCGGCTTCTGCAATAACTTGATTAACGGTAATCTTTTCCCCTTTCTGATGGGCGTGGAGAATGGAGTCTACAGCTCTAGCAGACGGGCTAAAGATTGAAGGAGAACGAGCTTTGTCTCGGTATGGGATTAGCCTTTTTTCCCCATTTGCAAGCACAAAAATTGACAGCGCTTTTGTGAGACCCTCTTCTCTTCGGCTCTTTCTCAATACGACTTTTTCGGCTTCACGCCTCAAGCGAATTGTTGTCTGGTCTGGTCCCTTTTCCAGGTTCTGATTTCTAAAGTGTGCTGCAGCCGTTATAAGTCCTGAGTATAAATCAACTAATTGACCTGGAATGTTTAGTCTGGACATAGCTAAGACAGACTTAAGATCTTGAACATCAAAGATTGACGCGGCTTCTTCGGTATGTACTCTGATAACAATAAGAGCTGCCAAGACGGCCGCAGTCTGGTCTGACAAATGGTCGACGACTGGAGAGAGTGTGTCCAATGTACCGAGAAAAGCGTCTTTTATGTATGATCGAGCAGCTGAATTGGGAAGTACCTTGAGTGAGTCTGCGTGAATGCTATTGAAAGTTTGCTTGGGGCACAGAAGGCGGAATCCAAGGAGAGCTTCGATTGCGTCGAAAATAAATGCGTGATCATCGGCCTTGAATTGTTGGCGGTTTGGATAGCTCTGCAAATCATAGGGATTGATACGTTTCTTCTCATGCATGTGACGAATTATACGCTGGGGGATGCTGGCGTAAGTGATAAAATCGCAGCGTGAACAGAGTTGAGGACCTTTTTTATTTACAAGGCGCAGCGGAGTTAGATGGCGAAGGTGCCGTTGTTCGATTGCCGAGCGGAGCAGAAGTGAGTGTCCTGGTTACCTATCAAGAATGGCCTCTTGGGCGGCTGGAAAGGCCGAGATTCATGGAGGATGAAATTAAGAGGCGTGGGCTTGATCGCCAGTTTTATTATTATCTAGTTGTTGCTCCTGTGCGTCTGGATATGACTCTTGCTGTTGGCTACATAGATGGGCTAACCCTTGGGCTTTTTGCGGCCTTGAGGGATACGGGACTGTTTGATGAAGGTTTAATGCGCTTGGCCCCGGAAGTGCTCTTGAGTGGTTTGAGTGAAGTGTTGACGAAGAAACTTGAAAAGTTGGAAACTGTGCGTGGTAAAATTGGGGTATGAAGACACAGAAGCTAATTGAGTGTGTGCCGAATTTTTCGGAGGGGCGGCGCAGAAATGTAATTAATAAAATTGCGGCGGCGGGTAAAAAAATGGTGTTAGCTACGGAGTGGAACGCGGATCACAACCGGAGTTTAATGACCTTGGTGGGTGAGCCGGAAAAAGTTTATAGGGCGGTATGGGAGATGATTAAGGTGGCGGTAAAACAGATTGATATGCGAACTCACAAGGGCGAGCACCCGCGGATAGGGGCAGTGGATGTGGTGCCATTTGTGCCGGTATCTGGTGTGACTATTAATGAGTGTGTGAAATTGGCGGAGAGACTGGGGAAACAAGTAGGCAAAGAGCTAAAAATTCCAGTGTTTTTGTATGAAGCGGCGGCTACACAGCCAGGGCGGGTAAATTTAGCGGATGTGAGGAAGGGTGAGTATGAGGGCCTGGTTAAGGAAATGCGCAAACCTAATTTTGGACCAAACAAAATGCACCCTACGGCCGGGGCGATGGTGATTGGGGCCAGGAAATATCTGGTGGCGTATAACGTAAACTTAGACACTGACGATGTGCAGATTGCCAAAGATATTTCTAATGTCATCCGGGAGAAAAATGGCGGTCTGCCAGGAGTTAAAGCTTTAGGTTTTGCAGTAGATGGCAAGGCCCAAATTTCTATGAATCTGGTAGATTTTGAGAGAACGAATATTGATGGGGCGTATGCGGCCATAAAGGAGGAGGCGGAAAAAAGAGGGGTAAAAATAGCCAATTCGGAAATATACGGGATGATTCCCTTGGAAGCTCTGGTGAAAATGGCTAGGGATGGCCTGCAAGCTACGGATTTTAAATCTAACCAAATTTTGGAAACGAGAATTTATGAATAAGTTTATTGAGGATCTGGCCAGCAGTCGGCCGACGCCGGGGGGTGGGGCGGCGGCGGCCGTGGCCGGAGCGATGGCGGCAGCCCTCGTAGAAATGGTGGCTCGGTTGACGCCGGGGATGACCGCTGATGAGACTTTGAGGAAACGACTTTTGGAATTGGCAGACGAAGATTGCCAAGCTTTTGATGCGGTAATGTTGGCATACAAAAATAAAACAGGTAAAAAAGAGGCGTTGAAGTGGGCCATGCAGGTACCGGAGGAGACGATGAGAGTGGCGGCGGAAGTAGAAAAGTTGGCGCAGGAGATGGTAGAGAAGGGGAATAAAAACGCGGTATCTGACGCCAAATCTGCCGTCTACTTGGCTCAAGCCGCACAAAAATCAGCTATGGAGAATGTGGAGATTAACAAACAGACTTTGGCAAGTCTATGAAGTATGACAAGAGATTAGCGTCACGAGAAGGATCGCTTGAACATTTGGAGTGGTTAAAGGGATATTATTTGGAAAAAATTAAGAATACTAAAGACAAGAAAGCATTGGCAGAAGAGATTGCTTATAAGATAGCGAGTCTGGAACAGGAAGCGATTAGGGACAGATTGACGGGAGCTTTTAACCGAGGGTTTGTGGGGGCTGTGTTGGGGTTGGAAGTAGAGTTGGTGGGGTCATATGGACACAGTCTGGGACTAGTGATGTTGGACATTGATTACTTTAAGAGTATTAATGACGAGGAGCCGGATAAACATGCGGCGGGAGACAGGACGTTGATTGAGTTGGTAAAATTGTTGCGTGAGGTGTGTGGGAGTTTGGCAATAGTCGGTAGGTGGGGGGGAGAAGAATTTGTAGTAGTGGTGCCTAATGTATCGGGGGAGAACTTGCGCGAGATGGCCGTTGATGTGGGGCATTCGGTGGGGGGGTGGCTAGCACAAAGGGCGAAATTGGTCCGGCCGAAGGTGACTGTGAGCATGGGGGTGGTGATAGCCAGTGGGAGTGAATCAGGGACTGACTTGATGATCAAGGCAGATAAGCTGTTGTATAAAGCTAAAGAATCCGGCAGGGCAAGGCTGGTGATGGATGTGGGCGGGGAAGAAGTGGTTGTGAAGTTTGGATAAATTGGATATAATACTGATAGTTAATTTCACACCCCGATGGTTTTTCTCCTGCATAAAGCAAAAATCGGGGGAGGACTAAGGAGAAAAGAATGAGCGAAGTAACGTTAAAAGATTTATTGGAGGCGGGGTGCCATTTCGGGCACCAGTCTCGGCGGTGGAATCCGGCCATGAAGAAGTATATTTTTGGGGAGCGGGGGGGTGTACATATTTTTGATTTGGTAAAAACCAAAGAAGGACTGGAGGCGGCGATTGAGTTTGCCAAGGGCAAAACTATTCTGTGGGTGGGGACGAAACGGCAGGCGCAGGAAATTGTGAAGGCGGCGGCGGTGAAATTGGGCATGCCGTATATGGTGCAGAGATGGCTGGGAGGAATGCTTACCAATTTTGGCCAGATGCAGAAAAGAGTGTACAAATTAAAAGATTTGAAGGCCAAACGGGAGAGCGGAGAACTGAAAAAATACACTAAACGGGAGCAGCTGCTGATTGACCGGGAAATAGCTCAACTGGAGAAGTTTTTGGGTGGGGTGGCAGATATGGATAAACTGCCAGACGCTCTGTTTGTGGTGGACACGCACAAAGAAGAAGTGGCGGTGCGGGAGGCTAATCGGATGGGCGTGCCGGTGATCGGTATGGTGGATACCAATGGAGACCCGGCCAGAATCGATTATATTATTCCGGTGAATGACGATGCGGTAAAATCAATTGAGTTGGTGGTGAATGCTGTCGCCAGCGCGATCAAAAAATGAAAATCAAGATTGAAGACATAAAGAAATTACGTGAGGAAACCGATGCCGGGATTACGGATTGCCGGGAGGCGTTGGAGGAGTCTGGCGGGAAGATGAGTGAGGCGATTAAGATACTAAGAAAAAAGGGACTGGAGAGAGCGGAGAAGAAGGTAGAGCGGGAGGTCAAGGCCGGTCGTGTATTTGAATATGTCCACCATAATGGCGCAATGGGGTCGCTTGTTTCCGTGGCTGCGGAAACGAGTTTTGCGGTAGGTACGACTGAGTTCCAAAAACTTGGTCATGAGCTGGCGTTGCAAGCAGTGGCTTCTGGGATAGCCGTAGTCGAGAACCTTTTGAAAGAGGAGTATGTTCGTGACCCTAGCAAGACAGTGGGAGAGCTCGTAAAGGAGGTTTCTGGGAAATTAGGGGAGAAGGTGCAGGTTTTGGATGTCAAAATAGTGAAGGTTTGATTTTTACAAGAGATTGCGCTATAGCGGAGGTTGGTGTAATTTGATCTGCATTTGGAGAGGAGGTAGAATGCTGGCAATGGAACGGTTGAGTGAATTTTTGGACATATCTATTATTTTATTTGGGCGAGGGAACAGAATTTGGCCGTGAAGGTGCTGGTGGGAGCGTTAGTGTGGGCAGCTTCGATTGGATTGAGTGTGGTGGTAGTGGCCGCCAAGGCCAGAAGATCATAAGGCCTAATTTGATTTTGAGGGTGGGTGGGGGTAGAATGCGGGTGTATGGGTGTTCAGTATGATGGTAATTCACGGTTTAAGGAAGCGTTTGCTAGCGCCAGTCCATTACCCGATGTGCCTTTGGGTGAGGCGGTGAAGAGACTGTGGCCATTGGCATTTTTGGGTGCATGTGGGTTATGTACTGCTGTGGCTTGTGTAACTTTGGTGATTGCTCCTTGGGCAGAAGTAGTAAGAAGATAATGTGCTAAGATGGCAATAGTATGGATTTGGGGGAAGTGAAGACGAAGATGCAGAGATGCGTGGATTTTGTGAGGTCTGACGTGGCGACAATTAGAACAGGCCGGGCGACGTCGGCCTTAGTGGAGAACATTGTGATCGGGGCGTATGGGGGAACGGCCAAGATGAAAGTGATAGAACTGGGGACAATTTCCGTGCCGGATGCTCAATCCTTAACAATTACTCCATACGACCAATCGATTATTGGCGATATT
>LCOA01000026.1 GCA_001002405.1 Candidatus Amesbacteria bacterium GW2011_GWA1_47_20
AAACGGGTGTTATTCTGGCACATCAACCTGTCGGCCATATTGCAGTAATAGTTGCACTTACGGTTGTTCGTCTCAATCATCCAGTGGGGGAACATGCAATCCCCCTCCCTGCGACAACAGCTGCCCCACATATTGCGGATTCGGTGGAGGAAGAAACGATTGCAATAACTGGTGTAGTGCAACCCCAGCCTGCACCTATTGCAGTTCGTCATGCCCCAACGGCTGCTCTTCATTAAGTTCCACGGGCGGAACTTGCAACCCATATTGCAAAACCTGCCCCTCCGGTCAGTCTTGTACCAACCCCAGCTCTACCGGCGGCACTTGCCTTCCCACCTGCGTCCAACAGTGCATAAATTCTTGCATCACTGACGCTACTCGTCAGTGTGACATTAACACCAGCGGAACCCCCCCCTATACCTGTGACTCAACAAAAAGTTCTTCGTGTGGAAACAACATCGTCAAATGCGATTATTACGTACCCACCCAAGACGGATCAACTCCAACAGACACATATGATAAAAATTCTCCAAAATGTAATTTGCCGCCTGGAGTGACCAATGAGAGCTCCTCTCTGTGTGTAAAAAATAATACTTGTACCACCGGTCTGTGTCATCCTAGCAAGACAACAGACGTACTGTGTGGAACCTGGGGCGAGTACAACGATTGTTTGAATCAGTACTACAAGTGCGTGGACTGT
Organism: Candidatus Amesbacteria bacterium GW2011_GWA1_47_20; assembly: GCA_001002405.1. Classification (GTDB taxonomy): domain Bacteria; phylum Patescibacteriota; class Microgenomatia; order CAZETR01; family Amesbacteraceae; genus GWC2-45-19. The sequence goes on from LCOA01000026.1 coordinate 698, forward strand.
GGAGGCAATCCTAAGCCAGCGGACAATCCCCAAGAGTGTTCAAGTAAAAATCCAGCGCAGTGTGGTATCAAAAGTGGATATGATTATGGCATTCTTTGTCCTGCGGGAACCATCCCCAACTCTTGTTCCGGCCGGTATGCCGGAGCCACATGTTCCCCAATTTCAGCTTGTGGCAATGAGAATTGTCAAGCAAATCTGGGAGAAGATTGTAGTACATGCTCTGCAGATTGCGGAGTGTGTCCCCCCGGTGGACCTGGTGGAACGCCTCCACCCCCTCCGCCCCCGCCACCACCGCCCGGCACTACCGGCTGGTGGCAGGTCAAAGATGGGGGAGCCAATGCCGCGGGTAATGTCAGAAGTGATGCGGATGCTAATGGTGGCACGCTGGTAGACAAGACCGGAGTTCCGGCCGTGGTCAGCTGCGGAGGAACTACTTGTTCCCCGGCAGGGGACCCCAAGAGCTGGGACGTGGTATCCACCATTTCTTCCGCCGCCCTGGCTGATAATTCGTATGCCGAATTCAAGAGGAGAGTGGGTAACAAGGTGACCCCCCAAGCCTATTCCGGCTTATTACCAGTAGGGGACAACGTGGTGGTTATTTTGTCCGAAGGACCAGTGACCATCACCAGCAACATTACTCTGGGCAGCCAGGGCCTGTTAGTCGTCATTGCCAAAGGTGATATCTCCATCAATCCCACAGTGAACAATATCCAAGGATTATTCTTAACCGACGGCACATTCAAGACCGGTGATTCGGCCACTCCGCTGGTCATTGACGGATCGGTAGCTGCCCTAACCGGCGTTACCCTGCAGCGCACCACTACCGGAGCCACCCCCGCCGAACTGTTTGTCTACCACTCCGAATATCTCTCCCGTCTCCCTGCCGGCGTTCTGCGCCGCAATCAGTTCAAAAAAGAGCTGGCACCTTGACCTCCTTACATATAGTGTATAATGAGGCATAGTCCTAATTCTCGTAGACCTCCTTTTCGGAGAAGTACGAATTATGTAGGAATCTCGAAGGAGGTGATTTAAGTGTCAGATCAAACATTAACTTGCAAAGATTGCGGAAAGCAATTTACCTGGACGGCAGGGGAGCAACAGTTTTACCAAGACAAAGGTTTTACCAACCCTCCAATGCGGTGTCCAGATTGCCGTCAAGCCAAGAAGGCCGCCACCATGGGCCAAAGGCGCGATTTCCCGATTACCTGCAGCAAATGTGGGAAACAGGATACCGTTCCTTTTGAACCTCGGGGCGACAAACCGGTGCTGTGCCGGGACTGTTTCAAGGCTTCCAGAACCAATTAAATTAATTTGGCTGTGGACAAAAAAGAGGCGCCAAGATTGCTTGCGGCGCCTTTTTTAGATGTAGAATGGAGTGTATGAAGCGGTTCTTGCCTGTTTCGGTAGTAATTGTAATTTTAGCTGTCGTTGCTGTTTTATTTACTTCAAGTCAGCACGTGGTTACACGAATCATTGACGGAGACACGATTGAAGTATCCGGATATGATAAAAATATCCGGTTGATTAGTATTGATACTGCGGAGGAGGGGGAGTGTTATCGAAACGAGTCAACTAAACTAACAAAGGATTTGTTGCTTAATAAACAAGTGAGGATTGAGACGGATGAAAATGAGAAAGATAATTTTGGCAGGGTTTTGGGATATGTATATTTGACTGACGGAACGATGGTAAATAAAAAGCTATTGGAGGTGGGGGCTGGGCAGTTCTTTTATGACAGTGTGAATTTAAAATATCAGAAAGAGTTGGTGCAAGCAGCAGAGGGGGCGCTGCAGAGTGGGGTGGGTTTGTGGAAGACGTGCGGGCCGTGTGTAGTTAAGGGTAACTATGATATCCATGGAAAGCGGTATTACCATTTACCTGAATTTAGGCATTATTCTCAGGTGATAGTGAATTTGGACAAAGCCGACCGGTGGTTTTGTTCAGAAGGAGAAGCGATTAAAGCTGGTTTTACTCGTGCCAGGAACTAAAATAGTTCCACCTCTTAGGTGGAACATTTAATATTTTTCAAAATCCAAGGCTTTCTTTTTCGAAAGAAATGCAGAATAGTAAACCAATTTGATTGGTCGAAGGTTTTTGGTATGAGATACCTGTCCATTTTGATGTTCGGAAATACGCTGTTTGAGGTTTTCGGAAAATCCAGCGTAATAAGTATTGTTTGAAAGTTTAAGAATGTACGTATAAAACATTCTATCGTTATAGTCCCACTACGCCTACGGCTACGTTGGGGACACCCTTCGCGTTTTGTGGCTGTGCCACTCCGTAGCTCGTAGTGTAAACGAAGGGCGAAGGGTGGACCCGAGGGGAATTGAACCCCTTTCTCCTCCATGCCATGGAGATATTCTACCGGTGAACTACGGGCCCTAATACGAAATTCTAAATCCTAATTTCTAAGTCCTAAATAATTTTCTAAATTTTAAATTTTCAAAATTTTGAATTTGTTTAGAGTTTAGAGGCGAATGCGGCGCACTACTACTATGCTAACGGCCCTAATACGAAATTCTAAATCCTAATTTTTAAATCCTAAACAATTTAGAGCTTAGTATTTAGTGCTTAGATTTTATCATCAAGGGTTACTTGAGGGGGTGGCGGGGGCTTCGGGGGAGAGAGATTGGTCGAGCTGGAGGGGAGGGTTAACTTTGGGAGTGGGTAAGGGCTCTGGTTGGGTAAGGGCGGAGGTTGGAGGCTGGACGCTGGAAGTTGGAGTGCCGACTTTTTTGCGCAGCTCTTCCAATTCGGACGAGGCTTTGGTGTAATCGGCGGAGGATTTGTCTAGTAAAGTGAGGACGGTTTCCAGGGAGGCGACGGCCTTGGGGTAGTCGGCTCTTTCGCGGTAAGCGGCGGCCAGATTGTAATGGGCGTTGGCCAGGTCGGGTTTGAGGTCGATGGCGCTTTGGAACAAGCGGGTGGCTTCATCCCAGTTCTTCTGGGCGTAATATACGCCGCCTAAAGCGATTCTTAAGTTCGGGTTGGTGGGGTCGAGAGCAATGGCCTGGCGGTAGGAGGCGATGGTCCAGGCGTCGGCGCCCTGGGCGAAATTGAGGAGATTCCGGTAAACTCCGGCCAGGTTTTCCAAATTCGTAACTTTGGTAGGATTGAGGGCCACGGCGTTTTTGGCCTCGCGGATGGCCTGCTGAACCAGCTGGGTGATGGTGTTGCGGTCGGTGTCGGTGAGGTTTTGATTGGAGGCCAAGGCATTGGCCAGGAGAAGGTTGGTTTGGGAATAGACCACGCGGTAAGTGTCGCGGGAGGGATTAGTAGAAATGGCTTTGATGAGAGTGTCGTAGGTGGTTTTGCCGTCATTTTTGGTGGCGGCGGTGAGGGCTTTTTGGAACAAGACCTCGGCTTGATATGAACGGATGAAGAAGTAGCCGGTGGGAATAGAGATGACGATGGCCAAAATTAGAGAGATGATGGGGAGGAAGGATGACTTGGAACTGGCAGCGACGAGGTCGATGGTGGACTCTTGGATAAGCGAGGAGCCGGAAAGTTTAAGAGAGGCTACGGCTAGGATGAGAAATAGGAAAAGGAAAACTATTTGAATAAAATATGCCGGTAGGAAGAGTTGGGTGGCAAAGATGACCAGGATGGGGAGGAGATGAAAGTTGGCAGACTTTCTGTATGTTATGGTGGTGCGGTAAATGAGCCAGAGGTAGGCGGTGAGACCTACGAGACCGAGGGTAGAAAAAAGTTGAAGGTAGAAGTTGGAAGCGGTGGTGAAACGCACGGCCCAGTTGGGAGTGAGATTGTAAGAGACGGGGCGGAATTGGGTGAAATCGGCCAAATATGTTCCGGGACCAGTGCCCAAGATGGGGGAGATTTTGAGGGCTTCCAGGGCAATAGCCCAGCTGACGCGGTGAGGGAGAAACATGGGGCGGGTAGAGACGTCGGGGGAGAGAAACAGGCGGTAAGAGATCAGGCCGGAAGCGACCAGGACGAGGGCGAAACTGACGGCCAAAATTCCAGACTTAAGATGGAGGGTCTTTTCGCGCAGAAGCTGAAAGACCAGGAAGGGGATGAAGGCAAGAAACAAAGTGAGAGTGGCCAAGGGGGAGCCGGTGGGAGACCAGGTGGCGGAATTTAGAAATTGGATATTAGAAATTAGAGGAATCTTTAGAGCCAGACCGGAGAACCAGAGGATGGTGACCAGGCCTAAGGCGGCGGCTGCCAGATTAAGGACGGTGGTAAAGACGTCCAGCTGGGTTTTGGAGCGGATGAAGTTAGTGACGGTGAAAAACATAACTGTCAGAGCCAAAAAGGTACCGGTTTGGGCCGGATCTAGGAGGGCGTCGGCCCGGTTGGGGGAGCGCAAAAAAGTGGACAGGCCTAACGAGACGAGCAGGGCCAAAACGGGCAGACCGAAGGGGGAGAAAGTGAAGGTGACCTGGCGTTCGGCTACAAATGAAGCGGTTAAAATCAGCAGGCTGGCCAGGGCGAGAAAGATGACCAGGGCATGGTTAACTCTATTAAACAGCAGTAAGTTAGGTTAGTCAAGATGGCTAAACGCACAAGGTCTCTCCCTGTGCGCACAAGGTCTCTCCCTGTGCGTTTACTCTAGAGTCAGGTTTTCAACGAAGGATTCGAAATTTAGTTTATAGTCTTCTACAAATCCTGAGTAGGAAGTGTGGTGGTTGGGTAGTTTAGTGGTGTTTTTTTGGAAGTAGGCCAGGATTAAAGAGGTATTTAACCACGGCGGAGGATTTGGTTCCAGATACCAATGATAACTGGAGTAAGGGTAGTTAACGGGCGATTGGGAAGTAGACAGTAGCCCGAGCTTGGTGGTTTTGACGGGGTTGAGGTGGATGTAGCGGGAAAGGTGCAGAAAATAGGGTTCTTCCGTGATCAGGATGGCTTTATACACTCCTTCGAAAAGGGTGCCGGAACGTTCGTATTTGGTGTTGAAATAGGTAGCGTAGCTGGTGCAGACCCGACGCATGAGCTTAACTATCCCGTGAGAGGTGTTTTGGCGGATCAGGAGGTGAAAGTGATTGGGCATCAGGCAGTAGGCTAGAAGTTGAATTTCTCCCTGCAGGTTCATATCGTTGCGGCGCTTGATGCGGTAGGGTCGTTCGGATTTGAAAGGGGAGAGGGGAAGGGGATCCGTCTTGATAGGTGGTGAGAGATAAGTTTTGAGAAGAGAGAGGAAAGTCTGGTAGTCGTGATCGTCTAGAAAAATGTCTCGTTTGTCGACGCCTCTATTATAAATGTGGTAGTGGCCGTGTTCGGTGTAAGCCTTGATAGTATTTTTGGCAGGCATAGCGCACAAGGAGAGACCTTGTGCGTTTATGGTAACAGATGGGTGGTGGAAGGGTCAACTAGGCCGATGGGGGCCCGGGGAGAAAGCTTGCTGGCGATAAAGCCGCCGATGATAGATATGAATATGGTAAGTAATACAAACAATGCGAAAGGATAGTTAAAGCGGGGTTTTGCAACCGGAGCGGGGGGAGGGGGGGATATGGGGGTGGGGGTGACGGACGCTGGAGGATAGACGCTAGAAGTTGGAGAGGGGTGGGATGCACGAATAAAGGAGACGAATTTGTTGAGAGATGAAACGCGGCGTTTGACGGTAGAGGACGGGAAATTAGAAATTAGATAATGGTGATAATGAGAAATGTTTTCGGGGGAGAGCAGATGGGGGAGAGTGAGTAGGGAAACTGGTTGCTCGCGATTTTTCAGATAACGGAAGAAGACGTTAATGTCAGCCAAATAGTTTTTGACGGTACTTTCAGACGCGTTTTGGGACGCTAAATGGGCGGAGAAATTTTGCAGGACGATGTTGATAACTTCCATATGCGGTAAATATAATCAGCCTTGATTATATGAATTATACTATGAAATTTAGTTTACATCAAGATTTTTGTCAATAAGTCGATGGCAATTGGCAGTCTGTTAAAATGACCAACAGAAATAAAAAAAATGAATTTGGTCTATGTGATGGTGTGAGGGTAACTTCTAATGGGTATGAAATAACGACTTCTCGATCCAATGGATCGGGCGTGGAAAGAGTGTATAATTTGCCTATGGTAGACGAGGAGAAGTGGATCAAAGAATGGGAGAATGAAGGGTTGCATCGGGCACTAGATGGGGATAAGAAGCAAAAGTTTTATTTATTGGTGGAGTTTCCTTACCCGTCGGGGGCGGGTCTGCATGTGGGTCATGCTCGATCGTGGTCGGCTATGGACGCCTATGCTCGCAAGAAGAGGATGGAGGGATACAATGTTTTGTATCCTATGGGTTGGGATGCTTTTGGCCTGCCAGCAGAAAACTATGCCCTGAAGATGGGAGTACATCCTTCCCAAGTTGTACCTGAAAATATAGCTACTTTTAAGAAACAATGCCAGGCTTTGGGCCTGTCTTTTGATTGGAGCCGAGAGATAGACACCACGAACCCACAGTACTATAAGTGGACGCAGTGGATTTTTATCCAGCTGTTTAAAAAAGGACTGGCTTATCAGGCAGAAGTGTCGGTAAATTGGTGTCCGGCTTGCAAGACCAACTTGGCCGATGAAGAGGTGCTAGCCAACGGGACGCATGAGAGGTGTGGGAGTCCTACCCAGCGGCGGCCTCAGAAACAATGGCTGTTAAAGATCACGGCTTATGCTGACAAATTGCTCGAAGGACTGGAAACAGTCGATTATTCCGAGGACGTAAAGATGCAGCAGGTAAATTGGATTGGCAGGAAAGAGTGGATAGATATTACCTATCCAGTTGTGGGAACGAATGAGAAGATTGTGGTCTCGACTACTCGTCCAGATACGAATTTTGGGGCGACATTTGTGGTGGTAGCTCCGGGGCATCCTATTCTGCAGACGGTAAAGGATAGGAAGGTGCTGGAGTATGCGCAAAAAGCTGAGAATAAAAGTGAGTTGGAGCGGATTTCCCAAGGGAAGAAAAAGACCGGGGTGTTTACGGGATTGTATGCCGTAAATCAATTGAACGGGCAGAAACTGCCGATTTGGGTGGCGGATTTTGTACTGATGACGGTAGGTACTGGGGCAGTGGTAGGGGTACCCGGGCATGACAAGCGGGATTTTGAGTTTGCCAAGGCCTTTGACTTGCCGATAGTGAAGGTGGTGGATGGAGACAAGATGATTAATTCAGGGTTTCTAGATGGGCTAGAGATACAGACGGCCATTTCTAAAATGATGGATTATTTGGAGAGGAAAGGGTGGGGAAAGAGGATAATTCGATACAACCTGCACGATTGGGTGTTTAGCCGGCAGCATTATTGGGGTGAGCCGATTCCAATTGTGCACTGTCCTAAATGCGGACCAGTGGCTGTGCCGGAAGACCAATTGCCGGTAGAGCTGCCGTATTTGAAGAAGTATGAGCCATCCGGGACAGGTGAGTCTCCGTTAGCTAAGGCTGCAGATTGGGTGAAAGCAGCTTGCCCTGAGTGCGGTGGACCCGCACGAAGGGAGACGGATACAATGCCAAACTGGGCCGGGTCGAATTGGTATTTCATCCGGTATTTGGACAACAAAAACGAGCGAGAACTGGCTTCGAAGGAGAAGATGAAACATTGGTTGCCGGTGGATATGTATCAGGGGGGGGCAGAGCATATTACCCTGCATTTGCTGTATTCGCGGTTTATTTACAGATTCTTGCATGAGATTGGGGTAGTGCCAACGGCGGAGCCGTATATGAAGAGACGGACGCATGGCATAGTTTTGGGTGCTGACGGGCGGAAAATGAGTAAGTCATTTGGCAACGTGATTAACCCGGATGAGATTGTGCGTAAATATGGGGCGGATACGTTACGAATGTATGAAATGTTCATGGGGCCTTTTGGCCAAATGGTAGCGTGGAGCGATACGGCGGTGGAGGGAGTGTATCGGTTTTTAAAGAGAGTATGGGTATTAGCGCTAAGCGCTAAGCACGAAGCACGAAGCACAAGTGAGGCGAAGGCGAGGATAGCTCGCTTGGTGGCTAAAATCGGTGCGGATATTGAGGCTCTGAAGTTCAACACCATGGTAGCAGCGGCTATGGAGTATATAAATTGGTGGCAAAGCCACCCAGATGAGGTAGGAAAAGACGTGGTGGAAAAGTTTATTTTGGGATTGGCTCCCATGGCTCCATTTACGGCAGAGGAGCTGTGGCATAAGTTGGGACATACGGACAGTGTGCATAAGCAGAAATGGCCAGAATATGACCCTAAGCTGGCAGTGGAGAAGCAAAGGGTGATTGTGGTTCAAGTCAACGGTAAGGTTCGGGATAGGGTAGAGGATGGAGTTGATATTGAGCAGAGGGCGGCTTTGAGTGATAAAGTGAAGAAATTCATAGGCGGGGCCAAGTATCGCACTATTTACGTGCCAGGAAAGATTATTAACTTTGTATGTTTGACCTGAAGAGTTGGATAGAAGCCCATCGCTGGGCGGTCTTGGGTGTACTTGTAGGAGCTGCTTTGATAGGGTCGGGTGTGTTTATGACAAGAACTGCTGAACAGCCCGGGGTGGAGGTGTTATCGGCAACAATTTCGGCAGAATTAGTAGTAGATATAGGTGGGGAGGTGGTCAGGCCGGGAGTGTATAAGTTACCAGTGGGAAGTAGGATAGAGGATGCACTGCGGGTCGCCGAAGGCTTGACCGTAGGCGCCGATACAAATTATATAGAAAAGTATCTAAATAGGGCAGCCAAGGTCAGCGACGGGCAGAAATTATATATTCCTAGCAAATCAGCGTCTAGCGTTCAGGATAACCGCATCAATATAAATTCCGCAAGTCAGGGAGAGTTGGAGGGGTTGCCGGGAATAGGGCCGGTGACGGCGGGGAAGATTATGGCTGGCCGTCCCTATCAAAACGTATCAGACCTGGTCGAGAAAAAGATAGTGGGTGAGAAGCTATATGACCAGATAAAGGATATGGTTAGTGTATGGTAGTTATCACTCTCTGGTTGCAAGTGCTAAATGGGGAAAACTGGCGGAATTGGGCGGTAATGCGGACCGAAAACTGGTTGCATGGTGATGCCGGGACACTGGCGGCGGGCATGCTATGGGGCGGAAGCGGGAACTTAAGCTATCAGACGCGGGAGGCCTACCGGCGGGTAGGGCTGTTACATATTGTGGCGGCGTCGGGATACAACGTGACCCTGATGACCGGTTGGATATTAAGTGTGGGTTTGATATGGTTGTCCAGGCGGTGGGCCCTGGGAGTGACCATAATAGGGGTGATTATATACATGATTATAGCTGGAATGCAGCCGTCGATTATACGTGCGGGAATTATGAGCATTCTGGCTATGGTGGGGTTGATCCTGGGGCGGGAGAGAGATGCTAAGTGGTTGCTAGTGATTACGGGAGGAATGATGCTGGCTTGGAATCCCAAATTGATTTCTGACATAGGCTTTCAGCTGTCCTTTGCGGCGACGTGGGGATTGGTGTGGCTGGCACCGAAAGGTGACCTGGGGACGACTCTGGCGGCCCAAGCCATGACCACGCCTTTAATTTTGCATCATTTTGGCAACTTGAGCGTGATTAGTCCTTTGGTGAACGCAGCCTTGTTGTGGACAGTGCCTTTGATTATGCAGATTACGGCTGTGGGGTTGGTGTGGGGACCGATTAATTGGCTGGCTTGGCCTTTGTTGAGGGGCCAGTTGTGGGTAGTGAGTAGTGTGGCCAGTTGGCCAATTAGTAGCTGGGAGGTAGGTAAAATGTCCTGGTTGTGGGTGGGGGTATATTATGTGGTGCTGTTCCTTTTGATCAAAATTCTAAGCACTAAACACTAAACAAATCCAAATTTTTGAAATTCAAATTTTGAAAATTATTTAGGATTTAGAAATTAGTATTTAGAATTTATGATATTCAAGACTTTGGCCTTGGCGGCAATCACGATCTGGTTAGCGGTCCTGGCCTTGCCAGACAATAAGTTGCACCTGGTGGTATGTGACGTGGGTCAGGGAGATGCCATATTGGTGACTTACAAAACAACCCAGATGTTAATAGATGGAGGGCCGAATAAGGCGGTGTTGGAGTGCCTGGCCCGGCACATGCCCTTTTATGACCGCCGGATTGAGGTGGTGCTTTTGACGCATCCGCAGGCGGATCATCTAAATGGGTTAATTGAGGTACTTAAGCGGTATACTGTGCTGCGGTTTGAGAGGTCTGATGTGGAGAACAATACTGACGGATTTAGGGAGCTTATGGGGTTGAATGTTGGCCGCAAGGTGTATGCGGGAGATGAGATAAGATTTATGATTCACGATTTACGATTCAAGATACTATGGCCTAAGAAAGATCTGCAAAGTGAAGAAATCAACGACTATTCGATAGTGGGCAAGCTAAGTTTTGGGGATTTTGATGCTTTGCTGACGGGGGATGCGGGGACAATTGCGCCGACGACGCCTGTGGAGGTATTGAAAGTGCCGCACCACGGTAGCAAATACGGGATGACCAAGGAGTGGCTCGAGGCTACAGGGCCTCGCCTTGCAATCATTTCGGTGGGAAAGCGGAACAGTTATGGCCATCCGGCGGCGGAGATTTTGAAGATACTAAGTGACGAAGGGATCAAGATACTAAGAACGGACCTGGATGGTGACGTGGAGATTGTTTCGGACGGGAAGAAGTATTGGGTAAACCGGGGCTTATAGGTAATTACTGGGCGTGACGGTGGTTAG
>LCOA01000027.1 GCA_001002405.1 Candidatus Amesbacteria bacterium GW2011_GWA1_47_20
CTGACGGTGCATGGGCGGACGGCCAAGGAAAAATCTGACGTGCCGGCGCATTGGGACGAGATTGCTAAGGTCGTCAGTCTAAGAAATCAGTCTAAGTCTAAGACGGTTATAATCGGGAATGGGGATGTAAAAGATTTTCTAGATGCTAAAAGCAAGTTGCAAATTGCTAACGTGGATGGGGCGATGATTGGGCGGGGGATATTGGAAAACATAAATGCTTTCAATGCGCAGCCCGCAACGCTCAGCCCACAAGAGAATATTAATTTGTTGCGGGAGCATTTGAAGTTGTGGGAGAAAACGTGGGGGAATACTAAAAACTTCGCGATTATGAAGAAATTTGTAAAGGCGTATATCAAGGGGTGGGAGGGAGCGGGGGAGTTAAGAGCTAAGCTTATGAATTCAACTAGCGTTTCTCAAGCTATTGACACTCTTACGACTTAACTAAAGAGGGAATCTTGTATTTGTGTCTTTTTGTAAACCGGCGGTGTTTTCGTATCAAAACTCTTTGCAAGAACAACTACATATGGCCCATGATCAGAACCTACAATCTCTCTTTGGGTAAAGGAATCGACAATCAATTTTTCTAGTGGTTTACTGACAAAGACATAGTCGATTCTCCAACCAATATCATTCTGTCTGGAATTATAAGCGTACGACCACCAGGTATAAGCTTTTTGCTGTGGATGCTTACATCTAAAAGTGTCGACATAGCCTAAATTGATAAGAGTGCTGATTTGTTCTCTTTCTTTGGGGGTAAACATAGTGTTGTCTTCATTCTGTTTTGGGTAATAAAGGTCAAGTTCTGTATGAGCAATATTGAAGTCACCCGCAAGAACGGTTTCCTGCCCTGACAATTCTTTGAGAACTGGGAAAAGTTGTGTATAGACGTCAAGTTTGTACGGCATGTCGTCTTTAAAACGGCCACCGTTAGGCATGTAAAAATTCAACAAAGCAAAATCTCTAAAAGTAAGCTTTAAGCATCTACCTTCAGCGTCGAATCTGGGAATTCCCAATTTTCTTTCGACAGAAACCGGCTCGACTTTTGAATAAATAGCAACGCCCGAATGACCCTTTTTTAGGCCCGGGTTGAAATATGCAAAATAGCCATCAATTTGGGTAATTTCTTCAGTTAAAGAGGCGGTGTCGGCTTTGATTTCTTGCAAACAGACGACATCCGGATTTTCGCTGGCAAGCCAATCACGAAAAGTAGTTTTGAAGATAGAACGGATTCCATTGACGTTCCAGGAGACGATTTTCATATGAACAACGTTACCACACCAAGCCCGCTTTCGCTCTGGCGGACAGTATCCGCCGTAGCCGAGCTTCAGCGAGGCGAAGGCGGAGGAAGAGGGATTCGAACCCACATGTCCTTGCGGACCCCAGTTTTCAAGACTGGTGAGCCACCATTGCTCAATTCCTCCGTGGCGGAGGGTGTGGGAGTCGAACCCACCGTCCGCTTGCGCGAACATGGTTTAGCAAACCATCTCCGAACCGCTTGGAATACCCTCCATCAGCTTCAAATTATATCATTGATGGATGCTATACTTGATGAATGGATCCTGCCCAACCTCAAATAGAGCAAGAACGTGAGCTAGTGAAGTGGATAGCGGCGGAGAGGCCGTATAAGCCGTTGGACAGACAGATGTTTGTGACCGGGGTGGTGGTGGCAATATTGGTAGGGGTGATCATGCTTCTGGCGGGGGAATTTATGGCAGTACTGGTGCTGGCGGCGGTAATCTTTGCTTACTATGTATGGTCCACGGTGTCGCCGCAACAAGTGGAGTATGTGATTACCACCCGGGGAATCCGGATGAGCGGACGGCTATACACCTGGGTGGAGATGACCAGATGGTGGATGGGAGAGAAGTGGGGGAGCAGGCTGCTGACCGTGGAAACTCCAACTAGCTGGCCAAAAAGGCTGCATTTAGTGCTGGGAGCAGAAGAGGAAGCAGTAAAAGGTGTGATGGAAAAATATGTGTTGATGGAAAAACCCGTTGAAACATCAATGGACCGGGCAGGGAAGTGGCTGGCGGAAAAGTTTCCTCTGCAGGCGAGATAATAGCTTTAGAATGGTAAAATTGGCATACTTGCACCCTTAGCTCAACGGATAGAGTAAATGCTTGCGGAGCATTTGATACAGGTTCGATTCCTGTAGGGTGCACCAGGGAGAGATGGCCGAGTGGTTGAAGGCGCAGTTCTCGAAAAACTGTATGGGGGTAACCTCATCGTGGGTTCAAATCCCACTCTCTCCGCTCTGCCTTCATAGTTCAACGGATAGAACGAAGGATTCCGGATCCTTTGATGCAGGTTCGATTCCTGCTGAGGGCACATACGAAATTTTTAATTTTTAATTTTTAATGATGAATGAGGCAAAACCCTATGTAAGCAGGGCTGGGGTGAAGTTGAAGGGAGCGTTGGAGCATTTTGGGGTGGAGGTAACAAACAAGACGTGTATGGATGTGGGGGCAGCCACGGGAGGATTTACGGATTGCCTGCTGCAACATGGAGCGGCCAAGGTGTACACGGTAGAAACAGGATATGGGGTTCTGGATTGGAAAATACGTAAAGATCCGCGGGTTGTAGTTCACGAGAGAGCCAATATCTTGTATGAGATAAATATCCCTGAAAAAATCGACGTGGCTGTCGTAGATACCAGTTGGACTAGATTGAAATTGTCGGTCCCGGCGACGAGCAGATTCGTAAAATTCGGCGGGGTAATTCTGGCCCTGATCAAACCCCAATATGAGATAGGGAAGGGAGTTGTGCCTGAGGAGAAACTGACTGAGACGGTAGAGAAAGTAAGGCAAGTATTGGTTGATTTAGGGTTTGGGGTGAGTGAGGCTGTAGAGTCGCAAATAACCGGAGAAGGTGGAAACCGGGAGTTTTGGGTTAAAATAACCAAAGATGAAAAGGGAGTTTAGCGCTGGAGGGTTGGTTCGTAAGGGGAATTTGTGGCTAATTAGGCGGCCGACGCCGAATCCGGAGTACAGAGGAAACTTGGGGTGGAGCTGGCCTAAGGGTTGGGTGGACGAGGGAGAAAATTTGGAAGAGGCGGCGCTGCGGGAAGTGCGAGAAGAGGGGGGAGTGGAAGCGAAAGTGATTAAGAAATTAAGGACACTAAAGATATTTTTTCGGGATAAGGGAGAGTTGGTGATGAAATTTATTACGTATTTTGTAATGGAATATGAGTCGGATGCACCGGAAGGTTTTGGAGAGGAAACGGCGGAGATAAAATGGGTAACTAAAGAAGAAGTAATGCAACTTCTGACGCACAAAAACGAGCGGGAACTGCTAGAATCAGTCGATGGCTGGATCAGGGGTGCCGTTTGAATTAAATAAATTACATACATATAATCTGCTTGTGAAACAAAACTTGATGACCTGGTGGTTATTGGGTGGGGTTGCTGGTATTCTAATATCGGCCTTCTCCAAAAATTTAGTGTGGAGTATTGTTTATTTCGGCATTTTGAGTGTTCTTGTAATTATACTGACCCCGTGGGATTAGTTATAAGTAACGGGTTTACAGGGGTCGAGCCCTGGACGACGTGTAAACCAGTCTAGATTGTAGGTAAATACACTTGCATTAAGCTGTCCCTGGTGGGGCGGGAGAGGGTGAGGGTGACGAAGAAGGTGAAATAGAAGCGGTGCCAGAAGCGACAGTGGTATCCGTAGGAAAATTTACCACTTGGGTATAGTCTTTTTCAAAAGGTTCTTCTTGTTTGTAATTGACTAAAATACAGCCGTAATCTTGCTTTGGAACGGAATAATATCCCAGAACGGAGGAATCGGTGGGAATTGGAGAACAATTTAACTCTGCGATCGAAAAAAGAAGAGTTCCTAACAATCCCAAAGCAACGACTGTTAATCTGTCCATCCTTATATTATATCAATGGCAACAAGACTACGTTATTAAGCGGAGAAGGGGATTCGAGAAATAGTACTTGACATCCAGATTCGGGTTTTGTTAGTATAAAAGTGTTAGTTGGATTTGTGGAATGAGTATGGGAAGAGTAGTTTTTGCTAAAGGAAAACAAGGGGAATTTATAAAAAAGATATTGAGAGTGAGCAAGGTTAATGTGGGGGATTTAGCGATGGTAGCTAATGTAAGTTCACGTACAATTAGGGACTGGAGGAGGGAGAAGTTTACGCTTTCAGACGAGGCTCTGAAATTATGGTCTAAGAGGTTTGTGATTCAAGTTCCAACGACGACAAAAACTGTTCCGGATTACTGGTATACAGCAAAAGGAGCCAGAAAAGGGGCACTGAGAAGAATGGAACTACATGGCCCGCTTGGAACATCTGAAGGCAGAAGTAAAGGTGGAAAAATGTCTCAATTAGTAAGGAAGCTTCACCCTGAGAAATACGCAAATTGTATTTTGAGAAAGGAGTTTGTGATACCCAAGTTATCGAAGGATTTGGCTGAAGCCGTCGGAATAATACTGGGGGATGGAGGAATATCTAATTACCAAGTGAAAGTTACTCTCAACAGTGATCTGGAGGGTGATTACGCAGAATATGTGTCGGGTTTATTTAATCGCGTGTTTGGGGAAACGCCTAGGAAGCATCAAGGCCATACCAATAAGAAGGACGTCAATATTTGTGTTTCTGGAGCCAATTTTGTAAAACTTCTAGAGTCAATTGGGTTGAGAAGAGGAAACAAAGTGAAACATCAAGTGAGGGTACCAGGGTGGATAGTGGATGATCAAAGATTGAGTGTGGCCTGTCTGAGGGGGCTTATGGACACAGACGGATGTGTATTTTTACACAATCACGTCACTCATGGAGTAAGATGCTTGAATATGGGAATGTGTTTTTCTAGCCATTCCGAACCATTGCTTGAGTTTGTTCACTCGACTTTGGCCCGTTGTCAATACACCCCAAAATTTAATAGAACCAATGTTTATTTGTACCGAGGAGGTGAAGTAAATAGTTATTTTGCTAAAATTGGATCTCATAACTCCCATCACCTCGCAAGGTGGAGAGAGTATTGCAAGAAGAAAAGTTTTTAGGGAGGAGTCGGATAGTGGTCCATTCCACAGCATTGGAAATGCTGCGTGCGCAAGCATACGTGGGTTCGAATCCCACCTCCTCCGCCAGTTAGGAAATGAAGTCATTGGCTCGCCCGCTACGCGGGCTCGCCAGCCGTTTTTCGGGGAAATTTCAAGCCGTTTTGAATTCAGTAAGGCCAAAAGCGGGCTTTTCTTTTCGGAATTGAAATAAAGAAATAATTTTGCTATCATGGTATTGTATTGTAATCAGTATAACACAAGTAATGATATCAAAGTATTGAAACTATGGCAACGATTGGCGAAAACATCAAAAAGGCACGAAATAAGCTTGGCTTAACCCAAGATGATTTAGTGAGAAAATCTGGCGTAAAACACACTACCCTTACCAAAATTGAGAGTGATGTGGTTATCAAGCCAAGCGTGCAGACAGTCGCCAAGATTGCCAAAGCATTAGGTGTTCCAATGGAAGATTTGGTAAAATAATTTACAAATAATACACTTATGAATACTCAAGATTTATACGAAAATAATATAAAACTGTTGAAATCTCTAAATGTGCAATTCAAGGAGTGCACATCCGAGCCAGTTTTGAGTTACGAGACTGCGGAAAAAGTAAGAAAAGAATTTGGTCTTACTGGCACTGAGAGTAAGAGTTTATTTCTGAAAGCTAAAGATGGAAAATATTATATGTTTGTTAGTGTAGAAGGAAAACGAGCAGATTTCGAAAAAATAAAAGATAAATTGGGCGTAAAGATTTCGGTGGCTTCTCAAGAAGAGTTAAAAAGCCAGACGGGTTGTGAACCTTATTGTGCTATTCCTTTTGGATATCCGAAGGAAATTACAATTTTGATTGACCCGGAAATCTATAATCAGCAAAAATTTATTTTTTCTCCAGGACCAACAGAAAAAACAATAGAAATCGCAGGCAAAGATGTTGAAATCATCTTTAGCGCACTACCTAACAACAAAATTCGCCTTTAGTATTTTTATAAGGAATTTGCCGCCAAAGAAAAACTTGAAATCATCCTTTCCGCTCCGGTTCCCGCCTTCACTCAAGAGTTTCGGTCGGGCAGGCAAGGCGAGGCGGGCGGAAGGGGGGTGTGGGGGGAATTCCGCCCGACCTACAAATTTTGGGCGATGGAGAAACTTCGGGTGGTGCTTGATAAAAAGAGCGTGAAAACAAAAGTTGTACAAATACTTATAATTGGATTTTGTCTGCTGGTCTTTTTTGATTACATTTTTTACATACTCTGCCGAGCAAAGATATGTTTACCCTGGCCGTTTTTATAGGAATTTACTCATATGCGCTGGCGATATTGGGGTGGTTAGGGAGGTTGGGGTGGGGGGAGATTTGGGGAGTGACAACAGTGATGTTGATGGTGGGTCTTTTCCACCTTAGAAAGTTTGCCGTAGGACAAATAGGTCATATAGGATTAATAGGACTAATAATTGCGCAGGCGGGGGTGAATTTGGTGGGGGCGATGGGGCCGGAGAGAGGGTTTGACGCACTGTGGTACCACTTGCCGATTCCTAAAATTTGGTTAGAAGCCCACAAAATATTTTTCATTGGGGGAAATTTGTACTACTCGGCGATGCCGAAACTTGTGGACATGTTGTATGTGTGGGGCGAGACACCGGCGAAGTTGATGCATCTGGTCTTTGGTCTTTTGTCTACAGCTGTCACTTATAAACTGGCCCGGAAATGGTTGGAACAGAAATGGGCTTTGCTTGCGGCTGTGATCTTTTACTCTAACTTGGTGGTGGGGTGGCAGTCGATCACGGCATATATTGATCTGGGAAGAACGTTTTTTGAAGTGTTGGCATTCTACTTATTGGTAAACAAGAAGATTTACAAATCGGCCATAGTAATTGGGCTAGCGTTAAATTTGTGATTTTGGCCTTAGTGGTGGCGGCTCCGTGGTACGTGTTTGCCTGGGCCAGTACTGGAAATCCAATATATCCAATAGGGTCGGTGCCTATTGATGTGGTGTGGGGAGGAATAAATATACTGAGATTAGCCGACCCCATAAACCCAATTTATGTCATGGTTTTACCGGTTATATGGATGGCGCGCAAAAAAATTCCGGTGACAATCATGGCTTATTGTCTACTTTCATTTGGTATGTGGTATATAACACCCAGAACTGGCGGAGGGAGATTTTTGCTGCCGTATTTGCCGGTGTGGAGTGTGGCGGTAGCCGTAGTTATCAAGAGACTAAGAGATGAAGAGATTAAGAAGTTTTTGGTGGCGACGGTGATAGCGTTGGCGGTGATTTCGATTGGATACCGGGCGGTGGCGAATTATGGTTTGATGGTCAGACCCAGATCGAGTGACTTGCCGGTGCAGTTGGATTTGGGGCGGAAGACGTAGATTTTTGAATCACCGTAGGGGTGAGTCAAGACCGTGACTGGCTCCATGAATTTAAGAAGACCGACGGCGTTTGCGTCGCGGGTGGCTAAATATAAAGGCCCGGGATAGGAGAGACAGGAATATTGCGACAGGTCTTCGGTAAACAATTGGGCGTCAAGATATGAGACGGTGATACGGGGATGGTCTCTGAAATACACCAACAATGCTGCTTCGGGGTTGCCGGAAAAAAGACCGATACCCAGTGTGAGCTGTTGGTCTTTGGCCAAATGGGAGAAATAGTCTATGGCCTGACGGACGTTGTAGCCCGAGGGTTCGGAGGTGACGTAGCCGCCGATGTAGGAATATGAGGTGAAGCGGTCTATAAGACGAAAATAATCTGGGGGATTGAGGGTCTGCAGAAGAACAAGAGCCGCGGGAATGACAAGAGTAAGAAAAAATACAAAACGGCGACGAATGGCAGCTGCGGCGAAGAGGAGAAGGGGAGGTAAAAATGGAGCCAGATAGCGGTGAATGAGGAACTTGCCGGTGAGTACTTGGATAAGGAGGGGGAGAAAAACCCAAACAATAAGCGGCCAATGGGTGCGGCGGAATTTAACCAGGCCGATGAGGGAAAAAATGAGAATGGGGGGAGTGAGAAACCAGAAAAGAATGTCCGCAACGGTGGCGAAATTAGCAAAAAGGACGGGGCTGGGAAAGTGCAGGTACTGGCCGGTAAGGGATGAGGTTTTTTGCCAGATAGGCTGGAGGAGCATGGGAAGAGTGACTAGAAGGGCCAGGAAAATAGAAAGTAGAAAGTAGAGGATCGAGCGGCCGAAGTTCTTGGACTTGAGAACCGAAAGGGCGTATATGAGGAGAAAGGGGGCGAAGAAGAGGAGGGCGGTGGGTTTGATGAGCAGTCCTAGGCCCAAGAGAAGGCCAGAAACCACTGGTTGGTCAACGAAATAAATGAGCCAGACAAAAACTGCGGCCAGAGCAGATTCCATGAGAGCCTGGCGGTCGTATAAGTGAAATAATGGAGATAGGAGATAGAAGATAGGAGCCAGTACGGCGACGGAAGGAGAAAAGAGCTTTTTACCTAAAAAGTAGAGACCGAGGAGAGTGAGGGCTCCAGTGAGAACGGAGACGAGGCGGCCGGCCAGAAGAGGATCGGAGACAACCGATTCGGATAAACCAAAAAGCCACATGACTAGTGGTGGCTTGGCGTCGTAGAGTGAGTACCAGAGATGGCCGGGGGCGTGAATGGCGCGCCAACCCCAATCCAGATAATTGGTCTCGTCGGTAAAAATAGGGAGAAGAGTTAGATTCGGGAGGCGGATGAGAAAATAGGCGATGAGAAGAAGCGGAACCATAGTTGGGTGATGGGATCATAATAATCCAAACGGCGGGGGGAGCGATAGGTGGTGGGTGAAACGGAGAGCAAATGGAGATAAGGGCCGGAGTAAAGATCGTAGGGGTCGGATATGGCGGACGGAGAAATATATAAAGCAGAGGCAGTGGCAGGCAGCTTAGCTGCCCAGCCGGGTTCGTTGACGAAGATGGTAGTCCCGCGGTATACCCCCTGGAGCTGGGGGCGGGCAAAATGAGAGGTAACATAAATGCCATCTGGGGGAAGAGTAGCGGCGAATTTGGCCTCTTCGAGGTAGGGGATGGGACCGCGAAGTAATGAAAGAGCAGGAACGCTTGTGAGCAAGAGATAGGCGATAGTAATAGAAATTAGAAATTTGTGATTAGAAATTAGGAGAGCGGTTAGATAAGCTAGGCCGAAGCTGGCAATGAGGGCGTGGCGGCCAAAGAACAGCGAGTCCCACCATTGGTTAGTAATGAGGGTTGGGCCAAGCCACAAGAGAATTAGTGTGGCCGTTCGGTGCTGCGGCTGCGAGTGCTCGGCGGCCTTCCCCTCGGCGCCACTCGGGGTGGCACCCCCTGCGCGCTCGATCCACAACACCTGCACGGCCGCTATTAGTGAGAGAATCACTATTAGGTTAGTATTGTTGCGCAAAGTGGGAATGAGAATATTGCGGAGGGTGGGGAGGAGGGAAAATTGGACATGCTCGCCGAGTTTGGGAATAAAGGAGACTGTGCCTACGAGGATAGAGATTAGAGAGTAGAGAATAGAGGAACGACGGGAGGGGGCGATGTAGATGAGCCAGGGAAGCCAGAGGAGAACGCCGGGGTGGGTGGTGGTGGATAGAAAGTAGAAAATAGAAAATAGGAGATACCGGCGACGGACGAGAAAATACGCGGAGATGAAAAAGAGGGGAACGTAGACGGCCTCCATCATGATGGTTACCTGGCTGATCCAAAGAAGAGGCAAGAGAGAAACGATGATGGCTGCTAATTTACTATTCGTGATTTTGTAAAAACAATAAATGCCCGTTAACCCCAGAAGTATTTGAAAAGGAATGACTAAAGACGGTGACAGGTGGTAAATGGGCCAGAGAAGGAGAATGTAGCCGGCGCCAAGTATTCGGGCGAGTCGAAGAAGACAGGCCCGGCATTGGCGAATATAATACGGGATATGATGAAAGCGATAGCTAGCATCGGGGCAATAATACTACTGATGGTCCTGGTTGTGGGAGGGGGGTGCGGCTACAATGCTGCGCGGACGTTGCGGGGAATATTGGACGGGCAACTGAAAATTGAAAATTGGAATTTGAAAATTGTGCAGTGGTGTTTTGGGGGATTACCGCTGGTAAACGAGATGGATAAATTGCTGGGGGATAAAACATATATTGTCCTGCTGCAAAACAACACCGAACTACGGCCTAGCGGGGGATTTATGGGTTCCTTCGTCAAGCTCAAAACTCAAAACTCAAAGCTCAAAACTTTAGAAGTGGAAGATATATATCAGCCGGATGGGCAGGTGGTGGGATATGTAGAACCGCCGGCACCGATTAAAAAAGCTTTTCCGTTTGGGAGCTGGAAATTACGAGACGCGAACTGGGATGTAGAGAAAAAGTTGACGGTATTATTGCTGTCAACCTGTCGTTTGTTAATTTGTTACTTGGTTACTTAGGGGAAATAAAAACTGTGACGTATGACGAGCGGGTGACGGCCCAGAACCTGGCGCAACTGGCGCAAACTTACTCGGAAGTAAATAAAGAAAAGCGGGATTTTTTGGGAGCGGTGGGGGCGGCCCTTTTTGAAAGAATAAAGACGATAGGACCAATAGGACAAATGAGACTAATAGGACTAGTATATAAAGAATTGCAAAAAGGGCAGATATTGGTGTGGATGAAAGATCAGGAATTAGCGTCTAGCGTTCAGCGTTTAGGATGGGATGGGGGGTTGGGGAATTACGGGGGGGACTACCTGTACATAGTGGAGTCTAATCTGGGGGCGAATAAGGCTAACTGTTGTGTGACTCGGAGCGTGACACAGACAGTAAACAGTCTAAGTCAAAGTCTAAGAGAGAGATTGACGATAAAATGGGAGAATAGCAGCCAGTTTGAGAATCCCCAGCCGCCGGTGTTTTGGGGAGGAAATTACATCAATTATGTGCGAGTTGTAATACCGGCTGCTGCGCAGGTAAAAGACGCCGAAAAGTATGATATTGAGGAACGGGGGCGGTTCAAAATCGTAGGGTTTTGGGTGACGGTGCCGGCGGGGGGCGAAGCCACTGTGCAGCTAGAGTAT
Source organism: Candidatus Amesbacteria bacterium GW2011_GWA1_47_20 (assembly GCA_001002405.1). Lineage (GTDB taxonomy): Bacteria > Patescibacteriota > Microgenomatia > CAZETR01 > Amesbacteraceae > GWC2-45-19. The sequence goes on from LCOA01000027.1 coordinate 11,017, forward strand.
AAGAGTGTAAGAGCAGGAGAGCGGGAGATGTTGGTGAGACGACAGCCGGGGATTGAGAGTTTTCCGTACAAATTAGTAGTGGATGGAAAAGTGATAGTTGCGACTGACATTGACCGGGACCAGGAGTTTGGTGTAGGATCGGGACAATGAGATTAGTGGGAATGTGGGGATCGTTAGTAGTGATAGCGCTGGTGGTGGGGTTATTGAGTTTTCGCACAGTGCCGTCGGGAGAAGTGGCAGTCGTAACCAGATTTGGACAAGTAACGGGGCGGGTGCTAAATCCTGGAGCCAGCCTGATCTGGCCGTTTGTGGAAGGGACAGTGTATTACAACACCAAGAAAATCACGTATGAAACGGTGCCAGTAGAAAAGAAAACCAGTTCGAATGCGGATTACAAAGACTTTCCTGTAGATACCAATACTAAGGACGGCCAGCCGGTAGATATTAGTTACACCGTAAGGTTTAGTGTGGACCCGACTAAAGCTACCTGGGTAGCCCAAAATATTGGACCAGAAGAAGCGTTGGTTGAGAAAGTGGTCAAGACAGAAAGCCGAATCTGGGCCAGAAACGTACCTCGAGACCATTCGGCGGAAGGGTTATATACCGGAGAGGGATCGATAAAGGTGCAGGATGCCATCTTTGACAAACTGAAACCGGTATTTGAGCAAAACGGATTGATTCTAGACATGGTGGGAGTAAGAGAAATTATTTTCGACAAAACGTATGTAGACGCCATCAAGTCCAAACAGGTGGAGTTGGTAAGAGTGGAAGTTGAGAAGAATAAAGCAGCCCAAGAAGAATATCGCAAACAGCAAAGAATTACAGCGGCGGAAGGCCAGGCCAGAGAACAAGAACTACAGAGAACTACGATTTCCGACGCGCTACTTAGGAAGTTGTGGATTGAGAAATGGGACGGGAAACTACCGACGTATGTGGGAGGGGAGAACACCAGCGCGCTGCTGCAGATTCCAAAGTAAATGGACCAAGTCGAAGAAATAAAAAGCAAGGTGGATATTGCGGAGCTTATCCAAGAATATGTGCCGTTGAAAAAAGCGGGGAGAAATTTCAAGGGGTTGTGTCCATTCCATGGAGAAAAGACTCCATCGTTTATGGTCAATCCGGAGTTACAGATATTTAAATGTTTCGGTTGTAATTCGGGAGGTGATGCATACACTTTCCTCCAAAAAATGGAGGGCATGGAGTTTGGAGAAGCGCTGCAACACCTGGCTGACCGGGTGGGGGTGAAACTGGTGTCTTATCGGCCGACGGGGGCGGAGCAAATAAAAGAAAAACTGGTAGGGATAAACACGCTGACGGGCCAGGTGTATCACTGGTTGCTGACGCAGCAAAAAACGGGTAAGGGAGCTTTGGAGTATCTTAAGGGCCGGGGGATAACAGATGAGGCGATAGATAAGTTTAAGCTGGGATTTGCACCAAACAACTGGGACTTTCTGACTAAGTTTTTGGTGGGGAAGAAAAAATATGCAGCCGACGATTTAAATAGGGTGGGCCTGGGGGTAAAAAACTATGACCGGTTTAGAAACCGGATTATGTTTCCCTTGACTAATGTGAGAGGCCAAGTGATGGGGTTTGCGGGGCGGGTCATGCCTGGCGCTTCGGAAAAAGAGGGTGGCAAATATGTCAACACTCCCGAGACGGAGATTTACCACAAAAGTGAATTGCTGTATGGGCTGGACGTGACTCGGGCAGAGATCAAAAATGCCGGGTGGGCGGTAGTGGTGGAGGGAGAAATCGACGCCATTGCCTCGTGGCAGGCAGGAGTAAAAAATGTGGTGGCCATTAAAGGCTCGGCTCTGACGGAAAAACAGGTGGAATTGCTGCGGCGGATTTGTGACACGATTGTATTGGCCCTGGATATGGATGTAGCGGGGGACGCGGCGTCGCGGCGGGGAATAGAAATAGCGGATAGAAATGGCTTGATGGTAAAGGTGGTCAAACTGACTGGGGCTAAGGATCCGGGGGAGTATGCTATTGCTGATTCAGAGGGATGGAAGAAGGCGGTAGCTGAAGCTATTCCGGTATATGACTTTTATTTGCAATCGGCGGTAGAACGATATGGATTAGAAGTAGCAGGCAAGAAAAAGATTGGGCAGGAACTGTTGCCCATTTGGGCCGGTATTTCTGATGAGATAGTGAAGGCGCACTATATTAAGTTGCTGGCCAAAACCTTGGGAGTGGAGGAGGAAGATATTCGTCATCAGATGACGAAAACTCTAATTTCTAAATCCGAAACTCTAAACAAATCCCAAGATTCAAAACAACAAATTCCAAGGAGGGAAATTCTGGAAGAGTACGTGATTGAGTTGGCCTTGAAAGGGGGAAAAGTATTGCCTGAATTAAAGACGGATTTTTGGGCCAGGGTGGCTGAGGAATTGGTGAAGGACGGTAACCCTAAGAAACTGCCGGAGGAGCTGCGGGAAAGAACCCAGATACTATTGCTTAAAGACGGAGAATTCGAAGAGAAGGAGTGGGAAACTGCCCTGCGGGAACTAGAGGAATTAAACATACGAGAACAAATTGCGGCAGGGGAGGGAGACGTGCGGAGACTGACCAAGAGATTAGGGGAGTTGACTAAGGACAAATAGCAGGCTATACTCGGCCTACCGCTTGACACGGCCCTTTTTTGTATGGTGAAGCTGACGCCTGAAGCCAAAAACCTGATTGAGCTGGGGAAACACCAGGGGTTTTTGACATTGGATGATATTTTGAAAGTGTTTGGCGATGCCGAAGATAGGGTGGGGGAGCTGGACGCGCTGTATCAAAAACTGCTGGAGGCAAATGTGGACGTATTTGAGACGGTAACGGAGGACGAAATCAAGGCCGATGAGAAATCGGTGGGGGAGCTGGAAAAAGAGATAGAATCATTAACCAAGATAGAGGGGGGAATTACCACCGACCCGGTGAGAATGTATCTGCGGGAGATTGGGAGAATCCCGCTTTTGAAATCGGTGGAAGAAGTGGATCTAGCCCAAAAAATTGAGAAAGGCGACCGGAA
>LCOA01000028.1 GCA_001002405.1 Candidatus Amesbacteria bacterium GW2011_GWA1_47_20
TGGAAGGATTGAAAAAATCGACGAAGTCGCGGATAAAGGGCTTTGTGAAAATGTCCGACACGCTTCCACCTCTGGTTATGACATCAAAGTCGTACCTAGGAAGTTGGAGTTGGGCAATTAGAGAGCTTGTCATGGGTTGATAAGGTTGAGGCCACCAGGTCCCAGGTTGAGTACTTTGATGCCGATTAAGTTTAACAGAAAGATGGAGAAGATGATAAGGAGAAGGCCCCCGATGGCGGCGGTGATGAGCTCTTGGGCGGCTTTGACGCGTTTGGGGTCTCCGGCAGCTGTGGTAATCTGAAAGCCGCCAAAAACTATTAAGAGAAAGGCAATGCCAGCGCCGACGATAGTGGACCAGCCGAGGATTTGGCCAATAAAATGCGTGGGGTTGCCGGCTTCCAGGCAGCCGATGGCGGTCCAGACGTATGTCCCGGGAGTTCCGCCCATGGTGGTGCCGGTAACACAGTCAACACATACCTGGTTTTCATTGGCGGGAGTGTTGGGGTCGTTGACAATGTCGTTGCAAACGTCTTCGGGGGCAGGGGATTGGGCGAAAATATGGACAGGTAAGAGCAGGAGAGTAGAAGAGTAGAAGAGGAGAAGAAGGACCTTTTTCATTGCCTCAAGTTTAGCACGTGGGGGCTAGGGTTTGTAGGAGCTACCTCGGGGTTTTATTTCGGCTTATTTTTGAGGCGTTTTTCGTGAGTTATTATATACGAAGCATCCTCTTTGTCTTCAAGTTCTCCCAGTTGATTGATAACCTACTTGAAGTCCTTGGGTGAGATAGGAACTCTGTTTTCAATTAGAAGAACGAGTTGATGAGGAGTGAGAACCAGTGTGGGTTTGAGAAACTTGGCAATCTTGGGCTTGAGCATGTGTTTGAAATCCAAAGTGACCAGGACGTTGGTTTGGCTGGCTAGACAGGCGGCCAGAATAGGGGCGTCTTTATCGACAATTATTTGTTTGCACTTATCAATTTCTGATTGGGAAGGAGTGGGGATGAGATCAAGTTTGGCGAGACGGAGGTATTGGTCCAGCCGGGCAGTCTTTTCCGGACCCATTTTTTTGAGGACGTTTTTTTGAGCTTCGCGGACCACGTCCGGGGAGACGACCCCGGTGATTTGTCCGGAGCGGGAGTAACCTAAAACCAAAGCGGAAGCCCCGGTCTTGGAGCCACTGGCGGCGACTAAGACCGATGAATCAATAAAAACCCCGATCATTTGATATCTTTCCAGTAGAACTTGGCCTTAGCGGCTAATTTGGGAGGAAGGGCGTCTGCAAGAAGCATTGTTTGGATTTCGGCGTCGGAGTAAAGTTCGTAGTCTGGTTGATCGGTGGGTTCGATGACGATGGACCGGCCAACCTTTTTGACTTTGGCTAATTGGCCTTCTTTAAGGCCGAGGTCGTCCCGCCAGGGTTTGGGAAGAGTAATCAAGCCTTTGGTAAGGATTTTGGACCATTGAGTGTTGGGGCTGGAAATTGGTTGAAGCATATCTTTGTTGGAAAGTTTAACTATTGGAATTATTAACTATTCAGGAAAATTTGTCAAGAGGATGGTAAGATAAAAATATGAGGAAGTTTGTGGTTACTTTGTTAGTTTGTTACTTAGTAGCTGTGGGTTTGGTGGGGGCGGAGGAGTGCGACAATATTAGTAGCTTAAGTTTAGATCAGATAGGGCCGTGTATTAATAAATTCAGCGGGTTTGCTGATGCGATATCCAGAGCGAATGCCACCAACTCCCGCGAGTTGGCAAATCTCAATACTCAAATCTCAAATCTCAAAGCACAAATAAACCAATTAAACTCCCAAATTCAAAAGCTGCAAAGCGATGTGTTTGAGAGGCAGGTGAAAATTGGAGTGAGGGAGACACTGCTGGCGGCAAGGGTGAAACAAGACTACATCCGGAAAAGGGAATGGTCGCCGCTGGTGGCGATGTTTGCGGCGGATACGGCGCAGGGGCTATTTGCGGACTTGGCTTACAGAGAAAAATTGGCCAGGGACGATAGAGAACAAATTGCTTCAATATCTGGAGAGGTTAAGGAGTTGGGGGTTAGGAGTCAGGAGTTAGGAAACCAAATAAAAAACCTGGATGCGTTGAAAAAAAGAGTAGACGACCAGGCGACGTGGTTGGCGGGGGAAGTGGCAAAAGCTAATAAGTACGTGGCGGATTTGTCCGGAAAAATCGCGTCGCTGACAGCCAGGCAGCAGGCGCTCTTAGCGCAAAAAACCGGGACGTATCAAACTTCGGTAGGGGATGTGCCGTTGGCGGATGATCCGGCGGCCAGGCCGGATTATAACCCCGGGTTTTCGCCGGCATTTGCCCTGTTTTCTTTTGGGGCACCGCACTTTAAAGGCATGAGCCAGTATGGGGCTTTTGGCCGGGCCAAGAACGGGCAAAATTATGAAACAATTCTTAGAGCATATTATGGGAACGTAAGAGTGCAGGACGTAAACACGAGTCTAAGTATCAGAACCACAGTGGGGACGATGGATTTTGAGAACCGGTACATTATAGGTATTGCCGAGATGCCAGGAAGTTGGGGAGACGAGGGGGGCATGGAGGCTTTGAAAGCTCAAGCAATTGCGGCCAGATCTTATGCCCTGTCTTATGTGGGCTGGCGGATGGGAAATCAGAATGCGGGTGGAAGTATTTGCGTAACAGAAAGCTGCCAAGTGTGGAAAAGCAGCAAAGCGGACAACCCGGGCAAGTGGCGGGAAGCGGTGGGAGCCACCCGGGGGAAGATAGTAGTGAGTAACGTGAGCAATGAGATAGTAAATACGTGGTATGCGAGCACCTCTGGGGGTTACCAGGAATCATATACTAGTTTGGGACACACTACGCCGGGATTTTGGGATACCACAAGCGATTGGACGAGGTGGGCGGATGGGGCGTGGGAAAAATCTGGGGGGTCTCCCTGGTTTTACAAAGGATGGTATAAATCCAGGTCGGGAACGAATTGTGGACGAGGTCATCCGTGGTTACGCGAAAACGAGTTTGCAGACATCATAAACGCAGCAATTGTGTATGCCAATGGGGGAGACGCCAGCGGAATTTTTCCGACGGACGGGTGCTTGGGACAGGCCGGGTGGAGCACAGACCGGATGGCGCAGGAAGCCGAGAAATACGGGGGGAAGGTCATGAGCGTGAGTAGTGTGAGAGTAAATCATGGGAGCGACGGGATAACGAACCAGGTGATATTTTCTACCAACCGGGGGGAAGTGACAATTTCCGGGACCAATTTTTATAAAGCGTTTAATCTGCGGGCGCCGGGGGCGATTCACCTAACAAGTGGATTATTTAATATTGAGCGAAAGTGATACAATTTAGCCATGGTGGAGGTGTATAGCTCCAGTGCGTCAACTGGATCAGCTAAATCAGCAGAATCAGTGAGCCGTAAAGATTGGTGGAAGAAAGTGGTGGACGAGGTGCTGGAGAAAGTGGGCGAGGAGCCAAGAAGGGCGATGATGGGCGCTTTTTGTGTGCGGCCGGATCAGAAATTTATGACGCAACAGGAAGACGAAGAAATTGTGCTCCTTTTGCGGGCGCATCCAATTACCAACATTGGGTGGGTCCTTTTGGTTATTTTGATGCTGGTGTTGCCGAGTGTAATTTTAGGAACGGGGGTATTTGCGGCCGTACCTGGGAAATTTATACTGGTGGGGAAATTGGTGTGGTATTTGGTAACTCTGATGTATGCAATGGAGAGATTTATGTTTTGGTATTACTCGGTGTTTATAGTGACCAACGAGAGAATAGTGGATATCGATTTTGACAACCTGATGTACCGGCAAATTACGTATGCCAACTTAAACCACATCGAGGAACCGGAGGAAACGACAGGAGGATTTCTCCGGTCAATGTTTCAATATGGAGATGTGTCAGTAACTACTGCTTCGGAAAAACCGACGCTCGAGGCCAACGCCGTACCATATCCGGACAAAGTAGTGGATATTATTTCCCGGCTGGCGGAGGAGCTGGAAAAAAGAAGGGAGAGGGGCGAATGAACCAAATTGATCTAATTGACCTAATTTCTAAATTTACCTTGTTTGGGGTGGTGAAGTGGATGTGCGTAGTGGGGCTTCTGATGTACACAGTTTTTGCAGTCGTCATCGTCAGACAGGTGGGTGTGATGACAGAGGCCGTGGAGGATGACGTGAACGGCATAATTTCATTGTTTGCCTGGGTGCATTTGCTACTGGCTATTGCTTTAGTAATTTTGGCAATAGCCGTACTGTAATCTACATGGAAATATTTGTAGGTAAAATAGTAGGCAGAATAAGCGGGAAGCGGTGGGCGCAGGTACACGATTTTACGCATGAAACTAAGGGCAGATTAATTGTGGCAGCCAGCCTGGCCGTGGGCAGCGAAAAAACGGAAGTGGAAATGGTAGAGATGGGACGGGAACTATTGGCCCGGGTGCATGAGCTGTATTTCGGGAATTTGGAGGAAGAAGCCATGGCGAGTCTGAAGAAGGCGGCGGAAACGATGGAGGCGGAGTTTGAAGGACTGGAAATGGTGGTGCTGACGGTAGTGGGGGAGGCACTATATGTGGCGGCGAATGTGGGCGGGGCGTGGGCGAAAGTGGGGGGAAAAGAAGGCTGGATTATCCGGCCCGACGCCGAACCGGGGGTGAAAGTATTGAGCAGCTGGGCAAAAAACCAGGAAACTTTGGTATTGGGGAACAGCCGGTTTTGGGAGGAGCTGCCGCTGGGCGTGGTGAAGGCGGCGGTGGAAAACAATGACGTGGAGGCGGCAGTAGAAACGTTGGGGGCAGTAGTGCATGGAGGGGAAAAAGGGGAAGGGGCGGTGGGAGTCGTCGTGAAGATCAGTAGTCAGGAGCCAGTAGTCAGGAGTCAGGAATCAATACAAATTCAGAAACCGAAAACACCCTTTAAGTTGCCGGAGATAAGGTTTCCGAGGCTGAAACTACCGTTCTTGCCTACTCGGGGGCCGGTGTACGTGGTGCGGGGAGACAAGGAGGCGGCCAGGAAGAAAATGATATGGGCAGGAATTGGGTTTCTGGTAGTGCTGGTACTTTTGGTGGGGGGATGGAGATGGAGCGAGAGAAACAGATCTATCAAACAGAGTGAACAGAATATCCGGATAGAAGCAGTGTGGGAAAAGTTTAATGAGGCCAAAGCAGTGGTGACTCTGAATTCGGCGAGAAGTAGAGAGCTGTTGAAAGAAATAGATCCGGAAGTGCAAAAACTTAAAAACTCAAAAACTCAAAGCAAGGACAAAAGGGTGATACAAATAGCGGGGGAATGGGAGGGAGTGTGGAATGAAGCGATGGGGACAAAAGTGGTGGAGGCGGAAATCATTATTGATCTGGGACAAGTGAGAGAGGGGATGACGGGGGAGAAATTGGAAATTAGAGACGGGAAATTAGAGGTGCTGGATACGCAAGGAGACAGATTGGTGGAGGTAAATCCGGAAAAGAAGAGCGCGGAGGTGGTGGCTGGGAAAAACGACCTGGGAGACGTTAGACTGTTGGCTACTTATCCAGGAAAGACGACAGTTTTGTCTGACAAAGGGATAGTCGAGTTTCCGAATCCCAGAGTGGTAGTGAAGCTAGATAGTGAGTGGGGAGAGATAGTAGATATGGGGATGTGGGGAGGAAACATTTATTTACTAACGAAATCTGGAATATGGAAGCATCAGGGAGGAGAAAGTGGATATGGAGCCAAGCAGGCGTGGCTGGCGAAACGGAAAAATTATATGTGTTGGATGCAGCGGGGGGGCGGGTGGTGGTTTTAGCTAAAACCGGAGAATATGAGAGTCAATATACGGCGGAGGCAATTAAGGGGGCGACGGGGTTGGTGGTGGACGAAAAGGCCGGAAAGATATACCTGATCGTCGGAGGGAGAGTATTAAGTATTAAGTATTAAGTATTATGAAAATTGTTAATGAGAAGGCGAAGTTTAATTACGAATTAGGGGAGAGAGTCGAAACTGGAATTGTACTTATAGGGGCAGAGGTTAAATCGGTAAAACTGGGACAAATTGATATGAGCAATGCCCACGTTAGGGTGCAAAGCTCTGGGCACCGGGCGCAAAGCGAGCTGTGGGTGGTGGGACTACATATATACCCATACAAGCACGCAGACGTTACAGGATATGATCCAAAAAGAAGCAGGAAGCTATTACTGCACCAGAGGGAAATCTTGACTTTGCAGAACAAAATGAAGTCCGGAGGCTTGATGCTCGTGCCTACGGCAATGTATATCAAAGAGGGTAAAATTAAGCTGGAGATAGCCCTGGCTCGAGGCAAGCGGAAATACGAGAAAAGAGAAGCAATAAAAAAGCGTGATTTAGATCGGGAGATGTGATATACTACAAGATGTCGGGGGTGAAAGGTTTCGACGAGAAATGTACTTTGAAAAGCTGCAAGCCGAGCTCGAACCAGGCTCGTAAAACAGGTTCAAAACTAAGTGCTAATAAAGTGGCACGAGGCTTTGATGGCTTTGCCAAGCGTGCGCAAGCACTGCTTCGTGGGGAAGTCGAAGCCCCCTATCGTTTCGCAAGACTGTACGCGCAAGCGTATAACGCTTAAGCCGAAATGAAGGCATTCCCTTTGAACTTATCTCGAGAGTTTGACTGGAGTGTAATTAAATCGAGATGCCTCCGATAGGTTAGGATTAACCAACATCGGAGAAAGACCAATTAATCCAAGTGGTCCGCGACTTTATGCGAGACTAAGCTTGTAGATGCTTCAAAAGAACTTTTTCGGACGCGGGTTCAATTCCCGCCACCTCCAC
>LCOA01000029.1 GCA_001002405.1 Candidatus Amesbacteria bacterium GW2011_GWA1_47_20
AGACCTATAGAATATTAATTTCTAAATCCTAATTTCTAAGTTCTAAATAATCCACAAATCCGAAATTTGAGGCTGGAAATTGGGGATAAAATGTGAACAGACCAAAAATTCCTAATTCCTAATTTTTAATTTCTAATAACCTGGAGAATATTCGGTATCACCCCCTTTCTTTCCCCCTCTTAATTTAAGAGGGGGACTAAGAGGGTGATATAATCAATTAATCGAGGCTAAAATGATTAACAGACAGTTAAAACAGACCGATGATAGGGTAAATGTACTAGGGGTGGGGGTGAGTAGCACTGAGCTTGCCGAAGTGCTAACAAAAATTGACAGTTTTTTGACAAAAAAAGGGAAAATGAAGCTAATTGTGACTGTCAATCCAGAATTTGTGATGTTGGCTCAAGACGACCCGGAGTTTAAAAAGATTCTAAATGGTGCGGATTTGGCGATTGCTGATGGGGTTGGGCTAAAACTGGCCGGGGTGAAGAATATTGTGCCTGGGCGAAGAGTGGTGGCGGAGATAGTAAAGAAATACAGAGTGTTTTACTTAGGCAGCAGGGTAGCTGCCGAAGTGGTCGAGAAATATGGCGGCGCATACGACAACGGTGAGGTGAATATAAAAAACCCAGTGAGAAACGATGAGATAATCGCAAAGATCAATAGATTTAAGCCAGACATCCTTCTGGTGGCCTATGGAGCGCCGTGGCAGGAAAAATGGCTATGGGCTAATCGCCATAAGCTAAAAGCCAAAGTGGGTATGGGAGTAGGAGGAACGTTTGATTACTTGACCGGACATGTTTTGCTTCCACCGGAATGGGTGAACAAAATGGGTTTGGAGTGGCTGTGGAGGCTCGTACACGAGCCGTGGAGATGGAGAAGGCAGCTAAGGCTTCTTCGGTTCGTCTTGCTGCTGGGGAAGGATTTTACCTTGGATAAGTGAATCATTGAGTGCCGCTGCAACTAGGTCTGCATTTTTTGGATACGCTTCTACTAGATTGGCGGCCTCGCCAACCAGAGTCCGGCCTTGTTTTCTGGCAGTAGAAGCCGGTAAATTCTGAACTTGTTCTGCAGCCGTGGCAATTTGTTCTATTGGGGATGGATCCGTCATTTTATTTTTACAAACTTGCGGGAGCCGACGCTAACGATGGAATCAGGAGTTAGGAGATAGGAGATAGAAGTCACAGTTTCATTATTCACTTTGACACCTTTTTGGTCAATAAGGCGTTTGGCCTCGGATTTGGAAGGAGCGAGGCCGGATTCGACCAAGACGTCGACGATGTTTGGGGATTTGACGCTAATTTGAGACACGTCGGAAGGAAGCTCTCCAGCCTGGACCGTGGTTTCGAAGTGCTTTTGGGCATTGTCTGCTGACATTTCGTCATTGTATTGGGATACTATTTGCCAGGCAAGTTTCTTCTTGAGTTCCATTGGATGGCCTCCTGAGGGGATTTGATCTAAGGGAAGATTAGTACAAGATTCAAATATAGCAGAGATAACTTCGTCGGGGAGGGACATGATTTGGCCGAATAACGCTTCCGGTTTGCCGGTGATAGCTATGGCATTGCCCTCGGTCTTACCAATTTTGTTTCCGGAAGAGTCGGTAATGAGCTTGAGAGTCATGACGAATTTTTCCTTGCCATTAATTTTTTTCATCAGGTCCCGGCCGGTCATCATGTTGAACATTTGGTCGCTACCTCCGACCTCAAGGTCAACGTCCATGGCAACTGAATCATAACCTTGAAAAAATGGATAGAAGAATTCGCTCATGAAAAGGTCTTTGCCTTCTTTAAGCCGGTTTTGAAACATATCTCTTTCTATTACTTGGGCAATGGTTAAGTGATGCATAAGGCGGGCCATTTCTAGAAGTGACATTTTGGAGTGCCATTCGCTATTGAACTTGATTTGGGCGGCGTTTTCTCCATCAAACCTAATAATTTTCCCGATTTGTTGTTTATAGCTTTTGGCGTTCTCAAGGACTTGCTCGCGGGTGAGGGGTTTTCTGGTGTCTGATTTGCCGGAAGGATCACCAATCATGCCGGTAAAATCACCAATAAGAACTATGACTTCATGGCCAGCATCTTGGAAAGCGCGCAATTTCCACATCCAGGCCGTATGGCCAATGTGGATTTCGCTGCCTGTAGGATCGATGCCGGTGTAGAGGCGGATTTTTTTGCCTGAGCTAAGAACTTTTTTTAAAGCTTCTTTGGTCGGATAGATTTTATCAACCCCGCGGGTGAGAAGCTCGTCAATTTTGTCCATATTGAAATTCTAACACTCGATGTTATAATAGTCATCACTAAACCGCCTCGTGAGGTCGAAAGACATTTGCGAGGCTTTTTTGTGGTACACTTTTGATATGGATGAGAGAGTGGTAATTTTCATCGATGGGAGTAATTTTTATTTCAAACTCAAAGAGTTAAATTTGGGTCGTCTTTTGGACTTAGATTTGGGAAAATTTGCGAAGTTTATCGCCAGAAAAAGGAAAATAGTAAAGAAATGTTATTTCATTGGAAAGGTGAGACAGGATGGAACTCCAAAATCAGAAAAATTGTTTGATGGCCAGCAAAAATTACTTGGAAGATTAAAAAATGCAGGCTTTGTTTATAAATTGGGTTATTTATTAAAAACTGGCGATATATACCACGAAAAAGGGGTGGATGTGCAAATAGCCGTAGATATGATGGAAGCGGCATATGAGGATTTATGTGACAGAATAATTTTAATCTCATCCGATACCGATCTAGCGCCTGCAATTGCCAAAGCTCGAAGTAAGGGAAAGGTTGTGGAATATGTGGGTTTTTCGCACAAACCCAGTGTGGCCATGGTGAGTTTTTGCAGCGAATCGACACTATTGAAGAAAGAGGATTTAGAAGAGATGTTTGTTGTCAAGGAATGATATTGGCTACCCGCGGGTTAGGAGTTCGTCAATTTTGTCCATACTTGTGTACTGTATAATTACTATAACATAAGGCTAGATGACAGTCAGCCAGTGAGCGTATTTGGGATTCTGGCCGTGGACGATGCAAAAATAGAGATCTTGAAGTTTGTGGGTGATGGGGCCGACGCGGCCGGGGCCGATTTTTACCCCATTGATTTTGGTAACCGGAGTGACTTCGGCGCCGGTACCGGTGAGAAAAACTTCGTCGGCGGCGGCCAACTCACTGGCCATAATTTTTCTTTGGAGGGTGGGTATGCGCAGCTCCTTTTGGGCCAGCTCGATGATAGTGTTTCTGGTGATGCCTTCCAGGATATTTTGATCCAGAGAGGGAGTAAATAAGCGGTTGGCTTTAACTAGAAAGATATTTTCGGCGCTGCCTTCGGAGACGGAACCATCGGGATTGGTAAGGATGGCTTCACTAGCGCCTTTGGCCTCGGCTTCGGTTTTGGCCAGGGCGGTGTTGAGATAAATGCCGGTGGGTTTGGCAAACGGGGGAATCATGCGGGCGCTGACGCGCAGCCACGACGAAGTAATGGCGCCGATGCCTGCGGAAACATTAAGATAATGGCCTAACGGTTCAGTGAGAATGGCAAAGCCGTCGGAAAGTTTATCCAGATTAAATCTGGTGACGGTGGGATCGGATTTGTAGACTAGGGGCCGGATGTAGACGCCCTGTTTGTAGCTGCAACGTCGGAGCAGCTCGACGGTAGTAAGGCATAGTTCTGGGACTGGGGCGGGAAGGTGCATGCACAAGGTCCGGCATGATCTGGCCAGGCGGCGGTAATGATCAGCCATACGGAAGACGTACAGTTTTTTCGCTTTGGAATTCCAATAACCGCGGATACCTTCAAAACAGCCCGTGCCGTAATGCAGGGCGTGGGTGCTGATGGGAACGACAGCTTTTTTGTAAGGTACAAATTTCCCGTTTAGAAAAACAATGTTATTCATATGTATTTGTCTAGTTCGACTAACTGTTTGTACTCCTGAAACGTAAGCATATCGGCCGGATCGGTCCGGCCGGTTTGGTGGAGGTGTAATAAGGCGCGTTGGGAAGCCTGAAGCGCAGAAAACAAAGTGGTGACGGGGTGGGCGATGAGTTTGTAGCCCAAATTTTCAAGTTTGGCTTGGGAGAGAAGAGGAGTCTTGCCGCCCTCCAACATGTTGACTAGCAGGGGGACCTGGGTGATAAGACAGGGGATGGCTTGTAGCTGTTTTAGGTTTTGGGGGGCTTCGATAAAAATGATATCGGCGCCGGCTTTGACGTAAGCCCGGGCGCGGGCGATGGCTGCCCCGAAACCTTCTACGGCGATGGCGTCGGTTCGGGCGCAAATGGTCAAATTTGGATCTGGTCTGGCCTTAATAGCCGCTTGGATTTTGTTCACCATTTCGGCAGTGGGAATCAGTTCTTTGCCGTCCATGTGACCGCAGCGTTTGGGGTGTTTTTGATCTTCAATAAAAAGGCTGGCTACTCCTGCAGCGGCATATTGGCGGATACAATGGGCTACGTTTCTGGCATTGCCGTATCCGCCATCGGCGTCGGCAAAGACGGGAATATCCACGCAGGAGACGATGTGGGTGACGGCGGAGACCATTTCATTAAGGGCGATCAGGCCCACGTCGGGGAGGCCGTGGTGTACTCCAGAGACGGCAAAGCCGCCTACGGAGACGGCTTCGAAGCCAATTACTTGGGCCTGTTTGGCCACCAGACAGTCGTGGACGACCGGCAGGAGGACAGACCCGGGTCTGGTTAATAATTGTTTAAATTTTTGGGCTTTGGTCATACAACTAAAAAACCCCGCTGATGCGGGGTTCTGGTCTTTGGGTGTGACTGGTTAGTTTAGGCTACCCAAAGCGCCCCGCACGCGCGAGGTAAAGAAATAATAAAAATTGCAGACAATCTTTTGCATTGGTTTGAAGTATACCTTGGGGGGAGGATCTCGTCAATGGCTTTGTTTAAGATGAGGAGAAGCTAGCTGTCTTGGAGGGTGGCGTGGAGCATGACACCCAGTTCGAGGGCGGTGAGAATGGCGTAGGATAAAACTGGCCAATTAGCTGGCTCCTTGGCAATTAGGGCTAGTAAGGGTTGGGTGAGCAGAGCCGCTTTGGCTAAGTCGATGGCACTGAAACCGATAACTTCTAGCGGAGTGAAGGCGTGGGTGCGCAGATTGCCTATCAAGGTGCAAAGAGAGGGGCCGAAAGGGAAGAGAGTAGCTCCGATGGCGGCAAAAGGAAGAATCAAGCAGCAAGCAATGTCTTTGGGAGTAGTGGGGCCGAGTTCGGACATGGTGGTATTATACTACAGGATATAGTTGTCACTGCGGATTTATCAAAAAAACGCTGTAGCGTGGAATTGGAGAGTTGACATCTTGTCAATATCATGTACACTAATGTACATATGACCATGACCGTAAGCATCACCGATTTTAGGAATAATATATTCAAATACACCAGTTTAATGTTGGAAGGCTATGAATTTGAAGTGGAAAAGGGAGGCAGGAAAGTATTT
>LCOA01000030.1 GCA_001002405.1 Candidatus Amesbacteria bacterium GW2011_GWA1_47_20
TGGTTTCCACCCCTGTCGTAGTTGTAGCATCCGGCGCTACAGGAGTGGGAGAAGGTTCCGGTTGAGCAGTTGGAATTGGAATTTGGGTTTCTACAGGAGCCGTCCCAGTATCTATTTCTAATGCTGTACAGGCCGCTGCGAGTGTGGATAGGGTAAGTAATGCCAATTGAGAATAAAATCTTTTAGGGTATCTGTGGGCATACTCTCCTATTTCCCTTAGTATGGCTAATGCGCTTTCAGCTTCTAACATTCTGTTGGTTTGCTCCATATCATCAACTATCCACGAATAAATTCGGTTGACTGGAGCTTCTATTTGGGGAACAAAAGAGAAGAGCTTTTCGCTGACACCCATAATTGTTTGTTTTTCCCAACATATTAGCTGGGCAGAAATTAAAAACCGCCTTGCGGCGGTGCTTGGTAACTTTAAAATCTAGCTTTGCCGGACATTGGTTTAAGTATATCACACCCGCCAAATCTGTCAATTACTATAAGATATAACGGAGGATTTGATGACCACGTCGGCTTCGGTGAAATAGGTTAAGGAAGTAAAGACAACAACATTGTTTTCCTCATACCAAGGAAATTTTTGGTAAGTGGCATTAATGAAGGTTTCTACCCCCAGCTTTTTGATGAGATAGTAAATATCGTAGAAATCCCGTTGTCTGGCTCTTTGGACCACAGCAGCGGTCTTCATAGCCGCAATATCTCTTAATCCAGCCAGCAACACCGGGCCATAGTCGACTAGCTGATCTAATAATGGGTATTGGTAAAGATGGGTGGCTGGTGTTTTTACGTTGGGGAATAGCTGGCTAATAGTAAGGCCAAGTTTTTGGTTGTCGAATTTTTGGGGAGCGTAAAAATCGAAATCTACCGACGTCCGGTGCCCCAGTTGTAAGGCGAGAGCAGTGCCGCCTCCCAGATAAAATTGGGGTTTAGTAAATGAGAGCTTGGGTAAAATTTGGGCTTGGATGGGATTGAGAATGTGGGGGTAAAAGGCCATTATTTTTAGAGTATACCTCGGCGTTGGAGATACGCCGTGGCTAGTTTTAAACGAGGATTGAGATCCCTAATGGCACTTTCGTATTCCAGAGGGTCGAGCATGATGCCGAAATTATTCAACCACTTACTGAGAGCCCCCCTTTGCCACATGCCCCGCTGGGGATGAGAGACCACTTTTTGAATTTCGTCTGGTGAGTAGTGAGAGACGACCCAGTTAATTTGTTCTTGAGTACCAAAACTTAGGGCCTGGGTGATAATAAGATATTGGTCTTTCTGGGGATCAATTTTGGAGATGTCGTAGCTCCACAGACAAGATTGCATGAAAGCGGGGAGCTGGGCGGGCATGCATTGATTTTAACATTTTTTATGTCCATAATGAAGTTGTGAGAAGCGGACAAGCTCTAATAATAGTGTTACTAATTTTGGGAGTGGTGACGACGGTGGGGTTGTCTATCGCTAGTAGAAGTGTATCTGAAGTGGCGGTGTCTACGGCTCAATCCGAATCGGCTCAGGCGCTGGCTGCGGCTGAAGCGGGAGTGGAGGCGGCTTTGGGAGGCATTGCCGCGCCGACGATCACCGGATCGACCATTAATGTGACCTCGACACCGGCGCCGATGGCGGATTCAGTGCTAATTGCCGACGCCTTGGCTGCCGGACAAGTAGCGACTATTAATCTGGTGGACTACGGGGGGAACAACGTACGGGTGAGCTGGGACGACGGCAATGCCGGATTGGAATCGGCCTATTACTATACCCAAGGAGGAACCACCAAGGTCAGCCGGGAGTACAAGACCGGAGGGTCGTCGACTATCAACGTAAACACTGGTACGAAGCAATATTTACGGCTCAGGATGTGGGGGAATGCCACGCCGCAACAGCTGACAGTGGAGGGTATTGGGGGGACCTTGCCGTCCCAGGGGACGGAATATACGGCTGTAGGCCAGACCGGCGATTCGGTGAGAAGAATTAAAGTATACGATCAGAAACCGGACGTGCCGGAGATATGGGAATCGGCAGTATTTTCTGGGGGAGACCTGGTAAAATAAAGTTATGTCTGACCTGCCCAAGATCGGGATTGATATTGGAAGCTCCGCGATTAAATTAGTAGAGTTGGTACCTGCGGGCAAGCAGTGGAGACTAGTCTCGGCGGCTTCGGCCCCGGTAGGAACCACGCTGGCGGCGATTATAAAAGAGGCGGGCATGAGAAGTAAACGGGCGGTGGTGGCACTGCCTGAAGAACAAGTGTCGTCACATGTAGTGGAATTACCGATGATGAAGGACGACGAGATTGAACAGGCGCTGGAATGGCAAGTGGAACAATATATTCCCATTCCTAAAGACGAAGCGGTATGGAGCTGGGAAGTGGTGCGCCGAGGGGAAGCAGGCAGCGGATCGGAAATACTTTTAGTGGCAGCTGCCAAAACTTTGGTAGAAACTTACCGCAAAAAGGTGGAAGAGGCGGGGTTGGAATTGGTAGCGATAGAAACCGAACTAACGGCCACAGCCCGTGCAGAAGTTAAACCTGGGTCCCCTCTTTCGGTAGTCGTAGACATGGGAGCAAAAAGCACGGACATGGGAATTGTGAGAGAAGGCCAGCTGATATTCGCCAGAACTATTCCTACCGCAGGGGACGCTTTTACCCGGGCTATTGAGACGGGGTTGGGATTGGATCACGCCCAAGCAGAGCAATACAAAAATACGTACGGGATGAGCGATAAACAATTGGAGGGAAAACTGGTGGAAGTCATGAAGCCAGTATTGACGGTTATTTCTGGTGAGATACGAAAAACCATTGATTTTTACACTACTAAACATCAAGGGGAAGCGGTAAAAATGGTGGTCCTATCGGGAGGGGCGGCTGGGATGCCGGAGATGGTGAGCCAGCTTTCGGCTAGCTTGGGAATTGAAGTGGTGATGGGAGATCCGTTTGCGGGACTGGTCATGGATGAGGCGCAGAAAAAAGCCTTTGCTAACACGGGGCCGTATTACGCAGTAGCCATAGGGCTTGCTGAAAGACAAGCATGATTAATTTACTTACCAAAAGCGAAGGATTGGTACAAGTTGGTCAGAGATACAAAGGACCCATACACGCGGTAACCACAGTAGTGGCAGTGGTGTATCTAGTAGCTGTAGCAGCGTCGGCGGGCTGGTGGGTGTGGGTGGGAGCCCGGAAAAGCGCGGTAGTAGGTGAACGAGACACATTGTCCGGCCAGGTGGGACAGCTGGCGGCGGCGGAAGCCGTGGTGCGGCAGGTAATTAGCCGGGTAGACATGGTGGAAGCGGCGATGGCCCAACCTAAGCAGGGACCGGTACTCATAAAAGTGTTAGAAGAAGCGCAAAAAAAGGGATTACAAGTGGTGGGATGGCACACGGGAGTGGTGACGGTAAGAGGATCGAGTTTGCAAACACTGGAAAAATTTGCCGAGGGGCTAGAGGTAAAATCCGTGACTAAAAAATCAGACGGAGTGTGGGAGGAGGCAGTAGTATGGAAATGAGGAAATGGAGTTGGCTGGTTTTCCCGGCACTGGTCGGGGTGATGGTGGTGTTTTCGTCTAGGTGGCTAATCGCCGGACCGGATCAGATTTGGCAGAAATTGTGGTTAACAAGCGGAGAAGTAAAAACCGCGGAAGCAGAAGTGGTGAAGCTAAAAAATAAACTGGATATATTAAACGGGGTGGATATAGTTGGTCAGAAAGAAGTGTTGAGTAGATTGGAAACGGCTGTACCCAGCCAGCGACGGGCGGAACTGTTGATTTGGGAAGTAACTGCCGCGGCGTCTGAATCCGGAGTGGCGATAGAACGATATGGAGCCGGGGGCGATGAGACACAGCAGGTTTTACAAGTAACTTTGCGCACGGGTGACGCGGAGAGATTTATTGATTGGGTGGGGAGAATGGAAAAGTGGTTACCGTTGGTAACGCTGGTGAATGTGAATTACAAAGAAGGACGGGTAGAAGTGAGCCTGGAACAAGAATGGAAAGCAACCGTGGTTTCAAACGCCAAACCGGAAGATGAGCTACCGGAAACGGGCGGGAGGGTGCGGGAAACTTTGCAGAAGTTGTCCGGGTACAGAGAAATTAGTTCTGGTCAGGTCCAGGATGCTGGGGGGACGAATCCGAATCCGTTTTGAGAATGAGATTGGAGTGAGATAAGTGGTTGAGTGTGCAATATGCGCGGACTAAGGTGCGGATGGCGGAAATGATGATGCCGTGCTTACCAATGACCCGACCGGTGTCCTCTGGAGCTACAGATATATATACAGCTGAAGCGGCGGGCTCGATAACTAATTGGTCGGGAGAAGTCAGGAGCTGGGAAATGAGAAACTTCAAGAAATCTTGCATATTTCTC
Organism: Candidatus Amesbacteria bacterium GW2011_GWA1_47_20; assembly: GCA_001002405.1. Taxonomy (GTDB): domain Bacteria; phylum Patescibacteriota; class Microgenomatia; order CAZETR01; family Amesbacteraceae; genus GWC2-45-19. Next base: position 4,348 of record LCOA01000030.1, read on the forward strand.
GGATTTTAAGTGAGGGTTGCGCGCCTTTGGTGATCCAATCAGCTAATGCTTTGGCGTCGTATTTATCCGGAGTGCCGAGGGTGGCAATGGGGATTCCGGTCAGTTTGGAACGGGCAGGCATGACCACGATACGGTAATGGCGTTGGTGCTTTTTGCCGATGGGGGTGAGGCGGATGGTTAACATAAAGTGGGCTAATTATATCACGCTCAAGGCCGAGGCGGCAGCGGCGGATTCGGCGCGCTGCTTACTGTTTCCTACTCCGGTGGCTAATTGACGATTGTTTACAGACACGGCTACAGTAAATTCCCGAGCGTGATCCGGGCCGGTGATGCTCGTAGTTTTGTATTGGGGAGTACCCAGGCCTTGAGCTTGAGCTTTTTCCTGGAGAAGTGATTTGGGGTCTTTGACTTGGGAAGGAGACATATGTAAAAGTTCGGAATCGGGAAAGATGTGTACCAGGTAGTCTTCGCAGGTCGGTAGACCCTTTTCCAAATACATGGCTCCCAATACAGCCTCGAAGGTATTGGCTAACAGGCTAGTGTTGGTTCGGCCGCCAGAAGCTTCTTCACCGGCGCTTAGTAACAGCTGCTTGTCCAAACCCAATTCTTTGGCTTTAGCGGCCAAGGTGGAAGTTTGCACCAGATAAGATCTGCGGGCGGTGAGCTGGCCTTCGGGGATATCTGGCAGAAGCTTGTATAGCCGGGTAGAGACGATCAGTGACAAAACTGAATCGCCCAAAAATTCCAGCCGTTCGTTGGAGGCGGACCCGGGATGTTCGTTGACATACGAACGGTGGACGAATGCTTGTTTAGAGGGGGGTGTCATCTTCTTCAAAAATGTCCAATAGTTGGCCAATAGTGGTAATGGTGGGAAGTTTGTCCTCGGGGAGAATGATGCCTAAGGATTCCTGGAGGCGCTGGAGGAGATTGGTGAGCTGCTCGGGAGAGAGACCCAGATCGGTAGTAAAAGCAGTATCAGGGTTGAGGTGGTCCGGGTCCAGCTGAAACTCGTTGGCTAAGAATTGGATAATGGCGGTTTTGATTTGCATATAGTGCCTAGGACGCCGTTGACAAAGCTGGGACTGGTAGAACCCCCGAATTGTTTGGCCAGTTCTATGGCTTCGTCTATGATAACCTTCATAGGCTCTGTCTTGTCAATAACGAGTTCAAAAACGTCGTGGAATGAGGCGGCAAACAGCTCCTGGACATTTTTTTCCCGTTTTCGGTGCCGGGGGTCAAAGGCGGTTTTCATATGATGAGTTGAGTATACCAGTTATCACACACCCGGTGTGTGATGTTTAAGAAACTCGAGGGTTTTTTGATATTGAGCATGATCGAGGGTGAAAGATAGAAATATGGAGCGATCTTTAAACATCTTGCTGGCTGTGTCCTCCGAAATGAACGGATAATTAATTTTATTTAGATAGTGTGGGAGCGATGACCAGGGGTAAGTGGTGAGACCGTCGTAGTTTTTAACTAAGTTTGAGGAGTATGGATTGAGATGAACATAACGGCAAGTATGCAGGAATTGCTCCTCGCTGGTGATGTGCACGGCTCTGAAGCTGGCCTGAAACAACGCTCCATGGCGAGAGTTTAAGTTGTTGAAATATTTAACGTAGCTGTCTTGGAAATCGTGTATGAAGTGATTTATTCCATGATCTTGGGATTGTTTAACGATGAAGTGGTAATGTGTGGGCATGAGGCAGAAGCAGATAATTTGGACTCTGAAGTTTTTAAGTGAGGCAAAAAGGTCGGCTTGAGATTTTGAGGACAAGCGGCGGAAGTAGGAGTATCTAATTGGAACAGATGAGCGGCTGTAGTAGTTGATGATTTCTATGGCTCTTGAGTAATCATCGGTGGATGGGAAGGCGGTGTTTTCTCCGATGCTGCGGGTGGTGAGATGATAATACTCACCATTGGTGAATACAGTTTGCCTATACGGCATGTCTATCTAATAGTATCACACCGGGTGTGTGATGGGAAAGAGGAGGAGGTCCTACTTTACCTTTTTGCCTTTGTAGAAACCACAATGGGGGCAGACGATGTGGGGATGGGTGGGCTGGTGGCAGTTGGAACAGGAAATAAGCTGTGGAAGAACTATCTTATGAGTGGCCCGGCGTTTGCCTTGACGGCGGGTAGAATGGCGGCGTTTTTGAAGAGGTGTCATGCGGGAATGATTTTATCTGTTTCGACCAAGTCTTTCAATAAGGGAAGTTTGTCTAAGTCGGGCAGAAGTTTAACGGCAGCGGCGAGGGCGGTCGGAATAAGAGAAAAGTCTGCGTATTTGGCGACTTTAAAATTGGGAATACCGTGCTGGGACGTGCCGTAGATATCCCCTGCTCCGCGTAATTTGAGATCTATTTCGGCTAGTTCGGCACCGGAATGATGAGTTTCCAAGGATTTGAGGCGGGGTGAGGGAATATCTGAAAAGAGTAGACAGTAAGACTGGACATCGCTTCTGCCTACCCGGCCGCGTAATTGATGGAGTTGGGCCAGACCAAAACGCTCGGCCCCTTCGATGACCATAATGGTGGCAGAAGGAATATCAATGCCCACTTCAACCACGGGCGTGGCGACTAACATGTGGTACTCCCCTGCCCTAAATTTGGCAATGACCTGCTCCTTGTCTTTGGCTTTGAGTTTGCCGTGAAGTAAACCTAGCTTAAGTTCCGAAAAAATATCCTTGAGCCTCTCAAACTCGGCCTTGGCGGATTTGACAGAGGTGAGCGTTTCGCTCTCCTCTATAAAGGGGCAGACTATAAAGACCTGGGTATTTTGTTTTTTGATCCACTCATAGGCGGCTGTTCTTTTTTCTTCGGGAACTACCCAGGTTTTGATGGGAATGCGGCCGGGAACGGAGTCTAAGATGGACAAGTCTAAGTCGCCATACAGAGTAAGGGCCACGGTTCTGGGGATGGGGGTGGCGGTCATGGTGAGGATGTGGGGTGAGTCACCTTTGGCGGCGGCTAGTGAGCGTTGGGTCACGCCGAAGCGGTGTTGTTCGTCGATAACAACTAAGCCCACTTTATTTAATTGAAGTGATTTGGAAAGTAAAGCATGTGTTCCCACAAGAACAGTGCCCAGCGTTTTAGAACTTGCAGTAACTAATCCAGTTTTTAGTCCAAGAGCCGTGAGAGTCTGAAAATGCTGGTGGGCGAGAATTTGGGTGGGGGCCAGAAGCAGAGTTTGGAAGCCGTTGAGATGAGCGATGTAAGCGGCGATGGCGGCCACGACGGTTTTGCCGCTACCGACGTCGCCTTCCAACAAGCGGTTCATGGGATATGGCTGGGACAGATCGGATAATATTTCTTTTATGGCCTGATTTTGAGAAGGAGTAAGGACAAAGGGCAGGCTGGCTACGAATTGCAAAACTTTTTCTTGATCGACTGCAAAAGGGTGGGCGAGCCGGGTTGTCTGCCACTTCCGGCGGTGTAATAAGGCCCGGGTTTGTAAAAGCAGCAGCTCATCAAAAGCCAGGTCTTGTCTGGCGGGTTCCACAACTTCTAGTGAATTTGGCAGATGAACTTGATTTAGTGATTGGGCATGCAGGGGCGAAATGTCAGGAAGAGATGCCAGGACACTTTGAATTTTGGTGCGCAGCCATTTTGAAGACAGGCCGGCTGTCTCGGGATAAACGGGAATGATTTTGGCCTGGGTGGAAAAATCGTATTCCGGGGAGATGAGGGTGGGTTTGCGATTAAAAAAGTCAACTTTGCCATACAAAGAGACCACATCTCCCGTTTCAAATACCCGGGAGAGGTACATCTGGTTAAACCAGATGACCGGTAGTGTTCCGGAATCATCGGTAAGGGTGGCAGTCTGCAGGCGTTTGCCGTTTTTGGTGAAGATATTGGTAACGGCACTGATGTGGCCGATGACGGTGAGGGTCTCCCCTACTTGGACGCGGGCGGCAGGACTTACTAACCGGCGATCTTCGTAGCGGAAAGGCAGATGGTACAGCAGATCAAAGACGGTGTGGATATCCAGTTTGGCCAGTTTTCTGGCCATGATGGTGCCAACTCCTGAGATTGAGGTGACTGGCGAGGTGAGGTTCATTAGCGAATGATATATGGCAGGACTGTGCCGAGGATGAGAGCTAGTGATGAGACGATGACCAAGACTGTCCATAACTTTTTTTGCTTGCGGCTTAGGATCATATGGCTTATTATAAGACAAATGCGGTATTTGAGAAGAAGTTGGACGAGCGGCAGGTGGTTGGTGAGATTGGCAACGCTGGGAATGGGGGTAGTGATTGTGGGAATCGTGGGAACACTGGGGTTGTTTGCCTACTATGCCAAGGATTTGCCCAGTCCGGACAAAGTGGTGCGTCGGGAAGGCTTTGCGACCAAGATATATGACCGGAACGGCAAACTGTTGTATGACGTATTTTCCGGGGAGCGAAGAAATCCGGTGGATATTAACCAAGTACCATTGGTAGTGAAGCAGGCAACTATTTCTATAGAAGATAAGAATTTTTATAAACACGGCGGGTTTGATGTGGGAGGGATTTTGCGGGGAGCGTTTAGAAGCATTTTCTTAGGTCGGCTGCAAGGCGGATCGACTCTGACACAGCAGTTGGTGAAAAATGCCTTGCTGACTTCTCAAAGAACTATCACTAGAAAATTGAAAGAATTTATTTTGACAGTGCAAGTAGAGCGAAAATATACCAAAGATCAGATATTGCAAATGTACCTGAATGAGGCGCCATACGGTGGGACAGCCTGGGGCATTGCGACGGCGGCGGACATGTACTTTGGAAAAACTGTAGACTTGCTGACGTTGCCGGAGGCAGTGATATTGGCGGGGTTGCCGCAATCCCCCAGCCGGTACTCGCCGGACGCGGGGACGCTGTACGTGGACCGGGCTAAAGAGGTGTTGCGGCGGATGCGGGAAGACGAATATATTACCAGGAGTCAGGAGTTGGAAGTCAGTAATCAGTTGGCTAAGGTGCAATTCGCCACCCAAGGTCTTTTGAAAGCTCCGCATTTTGTGTTTTACGTCAAAGACCAATTGATAGCCAGATATGGAGAAAAACAAGTGGAAGAAGGAGGTTTGCGGGTGACGACGACTTTGGACTTAGGGTTGCAAGAGGCCGCGCAAAGCGCGGTGACGGAAGAAGTGGCGAAGGTAAAAAGTTTAAAGATTTCTAACGGAGCGGCTGTAGCCATGGATCCTAAAACCGGGCAGATCTTGGCTATGGTGGGAAGTAAGGGCTGGAGCGATCCTACATACGACGGAAAATATAACGTGACTACGGCCAGTAGGCAGCCGGGGTCAACGATTAAACCGGTAGTGTATCTGACGGGTCTGCGGAAGGGTTATACCGCTTCTACTCTGTTGATGGATACAAAAACATCTTTTCCGGGTGGGGACAAACCAGAATATATACCAGAAAACTATGATGGAAAATTCAGAGGGCCGATTTTGGTCCGGGAAGCTCTGGGCAATTCCATTAATGTGCCGGCGGTGAAAATGGTGTCGCTGGTGGGGATCCGGGACATGCTGGAAGTGGCGTATGACATGGGGTTTTCTACACTTAGACCGACGGCGGAAACTTTGGCGCGGGTGGGATTATCTGTAGCTTTGGGGGGCGGGGAGGTAAAACCCATTGAATTAGTGAGCGCATACAGCGCTTTTGCTAATGGAGGCAAGAGAGTGGAGCCGGTGGCCATTTTGAAAGTAGCCGATGGCCAGGGTAGAGTGTTAGAGGAATGGAATCCTTCGGCCAGCTCAGGACGAGCGGTCATGACGCCAGATGAGGCGTTTACCATCTCCTCTATTTTGTCTGATCCCAAAGCCCGGGATATCACTTTTGGTCCCAGATCGCTAATTAACGTTTCCGGGCGGACAATTGCCGTTAAAACCGGTACGACTAATGACAGGCGGGATAACTGGACCGTGGGGTGGACGCCGTCGGTGACGGTCGGGGTATGGGTGGGCAACAACGATAATTCTCCGATGCGGGAGGTGGCCAGCGGAGTAACAGGGGCAGCGCCCATTTGGAGAAGAATTATCCTGGAGGCACTGAAAGACAAAGTCGATGAGCCATTGAAAGTGCCCGAGGGTATTGTGGCCATGGATGTGGATAAGATCTCTGGCTACCGAGCCCACGACGGCTTTGAAGCCAAGCAGGAATATTTTATTAAAGGAACGGAACCGACAGCCGATGATCCGGTTCACAAGAAATTAAAGATTTGTAAAGGTGAAGGCAAGTTGGCCACCCCTGCTGACATTGCTAATGGGAACTATGAGGAGAAAGAGTTTTTCCTTTTTAAGGAAGAAGATCCCTTCGACTCCGCTCAGGGCCAGAATAAGTGGCAGGAAGGAATTTTAAGCTGGCTCTCTGAACAAAGCGATTCTAAATATCACCCCCCGACTGAATACTGCGGTTCAATTAATCAAATTGTTATCATTATTCAGGAGCCAGGAGACAGGAGTCAGGTTAATGGCAATGATGTAAGAATAAGAAGCGACATCGCGGCAAGTAATAAAGTGACCAAAGTAGAATTTAAAGTGGATGACGTGGTGCGGGATACAAAAACAAATTCCCCCTGGGAAACTATAGTAAATGTCCCCAACGGAATTCACAAAATTGAAGTGCGGGCCGAAGACGAGAAGGGTAATTTGGGATCGAAAACTATCGAGATTGGAGTGAATCAGCCGTGGGCCGAGCCTACGCCAACGCCGACAGCTTCTCCCTGATTGGAACAATATTTTGTGATGATAATTGCTTTGATTTGGAGTGATATG
>LCOA01000031.1 GCA_001002405.1 Candidatus Amesbacteria bacterium GW2011_GWA1_47_20
TTCTTGGTTTGCACATACTCCGGCTCAAAATTCTTGTCTGTCTTTATCCCCAATTTCTTCTGCGGCAAATCCCGGATATGCCCATAACTAGCCTCAATTGTATACCCCTCGCCCAAAAATTTCCCCAGCGTCCTGGCTTTCGTCGGTGACTCAACAATAACTAAATCCATAAAATTACTATGAACTATCAACTATTAACTATCAACTGCTAATCCTATCACCCCCGTCAAGTTTGACTTGACCACATATCCTAAGACTTAACTTCCTGAAAATAAGCGTTTTACGCTACACGCAACCGCATCTACGCCAAAATATGCTATTGCGGATCCCAATACCCAACCCACCACAGGAACATCTATACTTGCAAAAATCTCTACAAATGACCACACTATACCGGCAAATGCTGCCACTTCAGTACGTTGCCACGCAAACCTTTCCAACCCATATTTATCCGACTTCAGGGGAGCACTTAAAAAAGCGGGCCTAAAGAGCTCACGTAAGACGTCTCTCGCCGACATTTTCTCATCCCCTTGGCTGTTAGTCATGGCGACATTTATAACCCAAATTAGCTATTCTGTCAATACTACAGGTCACTTCATTCTCCCACCCCAGACACCACTGTGTAATTGAAGTGGTCTTCTACGCCGAAGTATTTGACCATAACTTTACGGGCGATGGGAGCCGCCACCCGCGATCCTTCCCCTCCCGCTTCTACCAGAACCGTCACCGAAATCTCCGGATTTTCAGCCGGCGCAAAAGCCGTCAACCAGGCATGCGACCCGGTTTTGCCGTCTGCCCGCACATACTCGGCCGTCCCGGTCTTACAGGCCACCTGCGGCTTGAAATCAAACAATGGAAAGGCGGTCCCATCTTTGCTGCACGCTCCCACCATCCCCCGCCGGATGATATTTAACGCCTCCGGTGAAATCTGCACGTCTGGGCATTTGGTGTTTCCGTTCAAGTGAGGTTTACATTTCTTTCCCCCGGCGGCAATCACGTTAGTCATCAGGTTTACTTGCAGTGGCGTCACCAGCACATCGCCCTGGCCGATGGCCATGTGATACGTGTTTCCCAAAAACCATTTCTCCTGCTTGTACTTCTCTTTCCACTCCGGCGTGGGAATAAGTCCGGCTACTTCTCCCGGCAAATCAATGCCTGTCCTAACTCCCAGCCCAAATTTTTCCGCCCACTCCGCCATCGTTTCCGCCCCTGTCAACTCCCCCACCTTATAAAAGAAGGTGTCTACCGACCGAGCCAGGGCTTTCTCCCACCCCACGACCCCCTCCGTCCGGCCATATTGAGTGAAATACCAGTTGGTGTACGCAAACTTCCCGATATTAATGACCCCGGTATCTTCATATGTAAAATTCCCGTCGGCCTTTCCGGACTCCAATGCCGCCACTGTCGTTACTATTTTAAACGTCGACCCCGGAGGATAAATGCAACTTGCCGTCACCTGGTGAGGATTAAAAGCCGGCGAGCTAACCAGAGCCAATATTTCTCCAGTTTTAGGATTACTAACAATCACCGCTCCTCTCTTTCTTCCCAGCGCTGCAAACGCTGTCTGCTGTAATCCAGCTTCCAGCGTCAATGTCACATCGCTGCCCGCCTGCGGCTCCTGGTGGCCCAACTCGCGCACTACTTCCTGATTGGGGTTTACCTCCACCAACCGCCCTCCATCCCGGCCGCGCAGCTTGTCCTCATATTGTTGTTCTATGCCCGTCCTACCAATCTGGCTGCCCAACTCATATTTCTGTCCGGCATCTCGCAGCAATCCCACCTCTTCTTCGTTCACTTCGGCCACATATCCCACCACATGCGCCGCCGCTTCCCCCAAAGTTCTCACATCTTGTTCGTTCCTATCCAGAATTTTCCCCCGTTCGGCAGCCAGTCTAATTTTTTTGATCCGGTTCTCATCCGCCAATATCCGATATTCCCCACCCTCAAACAATTGCAGTGCCCCTAACCGTACCACCAGCGCCCCCATAGCCGCCAGTATCGCCAGCCACACCACCCCCCCCCGCCTGTAATCTCTCGCACTCTCCTGCCCTTCCACTCTTCTACTCTTATACTCTTTCATTTCAGTCACCACAAAATCCCCAAAGCTCGCGCCAAAGCGATATTTCTTCATATTTTCATTTTAACCCACCTACCACCCGGACTTTATTCAGAAGTTTCATGTCTTCCAATACTTTGCCGCATCCGCGCACGACAGCCGTCATGGGATCGTCGGTAATATACACCGGCATGCGCGTTTCCTCACTCATTAATTTATCTATTCCCAAAATTAATGACCCGCCTCCACACATCACAATGCCCCGTTCTAATACATCCGATACCAACTCCGGCGGCGTCTCCTCGATCAGATCTCCCACCGCCGAGGTAATCTCGCGCAACACCGGCATCAGGGCTTCCCGCACTTCGGCCGCCGTAATCTTAATGCTTTTAGGCAACCCGCTCTCCAGATCCCGTCCCCGGATAACCATCACTTTTTCGCCGCCCCCGGCATGGGCGTTGCCCAACGTTATCTTTATCTCTTCCGCCGTCCGCTCCCCCAACAGCACGTTATATTTCAGCCGCATGAAATGCATAATCGCTTCGTCCATTTCGTCTCCCGCCACCCGCAAAGACTTATTGGTCACAATTCCCCCCAAGGAAATCACTGCAATCTCGCTCGTTCCTCCTCCAATATCTACTATTAATAGTCCTCCGGGATCGGTAATGGGCAAGCCTGCCCCAATGGCCGCCGCCATCGGCTCCTCTATCAGCCAGCATTGCCGGGCTCCCGCAGCCAGTGCCGCCTCCTGCACCGCCCGCCGCTCCACCTCCGTCACTCCGGAGGGAATCCCCACCACCACCCGGGGTTTAGGAATTCTGGGAATAATTCTGCCCGACTCATGCACTTGCAAAATGTAATGCTTCAACATGGCCTCCGTGGCGTCAAAATCCGCAATCACTCCGTCTTTCAGCGGCCGGATGACTTCGATAGTGGCCGGATTTCTCCCCAGCATTTTTTTGGCTTCTTCGCCAATGGCCAATACCCGCTTGGTCTTTTTGTGCATAGCCACCACCGACGGCTCCCGGATCACAATCCCCTTACCCTTCACATGCACCAGCGTGTTCGCCGTCCCCAAATCAATCCCCACATCATACGAAAGGAGACCAAATAGATAGTCCAACATATCAATCGGAATATACCACAAACCTTATCGCTTTTTTCCCTTCTTTCGATCTACTTGCTTTTTTATCTCCCTAAGTTCACTCGCAAACTTCTGTATTCTACGCTCCTCCTCTCTTTTTCTCTTCCTTGCCTTACGCATATCTATTATATCAGCCATCGCCTGCAATTTCTGAAAAACTTCATCCGGCAGTAACCTCCCCAACTCCACCATAATCAAAATATAAACTTCACCCTTGCTTTTGTCCACCCCAAACTGGTAAACAAATAAACTATGAGTAACAGAAAAGAGATCCACTGTCCAGTTGGACAAGAAATCAAAAACAGCGACCGAAGACCACCTACCCCAAAAAACACAAAATTAAGACCTCTACCTCCACCTCAACCACCCAGGCCCCCCAAAAACGGCGACGGAAAATAACTACCAAGCCACTTCCCAATTTCAACCTATAGTAAATACCGGTTGCCAAATGCTATATAATTACTTCAAGTTGAGCAGAGACAGAGAACGCAGATTAGAAATAGCTAGGTGGGCTTTCGCCCACCATAGAGTTGGCCTCCCTATCCCGCACGGGTTCACTGTTGCCGAACTAATAGACTGTCTGGTCAAAGAAGACCCGAAACTAGAAGTACCTCTTGATAGTGATCTGAAACACAGAACCCCGCTCCAAAAAGCCAGAGAACAAGTTGAATCCCAACCCATCCCCCAAACTCTGGTAAAATTAAGCAATGGAAACTAAGCAGGCAACTGAAGCCGACTACAAAACAGTCCAAGGAGGAAAACCCAAAGTCGCAAAGCAGGGAAAACTTACCGTCGTCACACACGACTACCCGGGAGGGAGCGGTAGGGTAGTCTCAAGCCATAAACCGCCAACGGAAACTGTTATTCTTAACACGACCAAAGGACCAGTTGAATTCCTCTCTGCATTATTAGAGAGGTTCCACGGCAAACCTTGTGAGAACCAGAGCATAAAATCCGGCGGAGACCCATACCCCAGAACAAAATAGTGTAAACTGGATTTCATGGCCCTGTCTGTCCTTAGCCTAAAAGTTCCCCGGGAGTCAGAAAGTTCGCCCGAGCACACCGCTCAACTTCTGGCTTCGCTCACCAGGTCCACCCTCTCACCCTCCTCCTTGCAAAAACTCTTTGGCAAGAAACCTCTTTATGTTTCCTTAGAAATTACCACCATCGACTCTCAAATCAATTTCTGCGTCGCTCTCCCTTCCGAGCTCGTATCATTTGTGCAATCACAATTGTCAGCTAGCTACCCAAATATTTCCATCACCCCAATTCCCGACTATCTTTCCGGCTGGCCTATTACCCATGCGCTTATCATTCGCCAATCCGCTCCCGCCTATTTCCCCATCCGAGATTATGCCGATTACAAACAAATCGATCCCCTGGTCCCCATTCTTGGGGTTTTAGCCAAAAGTGATTCTAACGACAAAGTCTTGGTTCAATTTATTATTTCTCCCCCGTCATCTAAAGTGACTAAATCCGCCTCCTGGTATTTAGCCCAAGAATTTGAACTTACACCAGACGGCAAACCGGTCCGCGAACTACCCCCGGAAGAAAAAGCCATCATCAAAGACAAAATGTCTCACCCATTGGCTAACGTTTCCATCCGCTTGGCCTCCTCCAATCCCGCTCTCATCAAAGACCTCACCAGCGCCATCTCCACTCTTAATCGACCGGATGGTAATTCCCTGATCCCCGCTAAGCTTTTTCCCTGGCAAAAAAGTCGTCTGCTTAGATCCATCCGCCAGCGTCATCCATGTTTCCTCCCCTCCACACTCAATACTTTTGAGCTGGCCTCACTCTGGCATCTCCCCGGCACCCAAATCCAGCTACCCAACATCGCCTGGGCCAGCTCAGTTGCTATCTCTGAAGCCCCAGAGGACCTCCCCGTCTCCGACAAAGCCAACACCACTTTCTTTGCCAAAACCGCCTATAAAAACACACCTACCTCTTTTGGCATTCTCAACGCCGACCGCCTAAGGCACATGTACGTCCTGGGCAAATCCGGTACCGGCAAATCCACCTTGTTAGAAAATATGGCCGTTGACGATTTCAAAAAAGGCCGCGGCGTGGCTTTCATTGATCCCCATGGAGACAGCGTGGATAACCTTCTTAATTACATTCCCTCCTCGCGCATTAATGACACGATTTATTTCAACCCCTCCGACCGCGAACACCCCATTTCCTTAAATATTCTGGAAACCGCTAATTCCGAACAGTCAGAGCTCGTGGTCTCCGGCATTATCTCCATTTTCCACAAACTCTATGGCAAGTTTTGGGGACCCCGCATGCAATACATCCTACGAAACGCTTTACTCACTCTAACCCAAGTTCCCAACTCCACTCTCCCTGATGTAATCAAGATTCTTTCTGACTTGGAGTTTAGACAGAAAATTTATCCTCAAATTTCCAACAAATCACTACTGACATTTTGGAAAAAGGAATTCGATTCTCTAGACGACGAAACTCGCCTCCAATATACCTATCCCATTCTCAACAAAGTCGGCCAATTTGTAAACTCACCTCTCATCCAAAATATCATTTCCAGTCCCCATTCCACTATTAATCTGACCCAAGTCATGAACTCCGGCCAAATTTTTCTCGCCAATCTTTCCCAGGGTAAACTCGGCGAGGACAACGCCACACTTTTGGGTGCCATGCTCATTACCAAATTTGAATTAGCCGCCCTCAACCGCATCGACACTCCTGCGGCCAGTCGTTCCGATTTCTTCCTCTACGTAGACGAGTTCCAAAACTTCGCCACGGAGTCGTTTATCAAAATCCTCTCCGAGGCTAGGAAATTCCATCTCGGACTGGTCTTGGCTAATCAGTATATCGCCCAAGTACCCGAAACCATCCAAAAAGCAATTTTTGGCAACGTCGGCACCATAGCCTGCTTTAACGTCGGCGCCGAAGACGCTCGCCTCGTTTCACGCGAGTTTTCACCGGTCTTCGACGAGGCTAGCTTAGTCAACCTCGACCAGCACCAAATCGCCCTCAAAATGACTATCGACGGAAATTTACTCCGAATTTGCTAGTATCCAACTCACGATACAAAAGGCCAAATGCGGCCTTTTCGCGTATCAGATACCTTGCCCTTTAACATCCCAAAGAGCACACGTTGTTTTTTACCCTTTCAGCGTGTTTAGGGAAGAATCAAAATGTCCCATAGGATGCATCTATGGATATTTTGATTCTTCTCTTCTCGCGCCCCCAAAAACAACTATAAAATAACAAAAAATCCAAAAGGAGAAAAACAACAAACCAAAACGCGAAAAGAAAAAATCACCTCCTCCAAATTTTCCTCTCTAGCCCAAGCTCTTCCCCGCGGCTAATTTCACCCCCAAACAAAACATCACCATCAACGTTTCGTTCACGTAGTAATCACCAGTTTTTTAGAACAAACGTTCGATTCAAATGGAGGTTTAGAAATTGCTTTGTCATTTCAGGTCCGACAAAAAATTCCGGGATTCTGATCTGACACTTGAAAAATTGTATCCGCGATCGATCTTGGACACGCCCGTTAGTCGGGCAAAGGAGAGTAGCATGCCGAAGTACACACGTAGGAGGTCACTGTATCTCTTATGGTGGCTGGAACTAACAGTCACCATCTGGGGAATGTGGCATCCTAAACAGCTGGGAAGGTTTCTTCCCGGCTCAACATTCTGGATCTACACGCTCGGCGACAAAGCCTTAGCTTTAGTCGCCTTCATGTTCGGCATAGGAATTGCCGTCTATGCCAACACGAGCATCCTCTGGATCAAGGCCGCAATCGCCACCTTGATATATCTCATTGGAGCGATTTCCCTCCGGCAAACCGACTACAACGGCGGTGCCTTCTGGCACCTCGTCAACGTCACCATATGGGGAATCTTCACCGGGTTCGTCGTCCAATCGTTTCTCTAGAAAAAAAGGAGAACCGCAATGGGAAAAGGATTTGTCAGAAGCGTCCGAAAGAAATGGGAAGAGCTAAAGAGAAGGAGGCAGGAAAGAAAGCGAAAGAAAAAGGAAGAACGCCTCAAGAGGAAGCATTTGCGAGCAGTCAACGGCAATTAACACCAAGGAGAATGTCACATGGACACGAATGAGCGCAAGATCAAGAAGAAGGGGTTAGGAAATGGGGGCATTCGCCCCCGCCCATTCCTGATCGCAATGTTTGTCGTCTTGGCCACCGCCGCGCTCACCCTGAGCGCCTGCACCCGCTCGATGAGCGTGGAAGCGTTGCCAACGACGCCGACGACAATAGCCGGCACCGCCTGGCCCAAGTCCACACCCACGCAGACATCTAGTAGATATGCCCCCATCCAGGTAACTGTGTCCCCAAACGCAGAGGGCTACAACATCAAGATTAACTCCGAGCTCCTCGTACCAGCGAATACCTGGATTTTTCTCGTTACCAAACGGGGAAACGAGACATGGGTCCTTTTGAATTCCAGAACCAACTACAATTGGACCCTGAAATGGAGCTTCCAAACGTCAGAAGTCATGGACATCTTCGACGGGCGAAAGCTCCAATCCGGGCTGTTGTATGATGTCTTCGTCCTGTCAGCCCAGCCAGGAGAGGAAGTCGTCTTCAACGATGCGCTACACAAGCGCATCAACAGCTTCGACCTCCTCATCGTCGGCCAGGGCATTCTTGTAGCGCCATAGGAAGCGTTTTGGCCAAACAGGTGGTCCCAGAACATCGGGACCACCTGGAAAGCTCGGGAATAAGTAGCAGCAATCGCGCTGCCCCGCTTTTTCCCGTTCGATCCCGTGCTCTTTGGGATAACTTTTCTGCTAAACTCTTCTCATGTCCTGGCCCCAGCGTCTCTAAGTTGGACTCTTGACAAACACCAAAATAAGTATTAACATAGTTCATACTATGAGTATGAATACCCAACGCATTACCATCAGTATGCCCGATTATTTATATACCCAACTTTTAGCCGCCGTTCCCGCCGGCCAAATCAGCAAATTTGTATCTATATCTACCGAAAAAAATTTGCTTAAAATTAAAACCCTTTCCGGCCAAGTCACTCCCCTTCTAAAATTGGCTAAAAAGATTGAGAAAAAATCTGGATTCAACAATTATAAAAACTTCTCCGAATTTAAAAAGGTATACAGACAAGGTTTGGCGTGAGTACTCAAATAACCATCGATGCTTCAGTAATTCTAAGCTCTATTTTATACCAAAGACCCAAACCAGTTAATAAACTTAAAGAAATAGAAACTCATAAATTTAGAGTCTTTACCGCCCCCTTTTTTAAGTCGGAATTAACTAACGGTATCAGATTTTCAGTAAAAAGTCCCCAAGACGCAGAAGAACTACTAGAACAAACATTAGAATTGTGTGACAAGTTTGAAGAGTTTCAGCTTAGCAATCCTGCCTATCAAAAAATAATGGATTTGGCTATCCAAAATTCAGCCACGGTATATGATACTACATATCACTACATAGCTCTGACAACCAAAAGTATTTTATATACCTGCGACCACGACTATTTCCGCAAATCTAAACATTTGGGGCACATCGAGTACCTGGGATAAATCATGAAGCGTCTAATTTCTATTTTCTATTATCTATTATTCATCCTCGTCCCCCTCATCTGGCTTCCCAATACCTCCGAACTGTTTGAACTTCCCAAAATCATCGTCACTTATATTTTAACCACTCTCATCGTCGGCGCCTGGGCCATCCGCTGCATTCTCGAAAAAAGGATTATTTTTAAACGCACTCTTCTAGACATCCCCCTACTGGTCTTTTTGGGATTTAGTGTTTTGAGTTTAGTATTTTCTATAGATCCTCGCGTTTCCTGGCTCGGATACTACTCCCGCTGGAACGGCGGCCTGCTATCCCTTATCTCCTATTCCTTATTATATTGGGCCTTCGTCAGCAATATGGACTCCAAATCCGCCCTGAACGCTATACGCTATACGCTATACGCCGCCATCGCCGTCGCCGTCTACGGCACTCTCGAACATTTCGGCTTCTCTGTCTCCTGTCTTCTAACTACTGGCTCCTTTAATGTATCCTGCTGGGTCCAGGACGTGCAAAACCGCGTCTTTGCCACTCTCGGTCAACCCAACTGGCTCGCCACCTACCTCGTCGCTTTGATCTTCATCCCTCTAGCCTCAAAAAGGTTAGTCCTTAAAGGAGTATCCCTGCTCCTTTTTGCCGCCTTGTTGTTTACCAAATCCCGCTCCGGCCTTCTGGCATTTGGCATTTCTTCCGCTGTTTTTTGGCTTCCTCAACTCCGGAAAAATTTTAAGCTCTTCTTAATTCTTAATTCTTCATTCTTAATTCTGACTCTGCTTGTGCCCAACCCCATCCGCGATCTTGTCTTTAAAACTACCACTACCCAAAAAGTCGTGGGGCCAGCTTTGGAAGTTGGCGGAACCGAATCAGGCAGTATCCGCAAAATCGTTTGGACAGGGGTTCTGCGCATTTGGCAAGCCAACCCCAAGAATTTTCTCCTTGGCACCGGCCCAGAAACATTTGCTCAAAGTTATTATCAATACCGCCCCATCGAGCACAATCAGACATCTGAATGGGAGCTTCTGTACAACAAAGCCCACAACGAGTTCCTCAACTACCT
>LCOA01000032.1 GCA_001002405.1 Candidatus Amesbacteria bacterium GW2011_GWA1_47_20
TTCGACGATCTGGAATCCAGCATCTCGTCCCTTACCGGCACTATCACTGTCAAAGGCGACCTGGCCGTCACCGGCTCCCTCAAAGTCCTGGGCTCCTCCGCCGGCTCCGCCGTCATCCCCGCCGGTTCGACTTCGCTCACCATCAATTCTGATTTGGTTTCCGCTCAATCCGCCGTATTCGTCACTCCCAATATCGTTCTGGAATCACCCCTGTCCGTCACTGAATCCTCACCCGGCACCTCCTTCACAGTAGAAATCCCCCGCCCCCTCGACCGCGACCTGCCATTCAAGTGGTGGATTGTGAATTAATCCCCTAATTTGTGTTCCACAAGCGTTGACTTCCAGAACGATTATGTATATAATCGTTCTGCATGAATGAAAATATCAAACAAAATTTGCGGATTCTGATACAGGAATGGCAGACAAGAATCTTGCCCGTCATCAAGCCGCGGGAGATCGAACTCGGCGACTGGTTTAGAGATGACAAAATAAACAAAACGGTTTCTGTCGTAGGTTTCAGACGCACAGGCAAAACCTTCCTGCTTTTGGATTTTGCCAAAAAACAGGGACAGGAAAATTGTCTGTACATGAATTTGGAGGATGAACGCCTCCCTAAAAAAATTGCGGTTTTGACCCAGCTTCTGGATGTTATCCCGGAGTTTTACGGCCAGAAAAAATTATTTTTGCTTCTGGATGAAATTCAAGAAATACCGGACTGGAGCCGATGGGTGCGCCGGGTCAACGAAGCCGGATTGCACCATCTTATTATTTCCGGTTCTTCTTCCAAATTATCTTTGGCCCAAATCCCCACAGAATTACGCGGCCGGACCGTTACCAAAAATGTCTTTCCGCTCTCATTTTCCGAATTTAAAAAATGGAAAAATCCCAGCGATGATCTAATGCTGCTGCGAGAATACTTGCTCTTTGGCGGATTTCCGGAAATAGTTCTGGCCGATGAAGGCAAAAAATCCATTTTGCTGGACGAGTATTTCCAGACTTTTCTATTAAGAGACGTTTTTGAGCGATTTCATTTACGACAGGAGTCGGCTATGCGCGATTTGATCCGACTGGTTTTGTCTTCTCCTTATTATACTTTTGGTAAATTGGCCAACAGCCTCAAAACAGCCGGTTACAATATCGGTAAAGGTACGGTGGCTAAGTACTTGTCTCTACTGTCTTCATCGTATTTTTTAAATCAATTGGAAATCCACACCGCCAAGGTAAAGTCACGGATTCAACACCCCAAAAAACCATATTTTGCCGATACTTTTTTTGTGTCCCGTTTGGCCGGTAATTTTTCACTCAATTTGGGACGACTGATGGAAGAAGCGGTGGCCGCCCGCTATTTCCGCAAAAAGACGGTCGATCCAAACCTGGATTTGTATTACTGGAAGGATGCCTTGGGAAGGGAAGTCGATTTTGTCTTAAGGGAAAATTTAAAAGTAATGAAATTGGTTCAGGTGAGCTATGTCTCTGCGTTGGCGGATATTCCCGAGCGTGAATTGACGGCTTTGGAAAAAGCCAGCGAAGACTTGAATTGCGAAGAATTAGAATTAATCACCTGGGATTTGACGGGGGAGATTATCAGGAAAAACAAAAAGATAGTCTGCCGGCCCCTAAACTCCTATCTCCTATCAAGTGGTGGATCGTAAATTAACCTGACTCTTGACATTTACCCTATATTAATAGACTCTTAAATAGAGTACAAAACTTGAGCATCCGGCCTCATGCGCAAGTTCGCACAAGTATGAAAGACCTGCCCATCCAAGAAGCTGCCGTCTTCTTAAAAGTCCACCCGGCCACCCTGCGTCGCTGGGAAGCTCAGGGTTTGCTTGTCCCCTCCCGCACTCTCGGTAACCAGCGCCGCTATACCCAAGAACAGTTAGAGACGTTCGCTCACGCTCCCCAGCTTCCCAAAGCTTTTCACTTTTCCAAAGCCCAAAAGTTCTTAATCAAAGTATCTTCCGTGGCCACCCTCATCAGCCTCGCCATAATTCTAGCGTCTACTCTCAAACCTCAATTTCTAGCATCTAGAATCAAGCGTCCAGCATCAAATTCCCAAGTGCTTGCTTCCCAAACCGTCCTGGACGACCTGTCCCTGGTAGTCAACGTCCCCGCCAAATTTAATCAGCCGGTAGAATTCACCGGAGGATTAAAATCCCCCGACCTGCTCTACGGCATCACTGCCGGTACAGGGGTAACCGTCACCGGCGACGATCAAAATCCCACCATTTCCGTCACCGACCAGACCACTAATGTCAAAACTTTCAAAACCATCAAAGTCGGCACCACCACCTTTGATGCCGGATCAAATACCGACACCCTCACCCTGGCCGCCGGCGACAACGTTTCTCTCTCCACCTCCACTTCAGACAAAAAAGTTACCATTTCCGCCTCCGCTCCCGCAGTCGGCATTACCGAACTATCACAATCCGGGACATTAACCCTCACTACTGCCTTGCCGGTCATCTCCGGAGGCACCGGCCTGTCCACAGTCGGCGCCGAGGGTCAAATTTTTGCCATCTCTGACGGACTCCCGGCTTGGGTCAGCAATCTTTCCGGACCCAGCTCCGGCGTTTTTGGTTACTGGCAACGTCAGGCCGGCTCCCTCTCCCCCGCCAACATTACCGACGATCTTTTGGTGGGGGGGTCCTCCACCGCTTCCGCTCTCTTCCGCATCACCTCCGGCACCGGCGTAGTCACTCTTCCCAATTCCAACACTCTCACTGGCCAATCCGGCAATGTCCAGTTTTCCGGTGGTATTTCCGTCGGCGACGGCGCCACTTACTATGTCAATTCTTCCGGCAACGCCAACCTCAACCAACTGACAACCGCTTCATCCGCCTCCGTTTCCGGAAGCTTAACTCTCTACGGCACCCCCACCGTTGCGACAACCACCATGCAATCTCTGACTTTAGGGAACTCCAACACCGGAAATATTATCTTAGCTCCCTTAAACGGCATCGTCGGCTCCTACGTCGCTCCTTCAACCAACAGTCAAGTTGACCTGGGCACTCCCACCCAAACTTTCAACAACATTTATGCCGCCAACTTTATAGTCGGCTCCGGAGGCACTGCCGGCTACTGGAAAGAACTGGCCGGCGCTCTCTCCCCCACCAATATCACCGATGATCTTTTGGTTGGCGGCACCTCCACTGCCTCTGCCCTCCTGCGTATCTCCGGCACCACCGGCAACCTGGTCACTACCGGCTCCACTACCTTGGGCGACACCATTGCTTCTGACACTGTCACCTTTACCTCCCGTATCGCTTCCATCTTTGAACCCACCACCGGTTCCCAGTACGACATCGGCTCATCCGCCAGACGTTGGGCCACTGTGTATGGAGACACGGGTAACTTCACCAACTTCTCCACCGACACCGCCACCATCTCCGGCACCACTGCTGCCGATTTTCTCATCAACTCCGACAATGTCACTGCCGATACCGAAAACTCCTCCCTCACTTTCGAACGCGGCGCTCCCGCCACCAACGTCCAATTCCTCTGGAATGCTACCACCAAACTTCTCTCCACCAATACCCCTTCCTTTGCCATCCTGGGCGACACCGGTATTGCTTACTCCGGCCAAGCTGCCCTCATTATCAATCAAGTCCAAGCCCAGGATATTCTTACCGCTTCGGCATCAGGTGTTACCAGGCTAACCCTGACCAACGTCGGTAACCTGGTCCTGGGAGCCTCCTCATATCTTAACTTTGGCACCACATCAGGAACCACCGGGTATGGACTGCGCGACAACGCCGGCACCGTGGAAATCAAATCTTCCGGAGGCGGCTGGTCTACCGTGTCTACCTGGACTTCTTCCGGTAGCAATCTGTACAATGCCACCGGCACCAATATCGGGGTCAACACCACCTCTCCCGTGGCCTCCTTGGACGTAGTCGGCAGTCTGGCCATCCGCAGCGCCTACGCCTACGAACAAGATGTTAGCCTCACCAATTCCGGCGGTACTCTGACCAACTATGACGTCCTGATAGAACGGGACACGGCTACCCTGATCACCGCCGGCAAAATGCAATCCGACTGCGACGACATCCGCTTCACCGACAGCGACAAACTCACCCCTCTTGTTTATTGGATCGAACAAGGCTGCAACACTGCCAATACTCAAATCTGGGTCCGCGTCCCCTCCATCCCTAACGGCTCCAAAACCATCTACATGCTCTACGGCAAACCCACCGCTACCGCCGGCGGCCAATCCTGGGCCGGCAATTTCGTCCTTATGTCCAACGCCTCCTGCCCCTCCGGCTGGACCCGCCTCTCCGCCCTCGACTCCAAATTCCCCCGCGGCAACTCTACCTACGGCACCACCGGCGGAGCTACTACTCACACCCACTCCGCCAGCGTCACCACCGGAGGCCCCAGCAGTACTTACACTTGGGGCGACGGAGGACAAAGCGGAGCCAATGCCTCCCACACCCACAGCGGAAGCCCCACCTCTGGCCCCGCCAACAATCTTCCATCTTACATAAACACGGTCTTCTGTACCAAATCAGCCCCCCTTGAACTCTTACCCACCAATTTTATTCTCTGGCATACCTCTCTTCCCTCCGGCTGGAGCAACGTCACCGCCATGAACACCAACTTTCCTTACGGAGCCGCTACCTACGGCGGAACTGGTGGAACTACTAGCCACTCCCAAACCCTCAGCGGTTCATTATCCGGTGGATCTGGCATGACCGTCTCTACATCTGACACCGCTGTGGCCTCCTCCGGACATTCTCACTCGTACTCCGGAACTTTAGATTCCGCTGCCAATAATACTATTCCCCCCTATGAAGACTTTATCCCCGCCACTCCCGACTCCGCCTCCACCAAACTGCCGCAGGGAGTCATAACCAGCTTCGACACCACTCCACCTCTCGGCTGGACCCGCCGTACCAGTCTGGATGCCGTATTCCCACGCGCCAATAGCACCGCCGGCGGCACCGGCGGCACCTCCACTCACACTCATGCTTGGTCCAGCTTTGCCACCGCAGGATCTAGTGGCACCGTACTCGCTATTCCTGACGGCGGATCGACTCTGGCCATAAATGGTCACACCCACACAGTTAATGCAGGAACCAGTGGATCCGGCAGCCAAGTTCCCCCCTACACCGACTTCCTCTATTACACCAAAAACACCATGTCCGTCACCATTGAATATAGCGCCGAGACATCCGGTTCCAATTCTCCGGTGCAAGTCTATGTAGACGGCACCCGCAGTTACCTGGGAGTCGGTCAAATCTCTCCCCAATGGGGTCTGCATGTTACCGATACCCAATCCGCCACGGCCAGCGCCATGATCGAAAACCTGGCCAATGTCAGTTCCGGCAACCCTACCGCTCTGGCTCTCCGCCTGGGCAACGACGGAACCAACCCTGATACTGGCGACAGGTTCATAAACTTCATGAGCGGTTATTCGGCCATCCTGGGCAAAATCCAAGGTAACGGCTCCGGGGGCGTAACTTACGCCACCGCCGGTGTAGACTTCGCCGAATACTTTACCAGAGGTGTGGGCGACGATTTCTCCCCCGGCACCGCCGTCTGTCACACCACTTCAGGCGTCTCCCCTTGCCTGGCAGATGAAATCGATAAGTATGCGGGGATCGTTTCCACCGCTCCAGCTTTCTTGGGCGGCACCGACGGCCCGGACAAAGTCGCCGTCGGACTGGTCGGCCAACTCCCTGCCCGAGTCGCCACCGACTCGGCCGCCATTTCCCCGGGAGACAAGATTACTCTCTCCGGCGTGGGCCTCATCACCAAAGCCTCTCCCTCTCAACCCGCCATTGGCCGCGCCCTGGGCCCCTGGGACCCGGCCAATCCCACTCCCACCATTCCTGTCCTCGTTTCCCCCTTGACCAACCTTTCCCTCACCTCCGGCCCTTCCGTCGATTCCGGCTCGTTTACCACTCTTTCCGTCACTGGTCCTACTCTACTATCAGACACTACTGTTACCGGACAGCTCCAAGTCGGCCTACTCACCTTCGACGATCTAGCATCTAGCATCTCATCTCTTACCGGCACTATCACCGTCAAAGGCGACCTGGCCGTCACCGGCTCCCTCAAAGTCCTGGGCTCCTCCGCCGGCTCCGCTGTTATCCCCGCAGGGTCTGTCGAGCTTCTAGTACCTAATGATCTAGCATCTAGTACCTCCGCCGTCTTTGCCACCGCCGAAGAAGCAGTACCCATCGGCACCCAAGCTACCAATCCCGGCGAATTCATCATCAAAATTCCCTCTGCCCTCCCCACCGACCTGAAAGTTAAGTGGTGGATTGTAAATTAACTATTGACAAAACATATCTTTTGTCATATAGTCAGTCAGTGAAGTATGTTGACTGGAATGTTGTCAAAAACGAGCTCTTAAAAACTGAAAGAGGAATAAAAAATGATGGTCGTTAATATCAACGATTATGTCTACTTGGTCCCCTTCGTGGAAGACGGGGAAAAGATATTTTTAAAAACCATCATTCCCAGCCGAAAAGCCACCAAACATTATTTAATCGATCCTAAAAAATAATGAGCCAAAAGTACTTTGAACTCACAAAGGAAGAACAAGAACTGCTCGACTCCTTCGAAAAGGGAGAGTGGAAAAGCGTTCCTAACCAAAAAGCCGTTATAAAACGACTGATTCAGGCAGCCAAGGCTACCCTGGCCAAAACCAAAAACATCAATCTCCGCCTGTCCCAAAGAACTCTCCTCAAGCTCAAATCTAAAGCCGCGGAAGAAGCTATTCCCTACCAAACACTGGCTGCGTCCATCCTTCACAAATATGTCTCACATTCGCTCTAAAGCTTTTATTCCCAACATCTCTAGTCCCATCTTAAGTACTTGTCCCGTCGCTTGTGTCAAAGCCAGTCTAAACCCATTATCCAAGATCGTGTGCTTGGCATAAAAACTATTAAACCTCTGTGCCAATTCATAGATAAAGCCGCAAATTAGATTCGGCGCCAATCTCTCCCCCGCTTCCTCCACCACTTCCGGCCAGCGGGATAACCACCTTAACACAGCGAGTTCCTCGCTGTTAAACTCTAAATTCGAAACACTAAATTCTAAATCTTTTTGTAATTTAGAGTTTAGAGTTTGAGATTTGCGAAGTACACTTTGCGCTCGCGCAAACGTGTACTGCAGGTATGGCCCGGAGCTGCCTTCAAAACTCACCGACTTGTCCAGATCAAACTCAATATCCCGGCCAATGCCGCTTCTCAACATGGCATATTTAATCGCCGCCACGCCCACCGCATCCGCATCGGTTGCCTTCGGGGCAATCTCCAGCACTTTCTTCTTGGCCTCATCCAGCAACCACTCCGCCGTCAGGACATTACCTTTCCGGCTAGCCATCTTCGCCATTCCCGGCAATTTCACCATCCCATGGCTCATATGCTTGGTTCTTTTTGCCAAATCCGGATAAAGTATATCCAAGCATTTCAAAAGCACTCTAAAGTAATCATTTATGTCATTCCCGGTAATTATCACCGATCGATCATAAGGAAAATCCGCAAACTTAGCCGGAGCTAAACCCAACTCCTTTGCCTCATAGGTCGGCAGGCCATGAGAGTTTACAAACACCCGGGTATGCAACCCGTATTTCTCACCTTTAAACACCACGGCCCCCTCACTCTTTTCAAATACTCCTTTTTTCAATCCTTCCTCTACCACTTTCAATCCGTCTTTCGCCGCCCCCGATTCAAAATAATGAAAATCAAACTTTGTTCCCAGTCTTTTATATATCTTATCAAAGTATAACAAACTCCATCGGCGACCTTCTTGATATAATTTCATAATTTCCGCAGACTTAGCTTCATATAATTTTATATTCAGCTCTTTAATTTCCGCAGCAGCTTCAGGATTGTCTTCAAATGCCATCGCTCCCAAAACATACGCCTCACCAAGTAGTTTTGCTTTTTGAGTTAAAGTTTTGACTTTTGACTTTTTACTTCGCAATAAGCCATATATGGCTTTTGCGACGTGCATTCCCACGTCCCCCTGGTAACACGCCCGCGCAACTTTCGCCCCATTGGCCTCAAACAGCCTGGAAATAACAGCCTGGAAATGGCCTCACCCACAGAGTTGCTGTACAAGTGGCCTATATGCAGTTCTTTAAAAGGATTTGGGTCCGTAAACTCTACCATCACTTTTTTACCCCTTAAAACCGAGCTTTTCCCCCATTCCGGATCCCTTATCACTTGAGACAAAAGAGTGCTAAAGAACTCGTCTTTCAGCCTAATATTCACAAATCCTCCCACCCGCTCAACTTTTTCTACAAATTCCAGCTTTTTAAGCTTGTCAATGATCTTATCCGCTTCTTTTCCGGGTTTTAGGAATACCGCGTAGTCCCCCCACTCTTCATTCTCTGGATGCTCCAACT
The DNA here is from genome assembly GCA_001002405.1 of Candidatus Amesbacteria bacterium GW2011_GWA1_47_20. Lineage (GTDB taxonomy): Bacteria > Patescibacteriota > Microgenomatia > CAZETR01 > Amesbacteraceae > GWC2-45-19. Next base: position 8,366 of record LCOA01000032.1, read on the forward strand.
TTGTACCCAGTATTTCTGCG
>LCOA01000033.1 GCA_001002405.1 Candidatus Amesbacteria bacterium GW2011_GWA1_47_20
TGTTTAGCATCAAACATAAGGCGCGCCTCAATTTCACTCCAATCGTTTGTCTTTTCCACCATTTCCGCTAGGGTCTTATGCTTATTATGGATTAGTGATTCTTTTAAATGACAGGTTTTACCATCCACCTTTGGCTGCTCATGAAGATCTCCTGTCCAGCCTTTTAATTTATCTTTTTTGATCAGACGCAACACAAAGTCCGGCCAAAGACCACAATGCTTCATCTCTTTCCCAAAAATAAAATTCCTACGCGGAATTGCATATGCTGAATTTGTAAATTGTAAATTGTTAATTGTAAATTCAATCTCTTTCTGGAGATTGTCTGTTATTTCCTCATCAGTATCGACATATAAAAGCCAGTCACCATTTGATTTCCTGGCCCCTTCATTCCTCCAATCAGCGAAACTACCCTTTAAACCATCTGTTTCAACCTTAACAATTTCGTCACACCACGAAACAGAATTCAAGCATTTCGTAAGAAGATTTTTGTCGTATATGCCTCCTACTAGAATTATTGCCGTAATTTTCATTTCCACGACCCCTTTCCAAATCTTCCCAAATAATAATCACGTATACTAATTTTCTGCCACTCTCGGCCACTGAGTAATAATTTTACACTTTCACGAATTAGAGCAAATTTTGTACGCATTGAAGCGTAAGTCATACCAAAAAGCATTCTGTTTCTTGTTAAATAATAGTCATTATGTTGGCTTCCGATCCCGGAGCTTCGGGAAACTTTGTGCCACATAAAACCCTTGGGAGAGTAGAGTACTTTCCATCCCGCCCTTTTCATTCTCTGGGAAAGATCCACGTCCTCCAAATAGGCAAAGTACTTCTCGTTAAAAAGTCCAACTTCTTTTAAAGCTTTTGCTTTATACATGACAAAGCAGCCTGTGGCAAAGTCTGTTTCGAAAGTCTTGTCAAACTGGCCACCATCAACTTCATCTACTCCCCGATTTGATCCATAAACGTTTTTCCAATCAATGACACCTCCGGCATACCAAATAACGCGCCCAAGCTCCGAGGGTTTGTATTTATTGTGATACTCAAAACCTTTTGCAAAATAAATTTTGGGTGAAATTGCTCCGACACTGGTTATCTTCTGATGTGCAAGAAAAATGTTTCTTACCAAATCCTTGTCAACCAACGTATCGCCATTAAGAAGCGCAATATAATCAAATCCACCTTTTACGGCTCCTCTCATACCGATATTGTTACCTTTTGCAAAACCAAAATTTTTAGTCAGCTTTCTGACCTTAATGTTAAGTTTTTCTGCGGCTTCCGGAGTGCCATCGGCCGAACCATTGTCTATAAGAAAAATTTCCATCTTGAAACCTGTCTGATTGGATTTTTTCAATGACTGAATGGTTTCCAAAACATCCTTTTTACCATTCCAGGAAAGAATAATTACCGCGACATGAGGAATCTTAGCCAAGAGAACTCCTTTCTAATCCACCATCTTAAATCCTTTACCGATTTGCCCAGTTCTAAAGAAATTTCTCTCCTCGAAATTTTTTGATCAGAGAAACCCTGGGTCTCCCAAACTCTCAAATAAAGGGTAAGTTCCGAAAATGACTGTAAAAGTGAAAGAGCCAAGCCGTGCACTCCATCTTTGTAACCTTGACCGGCGAAATACCTGCTCAAAAACTCTCCCAATGGTTTTCTAACAAGATCCCGCCAGGAAAAAACATAACCGTTTTTCATAAGTTCTTTAGATTCAATTTCTGTATACCTAAGCATCCTTTCCAAATACTGGATAATTCCTTCATAGTTAAAGTGGGTAATGGCAAAGTCCGATTTTTGCGGAAGATCAAACCCTTTTCCTTGGGTAAATGGCACACTATGGATCTCGTCTCCCCAACTTACAAAACCTTTCTTAAAAAAACGTATATTATAATCCGGCCACCATCTTGTGTGTTCAATCCATTTGCCAAAAATAATATTTTTTCGGGGCAATCGATAGTAGTCAGCTTCAGGAACTCCTACAATTTGTTTGATTTTTTTGACTAAATTTTGGGGAATCTCCTCATCTGCATCAAGAATTAAAATCCATGGACCCTGAGCTTTTCCAATGGCAAAGTTTCTGGCAGGTTCAACGTAATTCAGTTTTTTATGCGAAAAAACCTTGGCTCCAAGCTTTCTGGCCACCTCAATCGTCCCGTCAGTTGACCCCATATCGGTAACCACAATTTCCGAAGCTAAATCTTTGACAGAAGCAACTGCCCGAGGTAAATTCTTAACCTCGTTAAGTGTATTTATGACTACCGAGATTTTCATAAGATAGCCTTATTGTACCATCTACGAGGCTCTGTTGAGTAGTGTTTTGAAGCCCCGCTTGGCATCTTCAATAAGGCTAATCCCCACAATGGACAACATCGAACCACCGTATATAGCTATACCCAGGACAAACAGAATGCCCGCTGAAATAAGAGTTGTCGGTAAGAATGCCTTAACTATCAATAATATTAAGCCCATTACCAAGGCGGCGATACCGGGCTTTAACATCGAATCGGTAATGGAAAAATTGACATATTTTCTGGCCACCGCTATCGCAATTATGGAAGAAGCTCCGACCAGTGCATATCCAACCGAAGCCCCAACTACTCCGAATTTATAGGCTAAGGTAGGTACAAAAAGCCAGGTCAGAACCGTCCACATAATCATAAGGTAAAAAGTATTTTTGATTCTTCCTATGGCATTAAGCAGATTTGTAAGCTGGGTTGTGGCGGCGGCAAAAACGAAGTTTATTGAAACAAAAACCAAGGGAATTAATGCAGGAACCCATTGGTTATACCGCGGAATAATGCGAACCAAAATCGGGGCAATAATAACTATTCCTACAAGGCTTGGGAAGACCAAAAAACAGATAAAAAATATTGACCTGGTCACACTTCTTTCCAGATCACCCTTGGCGCCTTGCATTCTTGAAAATGCAGGGAATGTCACTATGGTTACCGTATCCATAAAGAAAGTTAAAGGGAGTCTTGCAATTTTCTGAGCAAAAGCCAATATTCCGACTCCGGCAGGGCCCAAAATGCTGCCCAAAACCAATGTCATCCCGTCATCCTTGAAAGTCGCCAGAAAAGTGTTTATTTGATAAGGAACTCCAAATTTAAAAAGTCCAAGAAGAGTTTTTTTAGAAAAGGCAATCCCGGGTTTCCACGGCTGAACCAAATAAATAGCGATAAGGCCAACAATTCCCCTGGCAATTACGGCTATCGTAAAGCTTGTTAAACCCAATCCTTTCATTGCAAAAACCACCAAGACAACACTATAGACTACCTGTTCTAATATTTGGGGAAAGACCAATTTTACAAATTCAAGCTTTCGCTCCAGAAGCACTGAGGGAATGCTTTTGAGCGAGGAGAAAAGAAGTGATAGGCTCAAAGCATAAAGCAATATTTTGCCATCGTTAGAGAGTGAATAGTGGCTTGTGATTAGCGGAGAAAATAGAAAAACTAAAATAATAAGAGATACGACCAAAAATTGCTGAACAAAAAAGGTAGTTTTTAAATCAATATCGGTCGGCGTTTCTTTCTTCTGAATTAAGGCAGCAGCTAAACCGATATCGGAAAAATAAACCAAAAAATTAATAACGGCGGAGACTATGGCAAAAACTTTCTTCCTGTTAATACCATCACCCCTGCAACTGAGCGCTTTTTAACTGTTTCTACCGATATTTCTGCGGTTGGATCCAAATGCAAATCGACTTCATCCATAATTTAGTTAACCTCAAACAAATAAAGTACCTCTTGTGGACCGTTATCCACATACTCCGAGGTACCGGGGTGTCTTAATCCTTTAGAATACGATGCAATTAGTTTTAGATTAAGTTCATCCGGGTTTGCCCTAAGCCTGGAATTATTAATAACCAAATATGTTTTGTTCCCAAATTCTTTCGATTCAATCAAACTGTCAGGAATTTCTGTAATATTAACCCCCACTCCAATTACAGTGACTTTTGGAACATCTGTTAAATAAATTTGAAGTCCGTCAGGCAAAGTGCCGAAATAGCCTTCGGTTCCCACAACCACTTGCTTACCAACAGGTAAATCTTTTGTTTGAGTCTTTATAAAATCTGCTACCTGGGTTATTCCTATTCCGGACGTCCATTCCTCCAAATATCCCATCCTCTCGCGTCTCGGGAGAGGCGCCGTCATGGGGTCTGTCAAAAGACGATAATCAAAAGATAATGCCTGAACAGTAAAAACAATCAATCCCAGCATTAAAAGAGAGTTGACCCATTTTTTTCCAAAAAGGAAAATTGATCCGGCTAAAATATAGAAAGAGGGTAAAAGAAAAAGAATGTACCTGGCAGTAAAAGTCTTTGCAAACATGGATTCATAAACTAAGGGAGCCAAAAACCAAATAAAAAGAATTGAAACTTCTTTCCAATATTTTCTGAGGTTAAACACTGCCCCGGCAATTCCAAAAATTAAGATTAAGGTTGGTCCCATTGCCCAAATCCAGGAAATTGCACTTGGAAAATTATAAATAATGGGGTCCAGTGGATTACTTAAAATTTTGCTTAAGGGGAAAATATAATCCTGAGAGCGGGAATAAATAAGGTGAAAGTTAGGACCAAGACGCTGGATATTGTACATCAATAAAGCAATAACATAAGTAACCGAAAGCAGACCGAAATACCTGATTTTATCCTTCAATTTTTTAGCAAAAACAACATTAAGGACTAATAGGGCAGCAAAAAAGGCTGCCGGAGATTTTGTAAGCGAGGAGGCCCCCAGTGCAAATCCGGTAAGCATTGCCATATCAAGCCTTAAAGTTTTTGCCGTCACCAATCCCAATAAAAGTGTCCAAATCCCAAAAAAAGTAAGCATTGAATCCACAAGCGCCATCCTATCAAAAAAAACAGAAAAAGGGGAAATTGCCCAAAAGAAAGAGGAAATCAAAGCAACTTTCTTGGACTTAAAAATATAGAAACTGGTGAAAAAAATTCCAATCAAAGTTCCTATTCCGGATGCCGCAGAAAGAAGTCTGCCTGCAAAAAGAGGGTTGGAAAGTTTTCTTACAATAAACATCAAAACCCACATAAAAAGAGGCTGTTTCCCATCAGAGAGGGGTAAAAACCTCAAAGTTGGCTCATTGGCCATAACTTGAGCCCAACGAATATAAATCGCCTCATCTGCAAAAACGGGAAGGATGGTAAGGTTAGTCAGTCTGAGAGTAATCCCAAGTAGAAAAATAGCAATTCCAGCTAAAATAACCCATTTCCAATCATTCCAAAATTTCTTCATTTAAGTAGTTTAGTCTTTTTTTGCTCAAACTTGTATTTACTAATT
>LCOA01000034.1 GCA_001002405.1 Candidatus Amesbacteria bacterium GW2011_GWA1_47_20
CCAATTGGACGTATCTTACCGAACTGACAAATCTCTCTCAATCTGTGGCAATTAAACAACTCAAGGAGAAAATCGCTCAAGTTAATCCTCAAATTTTACAAGACGATCTTACCCCTCTTTTTTCAGACTCTCAATTTGTGAATTCTTTTAGTCAAAATATTAATAAAATTTTTACCAGTCATCTTCGGGCTCTCACCGAAGACCCAGTGGCGACTTGACAAGACCATATAGATTCTGTAAGCTGGAAGTAATGAAAAATCTTACTTCCAGACTACACCTATCAAATCAGGCAGTCTTTACCTCGAAGGAGATTGCCCTATTTTGGGATGAACCTAACCCCAATAACCTAAAAAACAAGATCAATTATTACATTAGGACTGGAACCCTTAGATCTTTGCGTCGGGGTCTTTATGTCCTAGCTGGTAAATCTTATTCCCCTTTTGAGGTGGCAAATCGTATTTATGCTCCTTCTTATGTCAGTCTTGAAACTGTTTTGGCCCAAGAGGGAGTGATCTTTCAGTTTGATGAGCGGATTTACTCTTTAACATATCAAACCCGTGAATTAATTGTCGATGGTAAAAAATATATTTACCGGAAAATCAGTAATGACATTCTCACTAACCCCATCGGTCTCAAAAGTTGGGGTTCATACTGGATGGCCAGCAAAGAAAGAGCTTTCTTAGACTCGTTGCATTTAGATGGCCAACACCATTTTGACCACCTTGATAATATGGATTGGGGTTTATGCCGTAAAATTTTACCGATCTATCACAACAACTCATTAAATAAGCGTTTTGAAACATATGTTAAACACTAGCCTCCACCGCCAAATTATACTCCAAGTGCTTAAAAGTATTTACTCAAATCCTTCATTGGGGTCGGCTTTGGGATTTAAGGGAGGAACTGCCGCTTATCTTTTATATGGTCTCCCCCGTTTTTCAATAGACTTAGATTTTAATTTGCTTGATTCGGAAAAAGAGATTTTTGTATTTGAAAATATGTCAAAATTATTATCTGAATATGGCACGTTGGAAGAAAAAGCCAACAAACACTACACTCTTTTTTACCTTTTGAGATACAAGTCTGGATTACGAAACTTAAAAATTGAGATTTCCAAAAGATCTATCGTCTCCCAATATGAAACCAGGGCATTTTTAGGTATTCCTATGCGCGTTATGTCTCAGCCGGATATGTTCGCCAATAAATTAATTGCTCTGACTGAAAGAAAACAATTGGCCAACCGGGATATTTTTGACGTCCATTTCTTTTTCAAACAAAATTGGGTAGTAAATACTAAATTAATTGAAAAACATACTCAAATTTCTTATTCCCAATATTTAGAAAGATGTATTCAGACAATTGAGAACGTCTCATCAGAATCAATGTTGGCTAACATGGGTGAGCTGGTTGACAACCAGACTAAATATTGGATTAAAAATCATCTCAAAGAGGAGACACTTTTTCTTCTCAGGACTTCCCAAGACCCAGTGGCGGATTAGGATACAAACTCCAAAAAGTTTCCGCGATTTATGAAGGCGAATTCAGCCTCTGGATATGCAGTATGCCAACTAGCTGGCGCCTTTACGTTCTTTTTACCCCATTTGAATTCAAAACCATATAATTCTCCGTCCCTCTCTTCTATTAAATCAATCTCCGCTCCACTAGACAACTTCCAAAAATAATGGCTGAATAAGCTCTTGCTATTAGCCAATTTTTTCAAACGCTCTACCACTAAAAAATTTTCCCACAACAGCCCGATATCATTCCGATCTCTGATTGCCTTAAGATTGTCAATTAGAATATTCCGTACACCCAAGTCATAAAAATAGATTTTGTCCATTTTTCCAACCTCATTGCGCAAATTTCTGGAAAACCCAGACATTCTAAATACAACATACGACTTCTCAAGTAAATCTATGTACCGGGAAACCGTGTCTTTGCTCATGTTCAAGGTGCTACCCAATTCGGACAAAGAAACTTGTGATCCAACTTGAAATGCCAGCAATTTCAACAAATCCCTAACTTTTGAAGAATTCTTTAAACCCCCGAATTCCAAAAGATCTTTATATAAATAAGCATCTGATAAATTTTGTAGATACTCTTTTTTTTGATTAAATCCCTGGATGCTAAATATTTCAGGATATGAGCCATAGACCAATCTTTCTTCCAAATGAGAATCTAGTTCAACTTGGTTGTATATTGATCTTAATTCATGAATCGATATTGGGTAGAGCCTGTATGACCAAACTCTGCCTGTTAGTGGCTCTGCAATTTTACTTCTCAAATCCAATGCCGAAGAACCGGTAATCAATACTTTGAGTTTTGGAAAATTGTCTAATATTATTTTTAAGTTAATTCCTATTTCAGCGATACGTTGAGCCTCGTCTATAAACAACATCTCATAACCACTTACCAGATTTGTTAGTTTGTTTATGTCGCGACTCGACAAAACATCTAAATACAGGCTCTGGTCTCCATTTATTCTTAATGTTTTTAAGCCCAAAATTGAAATTATCTTGTTGGACAAAGTAGTCTTGCCAATTTGTCTTGCTCCATATATGACCACTCCCTTGGTTGTATTTTGCAAATTATCAATTATATCTGCCTCTATGGTTCTAATTATATTCATATATGCGATATTAGAGCGATTTGCGCTAATTGTCAAGCGGTAATCGACCGAAATCTAGTATTAGTATTTCTGGAATAAAACACCAAGAGTTACCCAAGACCCTGTGGCGGCTTAGGACTCGATCAAAATAGACCTGATTTTTTCCAAACTCTTTGTATAACCGCCAGTATCTTCATGGAAACCGATAAATTCTTCCCGGGTACTATATTTATCCATAACTTCATCTATATCGCAGTCTAGAAAGGATTCCTTACCTACATATCTGCCATAACTCGACCATTCATAATCGTCTCCCGGTTCCCGGTGAATGTAGCGTACCAAATCAGTTAAATTACCCTCCGAAACTTCAACTGCTTTGTATCTGCCCAAAAACACAGCTCCGCTGTGTTTGTATTTTTGATTGTAATACGCAGTAAACCCGTTAACTACCTGTTTCATCAGCCTGGGCATGCCATCAATTTGGTGTTGGCAAAGTATCAAATGAAAATGATTGGGCAATAAAGTATAAGCTACTATTTCCAATTTACCCAGCAGAGACTTTTCTCTCAATCTTCTGGGTAAATCCGAATATCTCTGCATGATCTTTTCAATCGGGGTGGTATACACAAATAAATAAAACAGAAATACTCTAAAATCCTGGGCGTCTTTAAAGACCTTTTCCTCCCCCACTCCCCGGTTGTAAATATGATAAACGCAGTTTTCCCGCAGATTGCGGACAATAAACCGAGACGGCATAGTTCAACCTCTGCGATATTCCCTATGGACTTGTCTCTCCCACACATATAATGTAAATGAAGCACATGAAGATCAAAATTATTCACTATCCATACTATGATCACAAAATTGGAGACATTGTGGATTTAGGCGATGAGTTAAATAAATCTCTAGTGTCTTTCGACAGGGCCGTCTGGATTGAACCTAAATCAATCTTTTCAAAACCCCCTACTCAAACAGAAACCCCCAAGATAGTTAAACCCAGAACATCCCAAAAGAAACTCATTACCAATGATCTACAAGAGCGGGTTCAAGAAGCAAAAAAAGAAGAAGTTGAAGTTACTCCGACCAAAAAGGGGAGTTTTTGGGACAAATTAAAATGAAAATCTTCAACCTACATACAAAAGACAAAAAGGACGTAGAAGATCTAAAAATTGTAACTTATGAAGAATATGACAAAAAAGGCGTGATGCGTAATAATAAATATGTTCAATACACAATTTTAAGTGCCCGTCCTTGGACAGATTGTATGCCCGTCAAAGACTTTAAAAGGTTGAATCCCAAAATCCGGGTGGCAGGATTAAACTAAAACTATGGCTATTCAAAACGATTTCACAATCTATCCCAAAACCAAAGTCATTAGACATACGTCAGGAACTACTGTCTGGACAGCAATTCAATTCTATTCGTATCTGATGGACACTTTTGACGAACCTGGATATTTGACCTACCAAACCCCTATCCGCTTCAACACCCCTACTTCTTTTACTATGTTAAATGGTTGGTTTTTGGATAATGGCGATGGCTCTGATATTTTGCAATTTCTGACTGGCGGGGGGATTGATACATCCGGCTATGCCACTGTTGCCGACCCCGTCTATATGATGGATGTCGATGCAGAAACAGCCGCATTTGTCGCAGGAGACCTTGATTTACCCATCACAGATGACGGCGTCACTGTCGGACCACTACTTTCTTTCAAAGCCAACTACCCTACCGCCACGACAGCCAGATTTTGGGTTAGAGACACCAGAGCAGTGCCCGCTGCCATCGCCGCTACATCAGATATTTTAGTCACCGGCGGAACTGGTAACTACAACGCCAACACCTTGGGCCCAAGCGTAAGCGGAGAAGAAGTCTACCTCAACTTATTTACCATTGCTTCTTTTGCTGGAACACCCGACCCGCAAGTCTATATCTACCAAAACCACCCCGTCAGCGGCACTCGAACCCGCATCGCCGAGTGGAGTAATCTTACCAACTGGGATCGGGGCACAATTGATATTCTCTTTCCTATCAGACTCGGAGGAGCGTTAATCAATGGCGGAGCCTTCACCACTCTCGTCCGCCAAACAGGTGACACCTACACTTTCGTTGAATCAACTGTTACAGAATCTGGCCGTACCCCAATCGCTACTGAGACCTCTTCTGATACAGTCAATATTACCAAAGGTGAATACTATATGTTTTACACTTCCGTCAGCAATCCTGCTTACACTGTCGGTACTATTATTCAAAATGTGGCTACCGGTGGCGCCACCCCTCCTACATGGTATGCAGAAATTACTGCCCATACCAACTGGTCGGCAACCTCAGGTTATATAACTCTTCGGGGACTACGCGGTTCGCCCGCCGACACTAACGCTATCTATGTTGGTGCCACACAGTTAGGCACCGCTACCGTTAACGGCAAAGTCGGCGATACTATCGTCTCATATGACACCGAAACCACCGCTCCTATCGCAGGTGACCGTGACAAACCCGTCGACGGCTCCATTTCTACTGCCGAAAGAATATTAAGAGCCTTTAAAAGCGATACAGGTTCAGGAAAACTGCTTCTTCAGGTCTATCACACTCATGGCGCCATCGACGGCCGTACCTATACCGGTACTACTAGAGACCTTCTCTATAAACAGTTTGTCGACAACGACGTCATTACCGCCGCCGCTGGCGGGTCGGCCCTACTCAACGTTACCCTCGACGCCACCATCACCCCCACCACCATTATTTCCGGATACTCCGACGTTACCGTCGCCCACATGAACGGGACTGTCTCGGTAGGTACCTTCTCCGGAACGTTTACCCCCGGAGAGCGTGTTTCCTGGACTGGAGGAGAAGCAATTATGATTTACTCCGATGGTTCCAGCATAATGTTTTTGGGAAACGTAACTGCGGAAACAAATCTAAACGTTGCCACTACCGTAATCACAGGCAATATTTCTACTAAAACTTGTCAAATCGTTGGTACTGTTGGGTTGACCGACGACAATACCCAAAACTTCGAGTTCTCACTTCAAAGTACCGGCGCACTTTATTCAGTTTTCATTGAAGGTGGAAGTATCTATGAGGCCGGCCGCAGCCTCTCAGATATCTATGCTTATTTGCAGTTCTACGTCCGTGACGGACAGGATGTCAGCAGTCGTACCATCTATACCAGTAACGGTAGCGCTATCACTACCAAAGCAGCCGAAGAATATATCAAAGCAGACCCTGCGTACTCCGCCACTAAAACTGCACCCTATGGAACTCTGGCTGGAAGCACTTTCTTCGGCGCTACTGGTGTATGGCTACAAGGAATGCAAACTGCAGATAATAACAACATTAAATTAACCGATACCAATGCCGCAAAGGATACTTTCACCCTACGCCAACCTTATACCGCTATCACCGTTTCCATTAGCAACACCAGGCAAGACGACAGAATTGCAGTATATCTCGAAAGTGGGACAACCACCCTACCAGATAAAACCACATACACCTCACATAACGTCAATAATGCCCAAGGAGATATTACATTTGAAAGGGACACTGGAGCTATGTCTCTCGACACTCCTACATCAGGAACAATTATAGTTGTCGACAACTCGCCAACACAAGAGCATCGCTACAGATTTGTCTCCCGAAATAGTACGACTGACCCTGCCATTTTTTCTCTCCCCAGTCCGAAAAGGACCGGAACAGCGGGCGCTTCTTCTACAGGCCAGACTTTAGACGCCCCAGGTGCCACGTTTGTAACTTGGGCTATCCAAGTTGGAGACATTATCAGAAGAACCAACGGTGCTGGCGGCTGGGCCTATGTCACCGCAATTACCGATGAAGATACCCTTACCACAACACTTCTATCTGCTGGATCGGGTTGGGCAAATACGGAAACTTTTGAACTTAACGCTCTCGTTGTCACCTATACCAATGCCGATAAGTTTTTTGTTCCCTTCTTAGATGTTATCGAGGCTAGCGGTTCAGACGCATCACCCGGAATCGAATCCGTGACTCTTACCTACGACAGTACTGCCGGCGACCGAGAAGTGGTCATTGAGATCAGAAATGTCAAGAATTCGAGCTACAGAATTGTACCCTTCAAAACCACCGGTACTATCACCACCGGCGGTCTAACCCAGTCTGTCATTCGAACCACTGATACAGTTTACGCTTAAAGTTTCTCCAAAATAATTCTTGTTGCCAGCGCCTTGTCTGTTTCTCCTGTAAAATAATACACCTG
>LCOA01000035.1 GCA_001002405.1 Candidatus Amesbacteria bacterium GW2011_GWA1_47_20
AGTAGAGGTAGGCCGCATCTTCACAGCCATTTCAAATTCGCCGGGTGATAGTTCAAGACAGTTATTCCGTCGTTATACCTTTCATGCGGGTCAGAACTTACCTGACAAGGAACTTCGCTTGCTTAATCTTAACTGCATGTCGCCATGCAGACGCCACTATCTCTTTACGTATTACTACGATGTCTGACGTATAGTGTGTGAGGATTCTAGACCTTTAAACGCTTACAGAACAGCTCAAACTGCTTTCGCTTAGCCGATTGTAAAGGATATTTGCGAAAGAAAGGGACAATCTTATTTCTAAGATCCTCCTGTTTCCTCACGCAATATCTCAGCAGATTGTATTTATGATTATCGTATCGGCGATTGATGTAAATTCCTCCACAATCAAAATATTTCTTGATTGCTTCCATAGCACTTTTGCTTTTCTCCCCTTGGGTAACCACAAACTCAAATAAAGTTTGATAGCCACTTCTGTGGGTAGAGTTCCGAAAAGTACTTACAGAAAAACACCCTTCGCCATCTACGAAACCTACAATCCACCACGGATCTAGTCTTTCCTGCTGATTATCTGCACCCATAACATTTTCAGTTTAATCCGAATATTATCCGAAGTCAAACTAGTTTGGGATTCTCAGACGTTCCAGCATATAGTCAAATTTTCATTTCCACCCCAAAGGTAAAAGGGGCACTTAATGGAGGTTTGTCTACCTCACGATGGCGGCGCATATTCCACCATCGAACAGTTATAGTTACTGCTGCCGTTCACTCGGGCTTCATTTCAGAGCTTGATGTAATCTCACTCATCCACTTGACTTGCGAGCACTGGGCAGGTCTCAGCCCGTATACCGTCTCTTTCGAGTTCGCACGGACCTGTGTTTTAGTTAAACAGTCGCGGAATACTCTTTTGTTGCAGCCCCGCAAATGCGGGGCAGGACATCTTGCATAGCTTACGTCCAGCTTTTTTGCCGAGTTCCTTGAACTACCTACTCCCGATCGTCTTAGTCTTCTCGACCAACCCACCAGTGTCGGTTTGCGGTACGGCATGATAAATATCTCGTTACGAATCTTTTCTTGAGGATTGAAGATCACCAAGTTGTCGAAGTCTTGCGACCCCAACTCCCCGTCACCACTCAATTAAACGTCGATCTGGATTTTCCAAGACCAACTATTTTATGGCTTAGATGTCATATATCACAACAACATCTGGTTACTCCTATCCCGTCCATCCCTAACTGCTCGTGCTTGCGCACGCGTGGCTTACGCCACGTGACGACATTCACCATGTAGCCGAATATCTACGGCTCGTCCATTAGCTACGCCAACTGCGGCCTCGCCTTAGGTGCCGACTCACCCCCACCCCCCGTCAAACAATGTCGCGGGGGAAACCTTGGGTTTTCGACGCCCCGAATTCTCATCGGGGTTACGCTACTCATTCCGGCATTCTCACTTGAGATCACTCCATCCTGATCTTCGCAGAAGGACTTCACTGTTCTCTCAACGCTCCCCTACCACGCGCTTGCGCGCATCTGTATCTTCGGTAGAATACTTAGCCTCGGTAAATTTTTCGCGCCAAACTTCCAAATCGACCAGTGAGCTGTTACGCTTTCTTTAAAGGATGGCTGCTTCTGAGCCAACCTCCTGGTTGTCTGAGAAATTTGACTTCGTTTCACACTTAGTATTCATTTAGAGACCTTAGACGACAGTCTGGGTTGTTTCCCTTTAGAGCGGCCCGCTTAGCCGGGTCGTTCTGACTCCCCCTCCCGAAGCATTCCAATTCGGAGTTTGATTAAACTGCACAACTCGCGCTGCACAGTCTATCCAGTGCTCTACCTGAAAGCTGCGAAGGAGGGAGGCTATACCTATATATATTTCGGGGAGAGCCAGCTATCTCCTGGTTCGATTGGCATATTACCCCTAACCACAAGTCATCTCACAGATTTGTAACTCTGAGCTCACCAGGTTTCGGGTCTTCCATCCAGTACTAATCGCGCTGTTAACACTCGGTTTCCCTGCGCCTCCCCAAGTTAAACTTGGTTAGGCTCGCACTGAACGAAAACTCGCCGGATCATTCTTCAATAGGCACGCGATTATCCCGAGACCTTGCGGTCGAAGGACTCTCACTGCTTGATAGCAGACAATTTCAGGTTCTATTTCACTCGGGTTTTGCCCGTTCTTTTCGCCTTTCCCTCACGGTACTAGTTCACTATCGGTATGCTAGGGTATTTAGTCTTGGAGTGTGGTCACCCCGGATTCCCACAGAGTATCTGCTCCATGGTACTTGGGAAATTGGCCTTGAGGAAAGAAAAATTTCACTTACGCGGCTGTCACGCTCTTTGGCCTACCTTTCCAGGCAGTTCAATTATCTTTCTTTCATCCCTTGGCACATCCCGCAACCCTCACGCCTTGCGGCATAAGTTTAGACTTTTCCGCTTTCGCTCACCGCTACTTACGGAATCTTTGTAATTTCTTTTCCTGCCCCTACTTAGATGTTTCAGTTCGAGGCGTTCCCCGCTCACGCTTGCGCGTGGCTCCCCGATGCTTCCATCGGGAGGGTTTCCCCATTCGGACACCGCCGGATCACAGCTTCGTGGCAGCTCCCCGACGTCTATCGCGACCATGTACGTCCTTCTTCGGCTCTAGCATCCTAGGCATCCATCGTCTGCTTTAATGTATATTAATGCGGCTCTACTACTTAATTCTCTTCACTTTTCAAGGTGCCAGAAAACCTCGCTAAAGGTTCGTCTCGGCCTCCCCAAAGGGACGCCGGGGAACTGCTTGCCTTCTCATTGCAAATGAGATGTTCTACCCGTTGAACTACGGGCCCGGGTTCACAACTAAAAAGAGCCTCTTACGAGGCTCACTCATGCTGCTTTCCCCACCGCGGTCACCCCACAATGGTCATTTTTATTTTAGAAAGCAAAGTTCTCATGAATTAGTCAGCCTCGAAAGGTAAGTCCGATGATATCCTATGCGTGGGTGCCTGTCAAGCCCGCTACTTGAGATACGCCAATACCAAAGCTCCCCCCGTCACAATTAATGACCCAGCAATTTTTTGCCACATTCTCTCCCGCTCTTTCAAAACAAACACAGAATACAAGGTCACCATCACAATAAACACTCTCATTATGGGAATTACCCTCGACGCCTCCGCCTGGCTATAAGCAAAAAGAAGCGTCAGTGAAAATAGCGCCCATTGCACACCCACCGCAGCGCTCCAAAACTTATTAATCTTAAACTCTGCCACGATTTTCTTTATTGGCTGTCTCCCCGTTAGCAAAGTCAGAACGCAACTCGATAAGAAGTAAAAGACTGCACTATAGACCGGTAAAGAAAAATTGCTGCTAATGCCCTTATCTATAAGAATAGTTCCGGTGATCAACCATCCGTAAATAAACGCCGCCACAATTCCCTTATTAATCACCAGTTTCTTTCCCTTACTTAAAGTGATAATGCTTCCTAAAACAATCATTACCACCCCCAAAACTTTAAACATTGAGAGAGGTTCTTTCAAAAAAACCGCCGCCAGCAATAAAACCCAAATGTTACTCAAGGGCATTAATATACTGGTATCAGCGGTGTCCGCATTTTTAGTCGCGTACAGTATCAAAAAGTCCCCAACCGCGCTAAAAACCACAGAGAGCAGAAAAATGCCTAGCAAACTTACATTGGCGGGAAGCCTTAATCCAAATATGGGGATAAAAGCTGCCGCAGTCAGCGCCGCAAAAAAGTCCACCAGCGCCGTAAACGCCATGTCGTTCTTACCCAGCTTCAGTTTCGTCCGAACCGTGATTCTCCAGCTAAACGCAAAAAACGCCGCCGCCAACGCCAACAAAATTCCCACCCAACTCATGTCCAAAGTTTAGCCCCAACCCTTGCGGTTTGCAAAAGCAATCTACTAGAGGTAGCATATGGCCAAGGTGGACTACAAAATTCGCCAAGCTACACGTAAAGAGTTGGATCTTGCTGTCAAATGGGCTACTAAAGAAGGCTGGAACCCAGGGCTTCACGACGCAGACGTCTTCTGGCAAACAGACCCCAAAGGGTTCATGGTCTTAGAAAAAGATGGGAAAATGATAGGAAGCGTATCTGGGATTTCATATAATGGTAAGTTTGGCTTTGGAGGCTTTTTTATCATCAAGCCAGAGTATCGAAATCAAAAACTAGGAACCAAACTTGCCAAGTACTTTCTAAAAACTCTCATGTCAAGACTAGACAAAGGAGCCGCCATTGGAATCGACGGGGTATTTAACATGCAACCAACTTACTCAAAGTGGGGCTTTAAGTTTTCGCATCGGAATCTAAGAATGGAGAGCGTAGCCAAAAAAGCTAAATATGATCCCAAACCCATCCAAAAAATAGCTCCCCAGGATCTAAAATTGTTGAACCAATTAGACAAAAAATTCTTCGGCTTTGACCGAGAAAAATTTCTCAAAGGCTGGTTGTTTATGAAAGACAGCCACGCCCTCAAATATGTTACAGGATCACGCATCAAGGGCTATGGCGTCATTAGGAAATGTCATAAAGGATTCAAGATCGGTCCATTGTTTGCACCCAATTACCACGTCGCCCACGAATTATTTAAGGCCCTTTCGTCATTTGCGATCGGCAAAAAGATTTATCTAGATGTTCCGGAAATAAACAAGGAAGCCCTAAAACTCGCTCGTGCTTACAAAATGAAGGAATGCTTCGGTTGTGCCAGAATGTACCTTGGCCCTGCCCCCAAACTACCCTACAATCAAATCTTCGGAGTCACCACATTTGAGTTGGGCTAACATTATTTACTTTCCACCTCTTAGGTGGAACAGCTTCACTAAGCCGTGGTGCCTGTCAAGCCCAATAACCTTAATCAGTTAACTCTCTCCCTGACCGAATTCTCCAAACGACCTCTCATCTCCTGGTAAAGCACTTGTATACCCGCCAGCATCCTTGCCTCCGTCAGAATCCGTCTCAATTCTTTCTCCCTCCGCCTCATCCGAGTTTCTCCCCAAATCCCCAACCCTACCGCTACCAAACCCAACCCCATAGCAATTAGTTCATAAGCCTCGTTCATTTTTATCGAGAAACTTCGTCACGTAACCAAACATCATCGCAATGCCGATGCTAAACATGTGTTCACCCGTTGGAACTGAAGTATTATTGGCTCCTTCCAGCACACACGTATCCCTCGGAACCAACTCGTCACCCAATGATGGATAGATACACAAAATTCTCTTTCTGTCTGCCGCACTTAACCGTCTCTCCTTTTCAGAAAATCTCATCACCGACTCCCTAAAAGATCGACTGGACTTGGTCCGCTCGTCAAAACCCCGAACCCCCACACTTGTCCCCGGTCTCAACCTTCCACATACATTAACCGCCTTGTAAACTACTGTTCTTCTCTCCAAAAAAGCATTTAACACCGCACCTGCTCCCGCACTGGTTCCCACCAATGAAAGTCTATCTGCTCTACGCCGCAATAAATCTATTTCCGCCAATAATTTTCCCAACTTGTCTTCGAATTTTTCACCGTCATGCCACCCCATCCGATAGATTACCGGCACAATTCCACCAAACTTCCACCCGACGGTCAAAAGTTGGTGCAAAACAATCTGATCTCTCAACCCTGGAACTACCAGAGCCATGTGTCCTGCTTTATTCACGAAACACTAAAGATACTCATCACTTGCTCATGTAACAACTTATTAGTGGCTAAAATCGAAGTTGTTTCCAAACCCACTTCCTTCCCCGTTAAATCTGTCATTTTGCCCCCAGCTTCTTCTACTATCACCTTAGCCGCAGCAACGTCCCAAATTTTAATTCTGGCTTCCACTACTATATCGACCTTCCCCTGTGCCAGTAAATGATAAGCCCAAAAATCTCCCCAGCCCCGATGTCCCCGAGTAGCCCTCTCTAAACCTAATAAACTCGGTATCCTCCCAATATGATCAAAATGGCTTATTCCTCCATAACTCATATAAGCCTCTGCCATTTGTCCTACCGTCGAAACCGCTACCTTCTTACCGTTCAAAAACGCCCCATGTCCCCGCTCTGCATACATAAGCTCCCCCAAAAATGGAGCATAGGATACCCCCAACACCAATCCTTCTTCTTTCATCAAAGCTATCTGCGTTGCATATAAAGGAATGCCTCGCAAATAATTTTTTGTACCATCAATTGGATCAATTATCCAAAGAGGGAACATTCCTTCTTTCACACTTCCACCTGTTTCTTCTCCCAAAAAACGATGGTCGGGAAAACTCTGTTTTATATCGCTGATGATAATTTCTTCAGCTTCATTATCAGCAATCGTAACAGGCGATCCATCGGCTTTTAAAATCATGTCTTTCCCCGACAAGCGATAGTGTTCAATTATCTCTCCCGCTTTCTTAACGGCATTAATCGCCACTTCTAAGTAGTCAGTTTTCATCATCCTCCTTCCCAAAGTTTACCATTATTTGCTTGTGGCATGGAAAACTCCATTCCACCTCTTAGATGGAACTTTGATCAGTTCCCGGCAGCGGGCTAGAAGAGTTTTACTCGGACCATCATTTGGCCATCTGCTAAATAGTTTCGCTGCAGCCGCAAATTTCCCCTCTTCGTACAACTTCCGCGCTTTTTCAAAATCCTCCGGCCCCCCACTCCCCAATTCATAAATCTTAATTCCTAATTCTTTCCCCTTCACCGCCACCGTATCCAGAAGTCTAGCCGGCAATTTATCTTTTATTTTTTCATACGTTGATTGGGCAATAATTATTTTTGTTCCGTATTCCTTGTTAAGACCCTCAAGCCTCGACCCCAAATTTACATTGTCCCCCAACAAAGAATAATCAAATCGCATCTCGCTTCCCATATTCCCCACAATCATCTCTCCCGTATTTATGCCAATTCTCACCGAGAACTCGCCCACCGCCTCCTGCATTGCCTGGGCCGCCTGACATGCTTGCAGTGCCTGGTCTGCTTGAAGAACCGGTGCTCCCCAAAAGGCCATAATCGCATCCCCCACATATTTATCCAACACTCCTTGATGGTCAAAAACAACTTTTGTCATGCGCGTCAGATAATCGTTTAGTTTAGCTGCTAATTCTTCGGGCGAAGTTTTCTCTGAAATACTCGTAAACCCAGCAATGTCCGAAAACAGCACTGTTATCATTCTCTTTTCTCCTCCCAGTTTCAATTTTTCCGGATGCCCCAGCAGTTCCGTCATTACCTGTTTGGATAAATATTGTCCCAATGCTTTTTGAATAAACTTTTTCTGCCGGCTCTCCGTCAAATACTTAAATACCAAATTGGCTACAATTCCCACGCCGACCACCAGGGTTGGAAACAGTAAGTTTCTCACTATTCCTGCATCAAACGATGCAAAGCTCCACCCCCAAAACCCCAGCAAAAATATTAAGCTCCAAAATCCGGTCAGCGCCGCCGCCACCGCCATCGCCAAAAT
>LCOA01000036.1 GCA_001002405.1 Candidatus Amesbacteria bacterium GW2011_GWA1_47_20
CGAAGAAGTCCGCCGCCAATTTAGAACCATCAAAGGCATTATGGAAGGCACAGCTCTACCTGATTATTCCAAGGCCATTGCCATTGTCACCATTGCTGCGCAAAAAGAATTGGTCATTCCCGCCGCCATTGTTGTCATCTCTCCACTCCTTATTAGCACTCTAGGTGCCGAAACCTTAGGAGGGTTCTTGGGAGGCATCGTTGGATCCGGCCTGATGCTGGCTTTGTTTATGTGCAACGCCGGTGGCGCCTGGGACAATGCCAAAAAATATATTGAAGACGGCAATTTTGGGGGCAAGGGCAGTGACACCCACAAAGCCGCTATCGTCGGTGATACTGTGGGTGATCCTCTCAAAGATACCGCCGGCCCCTCTCTCAATCCCATGATGAAAATCATTCAAATCGTCGCCCTCCTCATCGCCCCTCTCGTTATCCAGTACTTTGGGAAATGAAAAAAATTTCCTCTTTTTACGAAAACTATTTAAACCAAAAGTAACAGCGGCTATCGGTTTGGGAATCTTTCTCGAAGAGTGGCCCGTTTTCTTAAACGACCTCGGATTAAATACCAGTAAATATTATCATTCAAAAGTAGACTTTCTTGTCATTGTGGGCGTCATTGGATTCATCTATCTCTTGACTCTATACTCTCGTAAAGATTCTCTTCCTGCCAATTCCTAACCTCAGATTAGAATACTTTCGAAATTCGCAGGCCAAGCCTTCCCAATTTTCGGCGCTCAAACTTACCTTTCGTCCGCCAAACGTCAAATAAGGAAACTTTGGCACATAATACCTAGACAACAAAACAACCAACTCCTCTGCAGAAATATTCTTACTAAGTTGGGACAAGGTTGGCTTAGCTCCAGGACCCACCGGAAACCGATCAAACAAATTAACACATCCTGGATACTGATACGCCACATCAATTAGCAGTTCGGTTAAATGAAATCTCAAATTAACCCCCAAAATATCGGTCAATCGTTCAACGGTATCCCACACGTTCGCATCCCTGCACGCAGAAACCAATGCCGCCATTTTTTTAATCTTTTCAGGCAGATAAAAACACCAAAACTCTTCCCGACTATGGCACCCAATTTTTTTCAATACACTCACCGGAAAGACATAGGCCGTTCCATATTTCGGCCTTGGCAGATTTACCAGTGTTTTGTAAACTTTCTGATTTTGACGGATGTCAAAAGAAAGTAGGCCAGTCATCTTTATGGTATCTGGCTTACACACCCCGCGACAATAGAACATATTTAGCATCCAAAGTGACAAGTTCGATCTCAACCCAAACAACAATGTGTGAAATTCAATAGTTTGTCGATCCAATTCCCTATACACATTACAAAACCGGTATTTATTCAAAATCGCATCACCCGTCCAAGGACGGGGAGCGTTTTGGCTCTTTCTCTCCCATATCTCCATCCTTTCCTTCGCAAAATCGAGTACGTCACTGAAAATACCGTTGTCAACAACATTCTTTAGGTTAACTTTCTCACCGCCGCGACAATGTTTCTCCCAATGTTTATAAAGTCTCTTCAAATCATTTGGGGCTTCCATACAAATCATTTTACTCCTTGCCCAACTTCCTTGTTTCAGAGTATTGTTCCACCTCTTAGGTGGAACACAATCCCTACAACAACATAGGGGTTACTTGCCCCTGGTAAAGCGGCCGAAAAATAGCTACAATTAGAGAGTAATTATGGATCAGAATATTGGCAAAATTCAGCCCGTGGAAATTACCACGGAAATGCAGAAAAACTTCCTGGATTATGCCATGTCCGTCATTGTCGCCCGGGCTCTGCCCGATGTCCGCGACGGCCTAAAGCCGGTTCACCGCCGAATTCTCTTTGCCATGTGGGACATGGGTCTCAAGGCATCTTCTAAACACACCAAATCGGCCAAAATCGTCGGAGAAGTTTTAGGCAAATACCATCCCCACGGAGACATGCCAGTGTATGACGCCATGGTCCGTCTGGCTCAGGATTTCTCCATGAGATATCCACTCATCGATGGCCAAGGCAACTTCGGTTCAGTAGATGGAGATTCCCCGGCAGCCATGCGCTACACCGAAGCCAAACTGGCCAAAATCTCCGAGGAACTGATGCTGGATATCGAAAAAGAAACTGTCAGCATGACCAATAATTTCGATGCCACTCTCAAAGTCTCATGGGTTCCGACGGCATTGCCGTGGGTATGGCCACCAAAATTCCTCCTCATAATTTGTCAGAAATTGTCGATGCCATCTCCTATCTTATCGACCACCCCGAGGCCGAAGTAGGGGATTTGATGGAATTTGTCAAAGGTCCGGACTTTCCTACCTATGGCTCAATTTATGACGTCAAAGCAATCCAAGAAATTTACACCACCGGCCGGGGCAAAATTATTGTCCGGGGTAAGGCCGAAATTGAAGAGGGTAAAAGCGGTAAATCCCAAATCGTTATTACCGAAATTCCCTATCAAGTCAACAAGGCGGAAATGGTGGCTAGGATTGCCGACCTGGTGCACCAGAAGAAAATCGACGGCATTTCCGATCTCCGGGACGAATCAGACCGCACCGGCATGCGGGTAGTCATCGAACTTAAACGCGACGCCAAGCCTAAAAGCCTGCTTAATAATCTTTACAAGCATACCGCCCTGCAAACTTCCTTCCCTGCTAATTTTGTAGCCTTAGTCGACGGCACTCCCCAGACCCTATCTCTCAAGCAAATCCTGGCCGAATACATCCGCCACCGCCAAACCGTCATTACCCGCCGCACCCAATACGACTTAAAAGTTGCTCGCGCCCGGGCCCACATTTTAGAAGGCTTAGTCATCGCCTTAGATCACCTGGATGCCGTTATCAAAACTATTAGAGAGTCCAAAGATTCAGACGTCGCCAAGCAAAACTTGATGGATCGCTTCAAGTTGTCCGAACTCCAAGCCGTAGCTATTTTAGACATGCAACTGCGCCGCTTGGCCGCCCTGGAGCGCAAAAAAATCGAAGACGAATACAAAACTGTCAAACAACTCATCGCTGAATTGGAAGACCTCTTAGCTCATCCCACCAAAATTCTTTCTGTCATCAAAAAGGAACTGGCCGAACTGGAAGAAAAATTCGGCGATGACCGCCGCACCAAAGTTTACAAACAGGGGATTGGAGATTTCTCCGAAGAAGATTTGATTCCCTCCGAAGATACAGTAGTTACTATTACGGCTACTGGCTACATTAAACGTCAATCACCCTCCGCATTTCGCGCCCAACACCGCGGAGGCAAGGGGGTTACCGGCATGACTACCAAAGACGAGGATGAAATAGCTCAAATTCTTACGGCAAACACTCACGACAGTATTTATTTCTTTACCAACAAGGGCCGGGTCTTCAGAATCAAAACCTACGATCTACCCGAGGGCTCCCGCCAGGCCAAAGGTCAAGCTGTAGTCAATCTCATCAATATCGAGCAGGACGAAAAGCTAGAAACTGTTTTGCCCTTAGGCAAAAACGATGGGGCCAAATTCCTACTCATGGTCACCAACCATGGGACCATCAAAAAAACCAAGATTTCTGAATTTGAATCCATCCGTCAATCCGGCAAGATTGCCATCAAGTTGGACAAAGGCGACTCCCTCAAATGGGTCACACCTACGACCGGATCTGATCATGTACTTCTGGTTTCCTACGAAGGCAAATCCATTCGCTTTAAAGAAGAAGATGTCAGGTTCACAGCCCGTGATACTATGGGGGTCCGCGGCATCGAACTCAAATCCGGAGATTACGTGGTCGGCATGGAAGTCTTCCCTTCCACCAAATCTGCCCCTACCGACCGCCGCCGCAAGGTCTTTTCCGACGTTTTGATTGTCATGGAACATGGCCTAGGCAAACGCACCGGCGTCAAAGAGTGGCCTCTGCAAAAACGCGGTGGCCAGGGTGTCAAGGCTGCTGAAATTACTCCCAAGACCGGCAAAATTGTCTCGTGTATTTCCATCGACGAAACGGTTGAGCAAATTATTCTGACTGCCAAATCCGCCCAAGTTATTAAATTGCCCCTGCGCAACATCCCCCGTTTAGGCCGGGCTACCCAAGGGGTCATTCTCATGCGTTTTGCCAAAAAAGGCGACTCCGTCGCCTCCGTCACCTGCCTGGAAAAAGAGACGGAAAGTTCTAGTTGACAAACTGGCAAAGCCCAGTGCTATCATCTACCCGATGCCTAGACTTTCCCAAAACGATCAATTCAAGCTCCTACGGGAAGAGTTAAGAGACTTTAAAACCGAGATCAGGCGAGCTGGGATTTCCAAGTACGGCCTCCAGGACGATGTCAAAATTTTGAAGGCGGATATCAGGGATACCCAATCTACAATCAAATCCCTATCCAAACAGCTATCTGCTATACCCGAATTATGGGTCAGAAGCAAACTATTCAACAAAATCGACGGGTTTGTGGGCAGAATTAACACCCAAGATCAAGAAATCGGTGCAATCAACGCCCGAGTTTCCAGACTGGAAGAACCCCAAATTATGGTAACATAAGGTCGTGGACTTCCGCCCTCTCATTAGTCAAGGCGATCAAGTATTTTCGCTTATCGAGAAACGAAACGCACACCTCGACCATCCAGACGCAATAATTAATCCCGAAGATACCCAAAGGATAATCGACCAACTCAACCGCCTCATTTCATCGCTACCTGATATACAAAGTCCTCAAAACGTTGACGAATTGCTGACTGCTGAATTAAAACGACGGGCTGTCGGAGAAAAGGAGGAACTATCCAGTCAGCTTTCCTCCGAAGTGCCCACTCTAGAAGAAACTCTGGCTATCTATAATATTCCACCTCAAGATATAAACTCTCTCCCTGAATGGTTACACAAAAATAAACCGGCAGTCGTCTCCGCCAACCAACGGCTCATCGAAGAACATATTACCCATCGCCAAGTTAAGGTCTTTATGGGATCTTCAGAACTCAAAAGCCAAGCCGAAACGCTTGTCCTTAACGCTTTAATTTCTCTCAAATCAGTACTTCGTAATCACTTTTTGAAGTTACCTGGAGTAAGTGACTTTCTCGATAATTATCACATAGTCATAGATTCCATCGAAACTCGGGCGTACACCAACTGGATAGCCAACGTCATGGCTATCACCTCCATCGGTTGTACACGCATGTTTCACAAATCCGTCTATCTCGTCCCCGAAAAACTTCTCGCCCAATTTGGTCACGAAGGATTAGGACATAGCGCCAATCATGCCATTACTGCTTCATCATCATTTCCCTATTTTATTAAAAGCGCTTTTACTAACGTCAACTCATCTACAAAGGAGTCCGTAGCCCAATACTTTGAACAAAAAATATTCGACATTCTAAAAGACAACCCCACCGCCACATCAGAGTTAAAACTTGACGAGTCATTTGAAACCATTTACAAACGTTACCAGGATGCTCTCATTCTTCAGCAATACTGGAAACACCTAGGGCTATATGCAACTCTTACTCTCGCCCGATCTCGAGCTGGGGAAGAGCAAAAACAGCACCAGGAAATATCCAAATATTCCATAGAGCCACGTTGGCCCTCCGGATTTATTAATCGTAACCGAAACAACTGGGACAAACTCACTGGCAGACTTCTTCCCAGAGTAACCAAAGAGCTCATTTACGCCGCCGATCCAGTCGGCAGAATCATGAAATCAACCCCCGACAAACACCGAACTGATGTGGAACGCTTTATTCTTACTGGATTATGGACTCCCGCCGGCCTCGAACAATGGGTCAAACTTAATCTCGAAGGCAAGGTTCCTCCTGTGGTATCATAAATATATGAATTCGTGGTGGAGTAAATTAGTAGTTGTTTTCGTAGCCGTCTGGCTGCTTTTAAGATTTGGTCCCAGTATTCCTGTTTCTTCCGTCGTTTCTCAAAAACAAGATTTCTTCACTGTTTCAGGAGAAGGCAAAGTCACCGTTGTTCCGGATACTGCCATTGTAGATCTGGGCATCACCATCAACCGGCCCACCGTCAAGGCAGCTCAAAGCGAGGCCAACTCAGTAATTAACGCCATATCTCAAGAATTAAAGAATTTAGGCATCAAGGATAAAGATATTAAAACATCTAACTATTCCGTTTACCCCCAATACGATCAAACCCGCATTTCTGGATATCAGGTCAGCACCAATCTGACCATTACCGTTCGGGAAATTGACAAGATCAATCAAGTTATTGATACAGCCACCGCCAAAGGCGCCAATACAATAGGTGGAATTCAATTAACTGTCGATGCTGACAAGAAAAAACTGCTTCTTCAAAACGCCCGGGAACTGGCCGTCAAAGATGCCAAAACCAAGGCCGAAAATTTAGCCAAAGCTGCGGGTATTGTTTTAGGAAAAATCGTCAACATCCAAGAATCAGCGGGGGACACACGGCCTCTGCCCATGATGTACGCCAAAGCAGAAGACACCCAAATCCAACCCGGCTCCACCGATATCTCCACTTCCGTCACCCTCTTCTACGAAACCCGCTAATACTTCGGTTATTCTTCGGTTATACTTCCCAAACACGCCTTTTCGCGGTAAAATACCTTTCTATGGACAGAAAAGCTCTGAAAATTCTTCTGGTCAGCAACAATCTCTGGAGTCTAGCCGAAGGCATGTTTGGCCCGTTATTTGCCATGTTTGCCAACCGCGTGGGGGGCAGTATTTTGGATGTCACCTGGGCTTGGTCAGGATATCTTATAGTTCGAGGTATAGCTTCAATTCTAGTCGGAAAAATCTCCGACCGCTGGTTTAGCAAAGAGAGCTTAATGGTTGGAGGTTTTGCCCTCAACGCCCTCCTCACATTTGCCTATCTTTCAGTGTCAAATCGCTGGGATCTTTTGCTCGTGGAGTCGGGCCTGGGTTTAGCTGCAGCCCTCGCT
>LCOA01000037.1:0-3622 GCA_001002405.1 Candidatus Amesbacteria bacterium GW2011_GWA1_47_20
TGCAGCAGGGAAGTGGAGATGAGTCCGTGCCGCAAAAATGGTCGGATGAGTTAGTTGAGAAAATGAAAGCCGACTACGTAGTGTATCCCGGTGCGGATCATAATTTGCAGCCTATGTGGAATCAGGCGGTAACACAAGATGTCCAATTTTTTCGAAAAAGTTTGGTTGGAGGTAAGTAAGATTCCTGCTGGAAAAGTGGCGACTTACGGCCAGATAGCCAGGATTTTGGGTACAAGGGATTCCCGCCGGGTAGGTCAGGCACTACACGCGAATAAAGACCGAAACGTGTCGTGCCATCGGGTAGTGTTTGCCGATGGATCACTGGCGCCGAGTTACGCTTTCGGGGGCGCCGGGGAGCAGAAAAAGAAATTACTTGCAGAAGGGGTGAAGTTTGTGGGGGAGAAAGTGGATTTGGAAAAACATCTGGTAAACTTGGAATATGGCAGAAAATAAAGGGTTAGGTGGGCAGGTAGAGCTTGATCCAGAAAGGGATCGGGCGGCGGTTAAGAAAATGGAAAAATGGGGCAAAGGCTTTGCGTTGGATCCGGTTATGGAGAGCTTGGGAGGTGAGCCGTGGTGGAGGGCAAGGGCTCAAAAAGTTCAGATTCGGAAAAAGCCCAAAAGAGAGAAAGTGAAAGAAGAATTGACTCTTGATAAATCGAGGGTATAATCTTTAACCATGCAGGCGGCGATTGGGTTGATGAAGTTCGCTTTAATAAAGCTAATTGAGGTAGATCTGTTGTGGATAGAGCGAGTTGCTGAGCCGTGGTATGTGCGGACTGGGGCTTCTGAGCAAATGATGGCGAGGTTAAGGGTCCAAGTTGAGCAGAGAAAAGGTCTTTTGGAAAAACTTGGGGCGAGGCCCGAAATTAATCCGAATTAGAAGGCGGGTCACTTTTTGCTACAGGCTCTCTCTCTTTACTTAAATATCCGTCTGGTCCAGACGATTTCGAGTTCCATTCTGTGAAGTCAAACGGGCTTTTTGGAGCGTCGAAATATACCAGCAATCTTATGGCTGTATTTAGTGATACTTCGAGTATTTGACAGGCGTTGCGTAAAGATCTTGGGCCTCCGGGACCGTACATCAGCTCGATCAATCTGTCGGCGATTTTGATTCGGTCCATGCTACTTATTATATCTTGTAGTAAATATAGGAGCAAGTGATTGACCAAGTAGGGTAAATATTTGATATAATGCCCGTATTCTCAAAGAAAGGTGGAAATGAGTTTTGGCTACAAAGACAGTAAAAAGTAAAAAGGTACCCTCCACGATGGAGGAGTTGTTGGCGGCTACCGGATATACGATCAAGACGTTTAAGCGGGGAGATGTGGTGGAAGGAACGGTGACAGAGTTAGCTGGTAGGACAGTATTTGTGGATGTGGGCGGAAAGATGGAAGCCGTGGTGGCCGAGGGGGAATATGAGACAAGCAAAGATTATTTGCGGGCACTTAAACCTGGAGATAAGATTACGGGGGTGGTGGTGAGTCCGGAGAGCGATTCGGGGCAGATAATTTTGTCCTTGCGGCGGGCGGTGGAAGACAGCCGGTGGAAAGCGTTAGAAAAAGCTCACGAGGACGATGAGATTATTGAAGTTAAGGTTAAAGAGGCCACGCGGGGAGGGTTGCTGGTGGAAACCGACGGGGCGTATGGATTTATCCCGTCTTCGCAATTATCGCGGGAGGTAGGGGACAAGCAGGTTTTGAAAGTAAAAGTGATTGAAGTGGATCGGGCAGAAAACCGGCTGGTAATGAGTGAAAAAGCCGTGACGGAAGCGGTGGAAATTGAGGCCAGAAAGAAAGCTTTGGGGGTGGTCAAGAACGGGGAGATATACGACGGTGTGGTGACAGGATTAGTACCGTTTGGAGCCTTTGTGGAGATCAAAATTAAAAAAGACGTGTTGGAAGGTTTGGTGCATATTTCGGAAATTTCCTGGGAAAAGGTGGACGACGTGAACAAGGTTCTGAAAGAAGGGGACAAAGTAAAAGTAATGGTCATCGGGTTGGATGAGGAAAATGGGAAATTGGCGTTGTCCTTGAAGCGGCTGTCTGATGACCCATGGAAAGTAATGGCGGCCAAATATCCGGTGGATAGCAAGCATAAGGGCAAAGTGACCAAGATCGCGCCATACGGAGTGTTTGTGCATGGGCAGGAAGTAGAAGTGTTTGTGGAGAGCGTAGACATGGACAAAAGGAGACTAAGCTTAGGAGTCGTGCTGACCGAAAAACCAGTCGGCTACAAATGAAAACAAAAAGCCAGTTTGTTTGTCAGCAGTGCGGGTACTCTCAATCCCAGTGGGCGGGGAAGTGCCCTAACTGTGAAAGTTGGAATTCGATGGTAGAAACAACTTTCACAGAAACTCGAAATTCTAAGCACGAAATACGAAACAAATCACAAATTATAATGGAAAGCGGATGAAGACGGGGGAGGCGGAACTGGATGGCGTGCTGGGGGGAGGTTTGGTGGCAGGAATGGTGGTGCTGGTAGCTGGTGAGCCGGGAATTGGGAAAAGTACCCTTTTGACGCAAGTGGCATTAAATGTAGAAGGTCCGGTCTTATATGTGTGTGGGGAAGAATCCGCTTCTCAAGTGGCGTTGCGGGTCAAACGCACAAGGAGAGACCTTGTGCGTTCTGCTGTTTCCTTATTGGAATCTACGGATGTGGATGAGATTGTGGCCAAGATCGGGGAGGCCAAGCCGGGGTTGGTGATTATTGATTCGATTCAGACACTGACTACAGAGGATCTGACGGGAGTAGCGGGGAGCGTGGGACAAGTGCGAGAGGCGGCGCAGCGTCTAGCGTCTAGCGTAAAGCGTCTAGGAATACCATTATTTATGGTGGGGCATGTGACCAAAGAAGGAACGATAGCTGGACCGCGGGTGTTGGAACACATTGTAGATACCGTTTTGTGGTTTGAGGGGGAGAGGAGCCAGGCTTTGCGGTTGATCCGGGCAGTTAAGAACAGGTTTGGGCCAACGGATGAGGTGGGGGTATTTGAAATGACAGAGACGGGACTAATAGGTGTTGATAATCCGTCTAAGCTACTCTTGGCTGAACGGGTAAAGAACGTACCCGGAAGTGTGATTGGGGTAGTACTAGAAGGGACACGGCCGCTCTTGGTAGAAATTCAGGCTCTGACGACGCCGTCCCAGTTGGCGGTGCCGCGGCGGGTGGCTACGGGCATTGATTTTGCCAGGTTGCAAATGCTAGTGGCGGTGCTGTCCCGCAGAGCGGGATTGAATTTGGGCGATATGGATATATTTGTAAATGTGACCGGGGGGATCCGGCTGGCTGACCGGGGGATAGACCTGGCGATTTGTCTGGCCATTGCATCGAGTTTTCTGAATAAGACGGTAGCGGCGGATATTGCGGCGGTAGGAGAGGTGGGGCTGTTGGGGGAAGTGCGCAAGGTGGGGGGATTAGACAAGAGAATAAAAGAAGCGAAGAAGTTGGGGTATAGAGTGGCGTCGGCGGAGTCGGGGAAATCGGTATCCGCAGCTATCAAAAAGCTGTTGGAATAGTTATCCACAGAGTGTGTAAAAGAGAGATTTCGAGGCTAGTATATATGTTATAGGATGCGAGTTTTTGGAGCCTCTAAAACTATGGGATTGCATCTCTTGACAAG
>LCOA01000037.1:3664-5026 GCA_001002405.1 Candidatus Amesbacteria bacterium GW2011_GWA1_47_20
CAGCTTGAATCAGGGTATTATTTCCATGAGTTTGGGGAGGTGACATAGTGGAAAATCTTTTACTAAGATTTGGAGGTAGACGATGGAACAAAGAAAGAGGATTAAGGATGGTGGCGAGCGCTGTTTTGATGATTGTTGGTTTAGGGATGTTGGCTGTGGGGATTGAAACAAAGAGTCCAATAGCGGTGGTAGGAGCGACAGAAGGGTTGGCAGGAGTCTATTTGGCATTCAAGAACGTTGTCGAGTCGGGAAACGATTAAGGCCACAAAAAAGAGCATCGCCATCGCTGGATTTTGAGGACCACGAGTAGCAATGCTCTTTAGCAGATCCACCCGCCCGGACAGAAAGGGCGAATTTCACTTGATGACGGTTCTAACACCTTTATGCAAAACATGTCAAGAAAAAAATTACCCGAAATAGCCCGCAAATTTGCCGGTTTTACATTCAGGAATGCAGGAGGATTATTTTCAGCATGGAGGATGGTAGGCAGGGCAGGCCTACTATTCTCCATAGTGGCAATAATCCCAGGGGTGGTGCGGGCAGAATATATTAATGTTTGTGGTAGTGGAATTGGTGGGACTAGTTACTCTTGTCCAGCGAGTTGCAATTTGGATAGTGGAGTGTGCACGGGTGCGCATGTGGTGAAATGGACGTGCGACGGGAGGAGATCGAATGGCGAGTGCCGGGAGAATGAAAGCACGTGGACTACGTCTCAGAATGTGAAGGATGTAGCCTGCGGGAAAACGGCGCAGGTAGATGTGTTTGACGAGAATTGCCGAGATGGGGGATGGAGTTGTGACGCGTCAAATTTGAAAGGATATCTGGTATATTATGGGGGCGATTGCCGGAGTGAACCTACCCCCACACCTACTCCTACACCCACACCTACTCCCACACCCACACCTACACCAAGACCGACTCCGACACCCACGCCGACTCCTTCTCCCACTCCAACCCCGACGACCCCCACTTCGACGCCAACCCCAGGACCTGTGGTGACGACTACGCCTAAAACCGGAGTGCCTTTATGGGCTGAAGTATTGGGACTGGGAGGATTGGCGATGGCAGGATGGAGAATGCGCGGGTTGGCCCGTAACTTTTGGGTATGAGATCCGGAGAAATTCCACTAGGAAAAACATTGCTGGTGGGGAGACTGATTGGTGATTTGAAGAGAATTGCTTGGGTGTTACGTAAGGCAGGAGCCGGGTTGGTGCTAGTGGCCATTTTAGGAGTAGGGTGGATTTATACTCCACTGATTGTGGCAGAGATTAACTATAAAATTTCTAATTTCAAATTTCTAATTTCTAAACAAATTCAAAGTTCAAAGATCAAAATTAAAAACATTGACGAATATTCGATTTA